>JASJBU010000099.1 GCA_030066355.1 Gammaproteobacteria bacterium | reverse complement strand
GCCTGGAGCGTGAATACGATCTGGATCTGATTACCACCGCCCCCTCAGTGGTCTACGAGGTGTTGAAGAGCGACGGCGAACTGATCCAGATTCAGAATCCGGCCGATCTGCCGGAGGCGGGTAAATTCGAGGAGGTGCGCGAACCGGTGATCAACGCCACCATCCTGGTTCCCCAGGACTATCTGGGTAATGTGATCAGCCTGTGCATCGAGAAACGCGGGACGCAGAAGAATCTGCAATATCTGGGCGGCCAGGTTCAGTTGATTTTTGAACTGCCGCTGAACGAGGTGGTCTTAGATTTCTTCGACCGTCTCAAGTCGGTGAGCCGCGGTTACGCCTCATTCGAGTATGAGTTCACCCATTTTCAGACGGCACCGCTGGTCAAGCTGGATATCCTGATCAATGGTGAGCGGGTCGATGCCCTGTCGGTGATTGTGCATCGGGATCAGGCGCAGACCCGGGGCCGGGATCTGGCGGTGAAGATGAAGGAGATTATCCCCCGGCAGATGTTCGAAGTGGCCATCCAGGCGGCGATCGGTAGCAAGGTCATCGCGCGCACTACGGTCAAGGCGTTGCGCAAGAACGTCACTGCCAAATGCTATGGCGGGGATATCACCCGAAAGCGCAAGCTGCTCGAGAAGCAGAAGGCGGGCAAAAAACGCATGAAGCAGGTGGGCAGGGTGGAGATCCCGCAGGATGCCTTTCTTGCCGTGCTAAAGGTGGGCAAGGATAATTGACCATCCATCTCGAACGAGCATAGGTCTTCCAGATCCTTAGGGAAACAGGTTATTTAAGAAGGTTTACAAGCATATGAACTTCGACTTTCCGACTTTTCTGGTTGCGGCCAGTGCCCTGACCGGTGGCATCTGGTTGTTTGATGCCATGTTCTTCGCATCCAAGAGAAAGCAACGGGCATTGGCTGCGGCTGAAGGGGGCGATGAAGCTGAGGTCAAGATCAAGGAGCCGTTGCTCGTAGAGTACTCCCGTTCCTTTTTCCCGGTGATCTTTGCGGTGCTGATTCTTCGTTCCTTTTTAGTCGAGCCCTTTAGGATTCCTTCCGGATCGATGATGCCGACCCTGTTGGTGGGAGACTTCATTTTGGTGAATAAGTACAGTTACGGTATCCGTCTGCCGGTCTTGAACAAAAAGGTCATCCAGATCAATGATCCGCAGCCTGGCGATGTGGTGGTGTTCCGTTATCCTCAGCAGCCCTGGATCGACTATATCAAGCGTGTGGTGGCGGTGCCCGGTGACACGATTCACTATCGTGACAAGACCATCTACATCAATGGTGAATCCATACCCCAAACCCCGCTGGGTCGTTACACGGGGGTGGGAAGCGGTGTGCAGATGACCGGTGCGATCCGCTCGAAAGAGGCTATCGATGAGGTCGAACACGATATTCTGGTACATCCGAGGGCGCCGAATCTGGCATTGGGTTGTAATGTTTTGCGCAGCGGGCCGATAACCGTACCTGAAGGCCACTATTTTGTGATGGGCGACAATCGGGACAACAGCAACGACAGCCGCTGCTGGGGACTGGTGCCGGACGAAAACCTGGTTGGTAAGGCGTTTGGGATCTGGATGAACTGGGATTCCAACCTAGAGAGCTTCCCGCCGATAGCATGGGAAAGGCTGGGTAATGGCATCGACTGACAGGCCTGACCTGAATCGCTGTGGCCGTTGGCAATATGGAATCAATGGAGGTAAATGCGATGAAGCGACAGCATGGTCTGACCATGATCAGCTGGCTGGTGGTTTTGACAGTGATCGGTTTTTTTATCATGGTCGGCCTAAGGGTCGTCCCGGTCTATCTCGAACACCATTCGGTTAAGAATGTCTTGGAATCCCTGAACCACGAGCCCTTCATCAGCCGTAAACCGGTGAGCGAGATTCGCAATATGTTGTTCAGGCGTTTTGACATCAATAACATCAATGGTCTGGACCGCGAGCAGGTGAGGATTCGTCGTTCCGGCGGGATCACCACCATCGAAATCAACTATGAGAAGCGGCGGCCGATTGCCGGAAACGTCGAGGTGCTGATGACCTTCAACGAGCGCCTGGAATTGGTTGCGAATTGAGGGCTTCGACAGACATCCTTTGCCGTGCCCTGGGATATCGGTTCAGCGACGCCAGTCTTCTCGAACAGGCGTTGACCCATCGCAGTGTGGGAGGGGCGAACAACGAACGCCTCGAATTCCTGGGGGATGCCATCCTCGGCTTCGTCATCGCCGATGAACTCTACCATCGATTCGCTGCCGCCTCGGAGGGTCAGCTCAGCCGCTTGCGTTCGAGCCTGGTCAAGCGCGAGACCCTGGCAGACATAGCTCTGGAGTTGGCGTTGGGTGACTATCTGAATCTGGGGCCCGGTGAACTGCGCAGCGGCGGGATGGCTCGGGCCTCGATCCTCGCGGATGGTGTGGAAGCGATCCTCGCGGCGATCTATCTCGACAACGGGTATGAGGCGGCGCGCCAAGTCATCCTCGAAATATACGCTCCCCGGCTTGCTGAAATTGATCTGAAAACACCGCAAAAAGACCCTAAGACCCGCCTGCAGGAACTCTTGCAGTCCCGTAAGGTGGCCCTGCCCAGCTATGAGATCGTCGAGGTCAGCGGCTCACCGCATGAGCAGCAGTTCAAGGTGCTCTGCAGTATCGATGAGCTGGGTATGGAATCAGCGGGCACCGGTTCAAGCCGGCGGCGTGCCGAACAGGCGGCTGCGCAGACGATGTTGCAGGGACTCACTCATGGCTGAGGAGACCCATCACTGCGGCTACAGCGCCATCGTAGGCCGGCCAAACGTCGGAAAATCGACCTTGTTGAATCGCATCATCGGGGTCAAACTCGCCATCACCTCACACAAGGCCCAGACCACCCGGCACAGCATCCTTGGTATCAAGACCCTGGACAAGGGACAGGTGATCTATGTGGACACCCCCGGTATCCATGAGCGGGCCGACCATGCGATGAACCGTTATCTGAACCGCACCGCGAAGACCGCGTTGGCAGATGTGGACGTGCTCATCTTCGTGGTCGAGGCTTTGCGCTGGACGCGTGAGGACGAGAAAGTCTTGGGTCTGCTGCAGGGCCGTGAACTGCCGGTCATCCTGGCCGTGAACAAGGTGGATCAGGTCAAGCAGAAGGAGCAGTTGCTGCCCTTTCTGGCGGAGATGGCCGGACGGTTCGAGTTCACCGAAGTGGTGCCGCTCTCGGCTAACAAAGGTAACAACATCGATACCCTGGAAACTCTGGTCATCAAGGCACTCCCGGTGGGCGATAATTTCTATCCGGACGATCAGCTGACCGACCGGCCGGAGAAGTTTTTCGCCGCGGAGATGCTGCGTGAGCAGTTGACCCGCCGCTACGCCAAGGAACTGCCCTATGCGGTGTCGGTGGAGATCGAGCGCTTCGAGGAGTCGAACGGCCTGTATCGTATCGGCGCGGTGATCTGGGTGGAGAAGCCCGGCCAGAAAGCCATCCTGATCGGCAGGGACGGGAATGCCTTGAAACAGGCGGCCACCTTGGCGCGCAAGGCCATGCAGGCCTTTTTCGACTGCAAGGTCCACCTGAATGTCTGGGTCAAGGTGAAGAAGAGCTGGTCCAGTGACGAGGCGGCGTTGGTGCGGCTCGGTTATGGTGACTAGCCTCCTCATCGATCCAGTTTGACGCTTTCCGCATGTCCGGTAAGCCGCTACAGCCCTGCTTGGTGATCCACCGGCGGGACTACCGCAACAGCAGCCTGCTGCTCGAACTCTTCACCCTCGACGAGGGGCGCATGCCGGCCATTGCCCGGGGCGCCAAATCGGGGCGTGCACCGAGGGCCGCCTTGCTGCAGCCCTTTACTCCTCTACAAGTCAGTTTCTCCGGCAAGGGAGAGATCAAGACCCTGGGTCAGGTGGAGCCGGAGGGGCAGGTCTTTTCGCTGAACGGCAAACGGCTCTATTGTGGTTTCTACCTGAACGAACTGTTGATGCGGCTGTTGCAGCGCAACGATCCCCATCAGCAACTGTTTGCCCACTATGTCACAGTACTCAGCGCGCTGGCCAATGGCGCCTCGATCGATGAGTGCCTGCGTGACTTCGAGGTCAAGCTGTTAAGGGAACTCGGTTATGCACTTTTACTGGATCGCGAGTGCGAGACCCACACTCCGGTGGTGGCGGACAAACTCTATGCATATGTCATCGAACAGGGACCGTTGGAATCGCCGCAACACGACTCGGCAGTGAGTGTTGATGTCCATGGCAGGACACTGCTCTGTCTACAGCACGGTTTGGCCATGGATCGGACGACACGGCTCGAGGCAAAGGCTCTGATGCGCCGCATCCTGGCCTTCTATCTGGGGGACAAGCCGTTGAAGAGCCGAGAGTTGTTTCGGGGGTTCGTCCAGCCAGAATAAGGGAGGTTGTTTGATGGTGCATTTTCCTAATCCGAGATAGATGTGCCAAACTGGCTGATCACAGGGTCATCAGGAGAGAAATCAGGTAAGCGTCATGCCAGAAAACGATTTATTGTTGGGGGTGAACATCGATCATGTGGCGACTCTGCGCCAAGCGCGGGGCACCCCCTATCCCGAGACCATTCAGGCCGCACTGATCGCCCAGGACGCGGGGGCTGATGCCATTACGCTGCATCTGCGCGAGGATCGCCGGCACATCCAGGACCGGGATGTGGAGATGTTGACCGACATCCTGCAGGTGCGGATGAATCTGGAGATGGCGGCGACTGCCGAGATGGCGGCCATCGCCAGTCGATTTCGGCCCCATGATTGTTGCCTAGTGCCGGAAAAACGCGAGGAGCTGACCACCGAGGGTGGACTGGATGTAGCGAGCAATCAAGACGCTATGCGGGACTATTGCAGCGAGCTGACGGATTCGGGTATCCGGGTCTCACTGTTCATCGATGCCGATATCAAACAGCTGGATGCGGCGCTGGCGGTGGGCGCGCCTGTGGTAGAGATCCATACCGGGCACTATGCGGATGCGCACAACGAACGCAGCAGAAATGCTGAATTCGAACGTATCGTGAAGGCCGTCGAGTACGGCAACCAGCTCGGCCTGCAGGTCAATGCAGGCCACGGCCTCGATTACCACAACACCCAGGCCATCGTCGGTATAGCGGGGATCAGGGAGTTGAATATCGGTCATGCCATCATCTGTCGGGCCCTGTTCAGCGGACTCGAGCAGGCAGTGAGGGAGATGAAGTCCCTGTTGCGCAAGCGCTGAATTCGGATTCAATCTTGTCGGAGTTTCGGTCCGATGGAGACCGGCGTCGGGTACTTCAATACCACCCAATAGGTGGAGATCACGAAGGTCACCAAGGTGGTTATTTGGATGAACATCGCACCGTTCGCCGACAAGGCACCGGCGGAGAGTCCGGTGAAGGCGATCAGGATGGAGAATTCACTGGCCTGTCCAAGACGAATCCCCAGCTCTGTCGAGAGCTTTTGCGATTCTTTAGTTTCGATGAAAGCACGTCGAAAGATGTAGGCCTTGAGCAGCACCAGCAGTACCCCGAGCAGCAGGCTGGAAAACAGGATATCCCCCGGGATCGGGATCTCCAGTTTGGCACCGATGGAGAAAAAGAACAGAATCAGGAAAAACTCCCGCAGCGGCTTGAGATGCTCGGCGATTACCAGGGCGACGCTGCTGGAGGCGACCGAAACCCCACCGATGAACGCGCCCATCTCGTAGGAAAGTCCAAGCTCGTGGGCCGCTTCGGTCACCAGCAGACACCAGGCAAGGGTGATGAGAAAGATATATTCCTGGATGGCACCGAACTTCCTCAGCAAGGGAATGATCAGAAAGCGCACCGCGGCAAAGGCCAGAATGCCCAACAGGCTCAATTTCAGGACCAGCACCACGAACGCCGGCAGCATACGCTCGGCGGTTTCGCCGGTGATCAGCAGCAATACGATGATCGCCAGGATGTCCTGCAGTAATAACACGCTGGTCATCACCTCACCGGTGTGCTTGTGGTGCAGCGTCGTCGTAGGGATCAATTTGAGGGCGACCACGGTGCTGGAGAACATCATGGCGGCGCCGATGATCAGGCTGTCCGCCAGGTTGTAACCGGCGAGTTGTGCGAAGAGGAAGGAGATCACGCCGAAGGTCGAAGAGGTGCCCAGGGTGAGCATGGAGGTCTTGCCGAACAGTTGGATGAGCTTTTTGGGTTGCAGGTTCAGGCCGACCAGAAACAGCAGCAGTACGACGCCGAGATGGGCAATCTGTTCGATATGGTCCGCCCGCTCCATGAGCGCCAGCCCATTTGGCCCGATCAGGACACCGACCGCGATATAGGCCAGAATGATCGGTTGCCGGGCGAACAGAAAAAGCGTGGCGAGCAGACCCGCACCGACCACGATGGCAGCCAATTGAAAGATGAAGTTGTCAAGGATCATCCGCTCTCACGACCTTTCCAGCAACCCGGGTAGTACCAAGAGTAGAGCATCTAGACAAGGATGGAAAATCCCATCTCTGTTCAGCCCATCAGGGTCGAGCGCCCATAGATGGCGAGAATCAACAGGATCAGGGTGACCAACCAGATGATTAGATAGTTGCGCATGGCCCGTTGCGCCAACTTGCGTTCGCTCCAGCCTCGCGGGCGAATCCCCTTGACCAGAAACACCAATTTGGCGGCGAGGTTCAGACAGACGATATTGGCCGCCAGCAGGAGACTGGCGCCGCTGGCCAGATCGAAACGGGCATGTCCGAGGGTCAGGCCGATCGTGGCGGCGGGGGGCAGCAGGGCGACTGCCACCATCACGCCGACCAGTACGCTGGGCAGTCCGGTGGTCAGGGAGAGAGCGGCGGCGGCGCCCGAGGCCAGGGCCAGGGCCAGGGAGTCCATACCCACATCGGTGCGCGCCATCAATTCCGGACTGCTCAGGCCGAAAGGCCAGAACAGGCCGATCAACCAGGAGAGGGATATGGCCAGGGCGATGCCTGCGATGAGCGTCTTGATCGACTTGCGCATCATCGGCAGATCGCCCAACGCAGTACCCAGGCCGAGGGCCAGATTCGGACCCAGCAGTGGGGCGATCACCATGGCGCCGATCACCACCGCGACATTGTTCTTGACCAGACCGATCGCCGCAACAACGGTGGAGAGGATCACCAATAGGATGAAGTTGAAGTCCAAGCGGGTGTTCTTGTCCACCGCGTCGTACATGGCCTCTCGGGCCGCCACTGCGCTATCGCCCTGTTGCGTCTCATCGGCGTCGGGTTTGGGCAGGGCGGCCTCGACCGGCAGGACGATAATCCGCGCGGAGGGTTGCGCGCCCAACACATTCTGCAAGGTGTCCAGCACCGATTGCACCTTGTCGTCTTTCACCAACATACGCATGGCGCGCCTGCCGTCTTCGGTCTGCGCACCCAGGCGAAAATCCCGCACCTTGTATTTCTCGGCGATCGAGGTCACCGTTTTCGTACTGCTGATATCGGCAATGACTTCTATGAGTTTCATCGGTAAT
Source organism: Gammaproteobacteria bacterium (assembly GCA_030066355.1). Taxonomy (GTDB): domain Bacteria; phylum Pseudomonadota; class Gammaproteobacteria; order Chromatiales; family Chromatiaceae; genus JASJBU01. The sequence continues at coordinate 8,252 of JASJBU010000099.1, read as the reverse complement.
CGACTGCTGGCAAACGATGGCGGGATTATATCCTCTCTATCCAAGTGAAACTGCAATGAATCCTGGCCTGAGGGGACAACATGGCACAGAGTGACTTTTCCTGACAACTAATGCGATCCGGGGCATCGGCCTCGAGGAATATCAAGGCCCAGTCCTTGGTGGTGGACCTATTTGTTGTGTGATCCCTGTGTCAGTATGGTTAATCTGATATAAATAGACAGCAGGGCCTGAAACCCGATGAGAATAGCCATCGGTGGCGGCCATTCAGCATCATTGAGGATAGGATCGTCTCATGCACTACAAGACCATCGAAGACTATATCGGCGAGACGCCCCTGGTGCGTCTGCAACGCCTGTCGAAGGAGACCTCGAACACCCTTCTGGTGAAGTTGGAGGGCAACAATCCGGCAGGTTCGGTGAAGGATCGTCCGGCTCTGAGTATGATCCGTCATGCCGAGGCGCGGGGGGACATCAAACCCGGTGACAGCCTGATCGAGGCGACTAGCGGCAATACCGGCATCGCCCTGGCCATGGCGGCGGCGATCCGCGGTTATCGCATGATCCTGGTGATGCCGGAGAACATGAGCCTGGAGCGCCGCGCAGTGATGCGGGCCTATGGGGCCGAACTCATCCTGACGCCCAAAGAGGGCAGCATGGAAGCGGCCATCGACAAGGCGCGCGAGCTGCAGGTAGCGGGCGACGGACTGATCCTCGATCAGTTCTCCAACCAGGACAACCCCCAGGCGCATATCGAGGGCACGGGGCCGGAGATCTGGCGGGACACCAACGGGGAGATCACCCACTTTGTCAGTGCCATGGGTACCACCGGCACTATCATGGGTACCTCCCAGTATCTCAAATCACACAATCCGGCGATAGAGATCGTCGGTGTGCAGCCCATGGAGGGTTCCAGCATCCCGGGTATCCGCCGCTGGCCAGAGGAATATCTGCCGAAGATCTACGATGCCAGCCGAGTGGATCGGATCATCGATGTCTCCCAGCAGGACGCGGAAGCGACGACCCGGGAACTGGCCGCCAGAGAGGGGATCTTCGCCGGTATCTCCTCCGGGGGTGCGGTGGCTGCGGCATTGAAGCTCTCGCAGCTGGTACAAGATGCGGTGATCGTGGCCATCATCTGTGACCGTGGAGACCGCTACCTCTCCACCGATGTGTTTCCTGCGGAATAGGGCCCGGACCCTCGCGGCTGCGCTGCTCGCCGCGTCGGCGCTCGGCTGGTTGCTGCCCGGCGTCAATGCCTTAGACCAGGTCGGTTTTACCCTCCAGCAACTGGAGGCGGAAGGCTGGCGGGCCGAACAACTGCGCTTCACGTTGGATTGGCCATCTCCTGAGAACGCGGCTTATCGTTTGGAGATCGGTCGGCTCGAATGGCGCGAACCCAGACAGGTCATCGAAGGGATCAGGCTCGACTGTCGCCAGGGTTCCGTTACCGACCTTCAGATCAGTTGTCACCAAGGGCGAGTCCATCTTCCCTGGAAAATGCTGGATGATCCGGCCGTCCAACTGAGTTTTACCTATCACCGGGCAAGCGGTGTTCTGGTGGGGACCCTGCAGGATCTCGCCCTCGCGGGAGGACGGGTGGCAGTCGATCTCCATCATCAGGCGAGTCGTTGGGAGGTCGCGACCCGGGGCCAAGGGCTGAATCTGCAGACCCTACCGACACTCATCCCATTGGACCTCGAGCCATTGGAGGGTTGGAGCTACGAGGGAAAGCTCCAGCTGCAGGCCCGCTTTTCCGGTCGTCAGGCAAGACTGCTTCAGGCGGATTGGCAAATGGAGATCGCGCAACTCACCTTGGCCGATGAGTTGGGTGAGTATGCCGCTGAAGGTCTGGCAGGAAGCATGCGCGGGCGACTGGAACACGCATCTGCACAGTGGCGGATCCAAAGTCAGTTGTCACTGGAGCAGGGTGAACTGCTGACGCCAGCTTTTTATCTGAATCCACAGAATCATCCACTGGATCTGCAGGCTGAATTTTCCCTGGATGAGGCATTGCAAGAGATTCGGCTGGAAGATGCCTCGTTCAAGCTCGAGGGCATATTGTCCCTCATCGTCAGTGCGGTTTTGGATCTTGGTAAAGCACAACCGGTGCAATGGCTATCCCTGAAGAGCGACCCCGTGCAGACGGGTGAACTCTATCGGGAGTTGCTGCAGCCGGTTTTGGTCGGCACCCCGTTGGGGAGTTATGAACTGGAGGGGAATGCGCGGTTGACGTTGCAGATGGATGGCGAGATGCTGGCCGTCGACCTGTCACTCGAAGATTTCCACCTGGATGATGCGGCTAGCGCCGGTACGATCCGACGCATGGGTCTGTATGGTGTGCGTGGTCGCCTGCATTGGAACCAGGGTGGGGCATCCCGATCTTCCTGGCTCAGCTGGCAGTCCGGTCATCTGTTGGAGCGGATCGGCCTGGGGGCCGGCAGACTCGAGTTTGCGGCCCGGGATCGCGAACTCAGACTGATCCGTCAACTGCGGGTACCGATTATCGATGGGGCCCTGGTCGTGGATCGGTTGGATATTCAGGATCTGGGCGAGCCGGAGCAACAGATCCTGTTCGATGGCATCATCGAACCCATGTCCATGAGCGCTCTGAGTCAGGCCCTGGATTGGCAGCCGCTCTCCGGTAAACTGTCCGGGATGATTCCCGGTCTGACATATCGTCAGGGCCAGTTCAACATCGACGGTGTCTTGTTGGTGCGGATGTTCGATGGTGACATCCTGATCCGTCAGTTGCGGCTGCAGGACCTGTTCGGGGTCTATCCGCAACTGCAGGCCGATATCGAATTGCGCTCACTCGATCTGCAGACCCTCACCGAGACCTTTTCGTTCGGCAGGATCACCGGCCGCTTGAACGGTTATGTCAGAGACCTGAGACTCGAGGCCTGGCAACCGGTGGCTTTCGATGCGCGCTTCTACACCCCTGAAGGTGATGAATCACGACGCCGTATCAGTCAACGGGCGGTGGATAACATCTCCAACCTGGGTGGCGCCGGCCTGTCAGGTTCCCTGGCCCGTTCGTTTCTGGGGATGTTCGAGGAATTCCGCTACAAACGCATTGGCATCGGTTGCCGATTAGATAACGAAACCTGTGAGATGGTCGGCGCCGGAGAGGCCAAGCAGGGTTACTATCTGGTGGAGGGTAGCGGAGTCCCGCGCATCGATATCATCGGCTACAATCGCACCGCCGACTGGAGCCGATTGGTGGAGCAGCTAAAACAGATCACCGAGTCCGGCAGTCCGGTGATCGAGTAGTCAATCCGCTTACATGCCTGATGAAATACTGTCTATCGCCCGGCACAAGTCGCATCGACGATGCAAGTATCTGCATCACAAAAAACAGATATTTCATTGATTTCATTTGAGTCCTGAGATGAAACAGGCAGATACAGTTTGTTTTTTGGGAGAAATATAGGGGAAATACCGACTGCATAGAATATTTCACATAGGAAATGAGCAGCCCGCACCCATCGAAAGACACGCGGCACACCTCATGACCTTGACGTGGCCTGGAGCCGCTGTTGATTGAGGGTCGGATACGACACCCCGTGTCGACAGCTTACCGGGTTGAATATACAAACTTTGAAGGAGATGAAAATGAAACTTTTTACTTCAGCAGTTGCTCTGTGTATGTTGATCGGTTCCTCGTTGACGCTTGCCGCGAATGGCAATGGCCCGGGTGCAGCGGAGGCTGTCGCGCCTCAACAGAATGAGAATCCTCCGATGGAACAAGAGATGTTCGGTCAGCCGGAAGATCGCGGTGGCCAACCGGAAATCGCCGGTGATGGTATCCAAAATGCTACGCAGGTCGAGAATCCGACTGACATCGGCAACAAGAGTTCTACCGCACAGGATTCCCCCGAGCCAATCCCGACCGTAGGCGACGTGGGTGAGCAGAAAGCCAAGTAGCTGGCAGATATCACTAGGTCCGGTACTTAAGGAGGTGCTTCCCGTACCTCATACCGTTGAGAAATCGCCCAAATACAGATAGGCATCTGTGTTTGGGCGGATCACGACTTACGCTTTGCCCTGGGGATACCGAATCGCTGTCGTCTTTCCCAAAGGGCTTTGCGACTGATACCCAGTTTCCTGGCCATCTCGGTCTCCGTCATGAGGTCTTGATTCTCGATCACGAACTGACGGAAATACTCTTCCAGGGACAGGCTGTCCGGTGCTCCACCCGATTTGATATGACTGGTCGCCACTTGGTGGTCAATGGCCAGCAACTCGGGTGTGATCGTATCACCTTCACACAGAATGACCGCTCTCTCGATGGTATTGGATAATTCACGGATATTGCCAGGCCACCGGTAATGCCGGATGGCATCTTTGGCGCTTCTGCTGAAGTTGAGTGCGGGTCTGTTCAGCTGTTTGGATGATCTTTCCAGCAGGAAGTGTGCGAGTTCCTGGATATCACTGCCTCTCTCTCTGAGTGGAGGGAGGTTCATTTCCACGACCCTCAGGCGAAAATACAGGTCACTGCGAAAGGTTTGATTCTGCACCAACTGGCGTATATCCCGGTGGGTGGCGGCGATCACCCGGATCTCCGGGGTCTTTTGATCGGAGTGGGTGAGGTCGTCATAATCCCTGGTTTGGAGAATCCGCAGAAGACGGGCCTGGGCGGGGAGCGGCAGCTCGCCGATCTCATCCAGGAACAGGGTACCGCCTTCGGCCATCTTCAGCAGACCAGCTTGGGTTTCCCCCTGGCCCTGACCAAACAGCTCCGCTTCGATCATGTGCTCCGGAACCGCGGCACAATTGAACGCGATAAAGGGTGCCTGATTCCGATGACTCTTCTCGTGTAAGGCGCGGGCCACCAGCTCCTTGCCGGTGCCGGATTCGCCAAGGATCAACACGGTGGCATCGGTGGGTGCGACCTTATCGATGCGCTCAGTGACCTTGAGCATCGCTGGACATCGTCCAATCATGCCGGTCACGGGATAACTTTTTGCGACATCGGATTTGAGCGCTTTCTGTTGTCTGAGCTGCCGGTTCTGTTTGAGACTCCGCTCGACGAGCATCAGCAGTTCATCGTGTTCGAATGGCTTGGCGATATAGTCGAAGGCGCCCAGTTTCATGGCCTCCACGGCGGATCTGATGCTTGCATAACTGGTCATGATCAACACAGGAATGGGAGCGGCAAGTTGAATAACCTCTGTACCCGAGGCCCCTGGTAGTCTGACATCCGCAATGATCAGGTCGTATCGGTCCAGATCATACTTTGTCTGGGCTTCCTCGACTGATGCCGCTGCAGCCACATCATAACCATGGCGCTCGAGGAGACGACGTACCGCGTTGCGGATAACACTCTCGTCTTCAATGATCAATATCTGGTTCATGCTGGAGTTTTGATTTTTTCGGGAGTTTCAGAATGATGCGGGTACCAACACCGGTCGCGGAATCGATTTCGATCGTACCGCCATGCTCGGTGACGATCTTATAGACCAGTGCCAATCCGAGACCGGTTCCTTCTCCCGGCGGTTTGGTGGTGTAGAAGGGTTCGAAGATATATTCCAGTTGGTGATTTTCAATACCCTGTCCCTGATCCAGAATCTCAATCGTCACCATCTCTGCCTGTTCGCTCGCGAGCAGCTCGACCCGGTCACCGGATGAGGAGGCGTCACAGGCGTTGGTCAGGAGGTTTACCAAGACCTGCGAGAGGGACTGGCGATCGGCCTCGATCAGGACGTTTGCCGGACAAATATTCTCACAACTGACCTGCCTGCCCTGATGGGTCAAGCCGACCAGGCGGATGGCTTCGTCCGCCAGCTCCTTCAGCGAGAATACCTGGACGTCAGTGCCGATGCGGCCCTGCCGGCTGAAGTTCATGAGGGTCCTGACGATGGCCGTGATGCGCCGGGTTTGGTTGAGGATCTCTTCCACGCTTTCGTCGATGATCTCAGGTTCGCTTTCCTGGCGGAGGTTTTGCGCCAGTGAGGCGATTCCGGTGACCGGATTGCCGATCTCATGGGCCACGCCCGCGGCAAGACGGCCGATGGAGGCGAGCCGCTCACTGTGGGCCAGCTCGGCTTCCAGGCTTTCCAGGTCAGTGAGGTCTTCGAGGATCATGACCAGACCCGTACGGGCCTCTGTGCTGAGTGAGTCTGCGGGTATGGGCAGCGGGATGGTGGCCTTGTGCAGATTGAACCAGCGTGGCTGATCATGGTGCTGGACTTGAAGGCGGTGGATGTGTGCATCCTCGGCAGAGGCAAAGCCCGCCAACAACTTGCCCCAGGGTTTGCGCAAGCGTTTTACTGGTACGCCAATCGCATCGTCAGCGGCCACTCCGGTCATCACTTCCATGGCAAGATTCCACAGGGATACCGTGCTTTCCCGATCGATGGTGCAAATCCCGAGTGGGAGATCGAGCAGGATCTGTCGGTGATAGCGACGCAGGCTGTCCAGATCGGCGGTGAGGCCCCGCAAATGGGATCTCGAATGTTCGAGCTGTTCTTCCATGTACCGCATGGAGACGGTCAAGGCGGTTTTTGTGTTGGCATCCAATTGCAGCCGGCGATTGATCATCATGTGTGCGAGTTGTGGGCCGATCAGGCCAGAGAGGTTGCGTTCTATGCGTTCCCTGAGCCTTCTGAGTTCCGTAGGGCGGTTCTCATTGGCATTCAGCTCGAGATCCTTAAGCGCTTGTTCCACCTCTTTTGAAGCGATCTCCGGGCCCAGGATCTGCGCTAACGCCCGGGTGAACTGATGGGTACTGGCTGCGCTGACCAATCCGCTGAGGGGGGCAAAAGAGTCGCTGCAACAGGCATGTGCGGCCTCCTTTTCTTCTTGACGCTGTCGGCCGAAGAGGGAACCGACGACAAACAGCAGACTATTCAGGGTCAGGGACCAGAAGGTGGCGAACTCCCATTGATCGAGACCCGAAGCAAGGCGCAGGGCTGGGAGGTCAAATTCGGTGCGGAGGAATCCGGCGGTCTCCAGCACAGGCATCAGCAGGGTGACGGACCAGACGCTGATACCTCCGAGCAGGCCCAGCAGAAATCCCAGGCGGTTGGCACGGTGCCAGTAAAGCAATCCGACGATTCCGGGTAGAAATTGCGCCACTGCAACGAAGGAGATTAAGCCCAACTGTACCAAACCCTGATTCTTCTCCAGCAGGATGTAGAATCCGTAACCGGCCATGATAATACCGGTGATCAGCAGGCGCCTGCCCCAGAGGAGCCAACGATAGAGGTTGATGTCCGGATCGGGAAAGCTGGTGGGTAAAAGAAGATGATTGAGCGCCATCGAGGAGAGCGCCAGTGAAGTAATGATCATCATCGCGCTGGCGGATGACAATCCGCCGATGAATGCGAAGACCGGAAGCCAATGAGTTCCCTGATCTAGGGTGATACCAAGGGCGTAATAATCTGCGTTCAGAGATAACTCAAGCGAGGTGCCGGCCCACAAGACCAGTGGGATCGGCAGGTTCATAAGCAACAGAAACAAGGGGAAGCCCCAGCTCGCGGTGCGTAGTGCCCGGGGTTCAAGGTTTTCCGCAAACAGCATATGAAATTGACGGGGTAGGAGAAAGGCGGCCGCGAAAGCCAGCAATAACAGGGTGGCCCAGGGACCTTCCCGGAGCGGGCGATAAAGATTGTGGATGGCTTCGGGATGTTCTGTGAGCCAGCGGTTCAGTCCCTCGGGTCCGGAAAAGACGCCGAACAGGGCAAACAGACCGATTGCCGCGAGGGCGAGGAGTTTGACCAGTGATTCGAAGGCGATTGCGGCAACCAGTCCGCGGTGTTTTTCCCTTGGGGAGATGTGTCTTGCCCCGAACAGTATGGCAAACAGGATCAAGGTGATACAGAAACCCAGCGCCATGATCTGAGGGGTGGTTTCCTGACTCAGAACCTGCAGGGATTCGGTTACTGCACGGATCTGTAAGGCGATATAGGGTAAGGTGCCGACCAGCATGAAAAGGGTTACGAGAATGCCCGCCGACTGACTGCGATAGCGAAAAGAGAAAAGATCAGCGAGTGAGGATAATTGGTACTCTCTGGTCAATCTCAGAATAGGCTCTAACAGCAGAGGAGACAGGGCGAAAGCGATAGTGACACCCAGATAGATGGTAAGAAACAGATACCCCTGACTTTGCGCGAATCCGACACTACCGTAATATGTCCAGGAGGTTGCGTAGACTCCCAGCGACAGGATATAGATCAGGGGGTGGCGAAGGAACCTCTCCGGGATGTGGCCTCTATCCGCAATATACGCGATCAGAAACAACAATAGGAGGTA
>JASJBU010000098.1 GCA_030066355.1 Gammaproteobacteria bacterium | reverse complement strand
GATGCGATCGAGGATCGGCTTGCCGTACTTGGTCTCGCCGATCTGCAGATAGGGGGTGTTCTCAGACGCCTCGATATAGTTGCCTTGTGGGTAGATCATCAACAGACCATGCGGCTGACCCTGGATCTGCCCCCCCAGGATCAGGGTCACTTCACCGCTGACCCCGGCCTGTTGCAGGGCCTGGCTGTGCTGTTGCTGAACCTGCTGGCTGACCCGTCCCAGATAGTCCGCCGCCTCGAACAGATAGCGGGCGGAGAGCAGATTCTCCCGGCCCTCCGGAAAGTCCAGGTCCCGTTGGATATGGTTGATGATCTCTTGAGTTGTCGCGAGATTACCGGCGGAGAGCAGCACGAAAAGGCGATCCGCAGCCGGAGTGAAGAGATGCATCTTGGAGTAGCTGGTGACGTAATCGACGCCCGCGTTCGTTCTCGAGTCCGAGGCGAACAACAGGCCGTCCTTGAGGCACATTCCCACACAATAGGTCATTTTCCGAACTCTTCAGTGCTGGAGATACGGTTCATCTTAAACCATTCGCCGAAGAAGGTGAAAACGCAGGAAATCCATTGCCCCGGCTGTCTCTTTCCCACGTCAGGTGATGGGTTGGTCATGCTCTGCAAAGAGATTGCCCGGTGGCACGAAAGCTGCTCAACTACCGTTGACCGGTTGATTTGCGTAATGACAGACCGCTTTTTGCACCAAAACAGGACAACCACGCCCCATGTCAGTTCGTGTTGCCATCCACCACCGCACCGAATACCACTATGACCGATTGGTGAGTCTTTCACCCCACACAGTGCGCCTGCGTCCTGCACCGCATACGCGCACCCCTATGCACCATTTTTCCCTGAAGGTGGAGCCTGATACCCATTTCCTCAACTGGCAGCAGGATCCGTTCGGCAATTTCATCGCCCGTTATGTGTTTCCGGAGAAGACCAAGCGGCTCATCGTCGATGTCAACCTGGTGGTCGACCTGGTGACTATCAATCCATTCGACTTTTTCGTGGAGGATGACGCCGCCCACTACCCATTCCAGTACGAAAGCCAACTGGCCAAGGAACTCACCCCCTATTTCGAGATCAAGGAGTCCGGCCCGCTGCTCAACCAACTGCTGGACAAGATCAAGCAGGCTGATCTCGGTAAGGCCATGACCCTGGCGGATGCCCAGCGTGAGACCGCCGAGAGCGGTGAGGAGCCGGAACCCTACACCGGACCGCACATCGTCCATTTCCTGGTGGAGCTCAACCAGCATCTGGAGAAGCTGATCGGCTACACCATCCGCCTCGAGCCAGGGATCCAGAGCTGTGAGAAAACCCTGCACTGCAAGACCGGCTCCTGCCGGGACTCCGGCTGGTTGCTGGTGCAGATCCTGCGCCACCTGGGTCTGGCCGCGCGCTTCGTCTCCGGTTATCTGATCCAGCTCACCGCCGATCAGAAGTCGCTGGACGGCCCCTCCGGTCCGGAGGTCGACTTCACCGATCTGCACGCCTGGGCGGAGGTGTTCATCCCCGGTGCCGGCTGGATTGGACTCGATCCCACCTCCGGCCTGTTCGCCGGTGAGGGCCACATCCCCCTGGCCTGTACGCCGGACCCGACCAGCGCCGCGCCCATCAGCGGGGCCACCGACAAATGTGAGGTGACCTTCAAATTCGAAAACAAGGTCAGCCGCATTCATGAAGACCCCCGGGTCACCAAACCCTACACCGAGGATCAGTGGCGAGCGATCCTGGCCCTGGGCGATCAGGTGGATCAAACCCTGTTGGCAGGTGACGTGCGCCTGACCATGGGCGGTGAACCCACTTTCGTCTCCATCGACGACATGGACAGCCCACAGTGGAACACCGCCGCCCTAGGCGAGCACAAACTCGAACGGGCCGGGGTGCTGTTGCGCAAACTCAAACAGGCCTTCGGCAGCGACGCCCTGCTCCACTATGGCCAGGGCAAGTGGTATCCCGGCGAGCAATTGCCGCGCTGGGCCATGACCTGCGCCTGGCGCAAGGACGGCCAGCCGGTTTGGCAGCACCCGGAGCTGCTGGATCATCCGGACTCGTCCAAACAACACTCGATCGAACATGCCCGGGCGCTGATCGAATGTATCGCGGAACAATTGGCGCTGGACAACCGATACATCAGACCGGGCTTCGAAGACGGCGCCTACTATCTCTGGAAAGAAGGCACCCTGCCGAGCAATGTCGACGTCACCGACAACAAGCTGAAAGACCCCATCGAGCGCGAGCGGATTCGGCGCATCTTCGAGCAGGGATTGGATGCAGAGGTCGGCTTTGCCCTGCCCATCGCCTGGGACTACGGCAGCGAGAGCTGGATCTCCAGCACATGGACGTTTCGCCGCGGCAAGCTGTTCCTGATCCCCGGGGATTCGCCGATGGGCTATCGCCTACCGCTTGACTCATTGCTCTGGGAACCGGAACAACAGCGGCAGCAGATACTGCCGAAGGATCCGTTCGACGCCCGCCGGCTGCTGCCACAGATTCGCGATCGGCTGCGCATGGTACACCGGGGGGTAACCTTACCTCTGGCGGAGCCACCGATGACGGCCGATGATCGCAGTGTGGACCGGCAAGGCAAGGCTGCTTCCGGGATGACCCCGCTGATCCGCACCACCCTCTGCCTGGAACCGCGCAACGGCCACTTACATGTCTTCCTGCCGCCATTGGAAGAACTCGAACACTACCTGGATCTGGTCAATGCCATCGAGACCGCGGCCGTGGAGACCAATCTGCCGATCGTCATGGAGGGTTATGAACCGCCCCATGATCCCCGTCTGCAACGTCTCATGGTGACGCCGGACCCCGGAGTCATCGAGGTCAATATCCATCCCGCCCATGACTGGCAGGAGCTGGTGCAGAATACCTCGGTACTCTATGAAGAGGCCCGGCAAGCACGCCTGGGCACTGAGAAATTCATGCTCGACGGCCGCCATTCAGGCACCGGCGGCGGCAACCATGTGACCATTGGCGGACCTTCCCCCGCCGACAGTCCGATCCTGCGCCGTCCCCATCTGCTGCGCAGCCTGCTGACCTATTGGCAGAACCACCCGGCCCTGTCTTATCTCTTTTCCGGGTTGTTCATCGGCCCCACCTCCCAGGCCCCCCGGGTGGACGAGGCCCGGGACGATGCCCTCTATGAACTGGGGATCGCCTTCAAGGAGCTGCCACCGGATGAAACCCCCATGCCCTGGGTGGTGGACCGGGTGCTCCGCCATCTGCTGGTGGATCTGACCGGCAACACCCACCGCTCCGAGTTCTGCATCGACAAGCTCTATTCCCCGGATGGACCCAACGGCCGTCTGGGACTGGTGGAGTTCCGCGGCTTCGAGATGCCGCCGCATGCACAGATGAGCAGTGTACAGATGCTCTTGTTGCGCTCCCTGATCGCCCGTTTCTGGGACCGTTCCTACGAGCGGGAGCCGGTGCGCTGGGGCACCGAGCTGCACGACCGCTTCATGCTCCCGCACCATGTGGAGCGGGACCTGGCCGATGTGATCGAGGACCTCAGACAGGCCGGCCATGCGTTCGACCAGCACTGGTTCGACCCCTTTATCGAATTTCGTTTCCCACGTTACGGCACCCTCAATGTGAACGATATCGAGCTAGAGCTGCGCTTCGCCATCGAACCCTGGAACGTGCTGGGTGAGGAAGTCACCACCCAGGGCACCGCCCGCTTCGTGGACTCCTCGGTAGAACGGCTGCAGGTGAAGGCCGAAGGGCTGACCCCGGGTCGACATGTGATTGCCTGCAACGGTCGCCGGGTGCCTCTGCGCAACACCGGCACCCGAGGGGAATTCGTCGCCGGGGTGCGTTACAAGGCCTGGCAACCACCCTCGGGGCTGCATCCCACCATCCCGGCTCAGACACCCCTGGTATTCGATGTGGTGGACACCTGGAACGAACGCTCTCTGGGCGGCTGCACCTATCACGTGGCCCACCCCGGAGGACGCAGTCACGAGACCTTTCCGGTCAACGCCTACGAAGCGGAAGCCCGGCGCCTGGCCCGTTTCGCCCAGCATGGGCATAGCGGCGGGTGCATCCAGGCCGCTGCGGAACCCCTGAATCCGGACTTCCCCTGGACCCTGGACCTACGGACACCTGTGAGTGGAGAAGAATTATGAGTATCCACGCGGAATCATTCGAAAAATCCGAATTTTATGATGAATTGATCACCTCAAAAGGGAATGCCAGGGCGTATGCTCGCAAGCTCATCAGCTACCTGAAGAAACTCGACAAGGAGGAGCTTGATCAACGCCAGCAGGCCGCCGACCTGGCGATCAAACAGATGGGGGTGACCTTCCGCGTCTATACCGAAGAGGAGGGATCCATCGACCGAGCCTGGCCCTTCGATATCATTCCACGCATGATTCAGAAAAAGGAGTGGGACCAGATCGAGCTGGGACTCAAGCAACGGGTCGAGGCCCTCAACCTGTTCATCGATGACCTCTACCATGCACAACGGATCGTCAAGGACAAGGTCTTCCCCCCCGAGGTGCTTGCCGAATCGGTGAACTTCCGCAAACAATGCATGGGCATAGATCCGCCGTTGGGAATCTGGGCGCATGTCTGCGGTTCGGACCTGGTGCGCCATAGCGACGGCCAGGTGTATGTCCTGGAGGACAATCTGCGCGTACCTTCCGGAGTCTCTTACATGTTGGAAAACCGGCATGTCACCAAGCGGGTCTTCCCGGAACTCTTCGAAACCTACAGCCCCCTGCCGGTCAATACCTATCCTGGAGACCTGCTGGATACCCTGACCTCGCTGTCGCCCCGCCCCGGGGACAACCCGGAGATCGTGGTGCTGACCCCGGGCATCTATAATTCCGCCTATTTCGAGCATGCCTATCTGGCCCAGCAGATGGGCTGCGAACTGGTGGAGGGGCGGGACCTGATCGTGCAGGACGATGACTGCGTCTACATGCAGAATGTGGAAGGACTCAGCCGGGTGGACGTGATCTATCGGCGCATCGATGACCTGTTCATCGATCCGGAGGCCTTCCATCCGGACTCCATACTCGGCGTGCCCGGCCTGCTGCGGGCCTGGAAGACCGGTAAGGTCGCCCTGGCCAATGCCCCGGGTGCCGGGGTGGCGGATGACAAGGTGGTCTACTCCTATGTACCGGAGATCATCCGCTACTATCTGGATCAGGAGCCGTTGGTTCCCAACGTACCCACCTGGCGCTGCATGGATGCGGACTCATTGGACTATGTGCTGGAGCATCTGCAGGAATTGGTGGTGAAGCCCGCCAACGAGTCCGGGGGCTACGGGATGCTGGTGGGCCCGGCCTCGACTCGAGCGGAACGGGAGGAGTTTGCGAAACTGGTGCAGGCCGATCCGCGCAACTATATCGCCCAGCCAACCCTGGGCATCTCTACTGTGCCGACGCTGGCACGCGGGGGCCTGCTGGAGCCCAGACATGTGGATCTGCGCCCCTTTATCCTGAGCGGGAAGACCACACGAGTCACTACTGGCGGACTCACCCGGGTGGCGCTGCGCAAGGGCTCCCTGGTGGTCAATTCTTCCCAAGGGGGCGGCAGCAAGGATACCTGGATCATCGACAGTTAACGGAGTTGTGAAGCATGCTTTCTCGAGTCGCTGAAAACATTTACTGGATTGGCCGTTATCTGGAGCGGGCGGAGAACACGGCGCGCCTGATCAACGTCAATTCCAATCTGATGCTCGATTTACCCAAGGGTATCGCCCTGGGCTGGGAGCCGATGATCCGTATCCTCGGCTGTGAGCAGGCCTTTGCGGAAAAACACGACGAGACCACCGAACGTCGGGTGGTGAACTTTCTCATCTCGGATGAGGGCTATCCCGGCTCCATTCTCTCGACACTCGGCCTCGCCAGGGAGAATGCACGCACCATCCGCGACATCCTGCCCCGGGAGGCCTGGGAGGAACTCAACGCCTTCCATCAAGAGGTGGTGGAAACCAAGCAGAACAGTTACGCCCGTCAGGGTCGCCACAACTACCTGATCCGCATCATCCGAGGTATGCAACAGCTCACCGGTCTGTTGGCAGGCACCATGAACCACGACACCGCCTATCACTTCCTCAACATGGGCAGAAAGCTGGAACGGGCGGACATGACCACCCGTATCATCAACGTCAAATCCGAAAACCCCATCGCGGAGGATGCCACCGACCTCGCCCCTTACCAGGACACGCTGTGGATGAGCATGTTGGAGAGCCTGGGCGCCTATCAGATGTATCGGCAAAGTATGCAGGTGCGCATCAACCGGATCGACGTATTGACCTTTCTGTTTCGCAGGACGGAGTTTCCACGCTCGTTTACCTTTTGCATAGAGAACATTGCCTATAACCTGTCCTGCCTGCCGAACAACACCGAACCATTGACCATCATTCGGCATATCGAACGGGTGGTGCAGGAGGCGTCTATGGCCGAAATGGACAATGGGGTACTCCACGCCTTCATCGACCAATTGCAGATATGCCTGGGGTATCTGCATGGTTCGATTACCGAGACCTACTTTCCCTCACTCTCAGAAGAGGCGGCATGAGAAGATTTCTGGCTTAGTCGCGTCGCTACCCCCCGGCGGGATTGCCGGATCAGATCAAGCACCAGCCTGTCCGAGCGTTTGATCCAATCGTTAGAGATGGATTCCAACCGGGCCCTATGCCCCTGTGGAATCCATGGTCTCTGTTCGCCATCTGCAGGCATGGGCTATGCTTCGTCTACAAGGTTTACGATCCGAGCCGTCGGGGATCTTAACATGGCGGCAAGATAATCTAACCGCGGCCTCATGGTGTACGACGAGACACACAAAGATCATCAGTGTTGGTCAACCAAAGGATAGGAGCCCGATGATGCACAGACTCACACAGAGTCACCAGATCACTGCACCGTGCAAATCCCGCAGCGTTTGTCGAGCGAACTTTGCCCAGAATGACAAAATCAGATCGATTCTGTATCCCCGGTATTCGATTGGTCATCAGACCCTGCAACGACAGAAACAGGAGCATCCACCGGCTATAGCCCCCTCCGCCGCGACCCCACTCGTGAGCGATGTGCTGCGCTCAGCGGGTCGACCGCTGAGCCCGACGCTCAGGGACTATTTCGAACCCCGATTCGGGCAGGATTTCAGCCGGGTACGCGTACATACCGATCCTCTTGCCAATGCCAGTTCTCGGAATATCGGCGCACGAGCCTATACCCACGGCTCACATATCGTCTTCGGCAGTCAGGAGTATCGGCCGGAGACTTTGTCCGGACGACGCCTGCTGGCTCATGAATTGACCCATGTGGTCCAGCAGTCCCAGGTCGCAGCAATCGTGCAGCGCGATCCACTAGACGGTGAGGAGGATCTCCTGGGTCAACAAGGCAGGGCAGAGGACGAAGCGCGCCAGACTGCCCTGGACATGGCGGATGCTGGGCCGCAGGTCTACATGTGTTCGAAGGAACTCGATACCTCCCCTCTCGGCAGCCACGCATTCTTTCGCACCGGCGCTCCGGGCAAACACAATCCGACCTTCAGTCTGCAACCGATCGATTCGAGCCTGGGAGCCGATTGTTGGCAGGGCATCCCTGACCGGAACTATCCCTCGGATTACAATGTCGACGGAGACTGCGACCCGGTTGCCATCAGCGAATCCTGTCTCGAACAAGAGTACCGTGCGTATCCGATCGGCCACTATTGCACCTGGGGGCCCAACAGCAATACCTTTGTCGGAGTGGTTGCCAGAAACTGCGGTATCGCCAATCCCGACCCACCCGGCTGGACTCCGGGCATTGGCGAGAGCGCACCACCCAGCGGCACCTACGCCCCTGACAAATGGACCACCCTGGCCGGCTGTCAGACCAAGCAATGCATCATCGGGCCCGACGACCCCGGCAGCAATCCGACGAATGTCTAGCCGATTACTTGTTCAGTCTTAGCCACAACAATAAAACCCAGGAGTTTCATCCATGGTCACCAGGTTCCGTCAGTCCCGGCTCAAAACCCTGTCACTCACAGTCTGCTATCTAACAGTCACGGCCTGCCAGCCGACGGCTGACGTGGGGGGTAACTCCGCCTCGACCACCGAGGACGCAACCGGCAATCCAGCCCTGCGAGCTGTTGCCAGACGGCATGCCAGTCCCAGTACGGCGGATTATCCCGATTCCGGTGTCGATCTGGGCTGGGGCTGGGATACGGAGCTGGGGGTGGCCAAACCCACGGTCTGCATCGAGTTCAGCATTGACCACGACAAAGGCCAGACAAAACGCCTGTCTGTCACCGAAGTCTCCGACAGCTATGAGGTGATGAAGAGTATGGGCTTATCGGCTGCGGTATCCGTCAAGACGATCGGCTACAAGGTCAGCGGTAAGGCCAGTTTCGCCAAGGATTCCAAGGTCAGCGGCTACAGCTCGAATTTCGTAATGCGCGCCGCGGTGGACAACGGTGTCTGGTACGCAGCACCCATGGCTGGGAAGCCGCCCGTGAATGAGACAGACGACAGGCAAATGCTTAGGCCCCATCGCGGTGCCATCCGACTCACGCCGCAGGCCCTCAAGCTGGCCAAGCAGAAGAATCTCAATGCCTTCAATAATGTCTGCGGCGACTCCTTCGTCTCCGCCCTGTACGGCGGCGCTGAACTCATCGGCGTCATCTCTATCCAGACCAAGTCCCGTCAGGAGAGCGAAAAGGCCTCAACCTCCTTCTCCGGATCCGGCTGGGGGGTGGATGTCAGCGGCAAGGCTACCGCTTCGGCCTTCAGCAAGTTCAACTCGGAGCAGATGTCTTTGCGCTTCTTTCAAACCGGCGGCAGCCGGGACAAGATTCCCGCTGCTAAGGAAGACTTTCTGGCCAAACTCGACAGCCTGTCAGCCGAGGCGGAAGATGCACCGAAATTCTACCGGGTATCCCTGCTGCCCTACAGCGCATTAGAGAACTGGCCGGAGAAGGAGCTGTTCATCGCCACCGCAGAACTCGACCAGCTCGCTGGTTTCTGGGGAGACTATGTGACCCTGTATCACGAACTGGAGGAGATCCTCCAACACCCTGAGCAGTTTTGTACCTTGAGCGGCTGCCCGAAGGCGCAAACTCTCGAGCAGACTGAACTCGGCCACTACGCGGATATGCAGGATGAGGTACAGGCCGAACTCAGGAGATTGCATGATGCGGCGCTGCACTGCACTCACCCCGATCCGGGACCTGATGAGACCTGCCAATTCAATGAGGCCGAATACCTTTCGGTCTTTGCCTACCGTGTCCAACTGCCGTTACGCCTGGATCAAGAATGTACACCGGTAGAAAATCCCACCAGGTGCCAGATGATAATCTCCAAGGCTCAGAAGGAAGACACCAAAAACCAGATACTCCGGGAACAGGTCATCGACCCGGTGAACAGTCGCTGTCGCATCAGCCCTCTGGATGCGGGCTGTCTGAGCAATCGCGAGGTCGAGCTCTGGAAGGCGCGGCTGAACCAGCAGTTGGTGCTGCTGGATCAATCCAGTCAGGTCAACCGCTTACGCATGCTGCAAGCCGCCGCCAAGGATAGCCCTGAGGTCGAGGATTGGTACGAGGCCTACGATCAACCACCCCATGTCTGGGTTTCGAATAGACAGGACCGGGCAAGCGCGAAACAGGCCATCTTTGACCTGTTAACCGCAGGCCAAGAGTAAACTCCCCGCCGACCTTGTGATCGACCAGTGGATTACGGGTAAAAACGCCGCTTCAGGAAGTAGATCGAGAGACCGGCCGCTGCAACCACCAGTGCAACTTTCAACAGCTTCATACCATCCCAGCCGTTGTCCTCAGACAGCTCGACTTGGGGTTCAGTGGCGGTCGCGCCGGCAACATGGGGGTTCGCGTTGGTTTGTTGGGTTTCTTGCATGGTTTCGTCTCCTCTGGGTTTGTGTTTCTCAAATCCTACCGGTTGTTTCTTTGGAACTGCCTGATCGGGTGTCAAATTCAGTTTAGGACGTCGGTTCACAGGGTCAACTCCTCTTGCAAATGGTTCCACAGGCGATCCAGCTCCAGGGCGGCCTTACCCTTGCGGTCGAACTCGGTGACTGCCCGGCCATCGATCAGGGCATGGCTGAACGCCGCCCGCTGGCTGATCGCCACCTCGCACACCGGCACACCATAGACACCCAATGCCTGGCGAGCCTCCGCGACGATCTGCGGTTCTCCGTAGCGGGTCGGTGGTGGACAGCCATTCAAGACGATCTCGGCCTTGACCCCCAGATCGGTCACCAATTCCGTGGAGGTGCCGATCGCATCCAGGTCGAGAATCGCCGGGCGGCTCGGAATCAGGATCTGATCGGATACCTGGGCGCACTGGACGGATTCATGGGAGCTGTGGGGTGCGGTGTCGATCACCACCAGATCGTAGCCCTGTTGTGAGGCTGACGCCAACATCTCCGACAATGCCTCGCCCTGACTCTGAATCAAGGCGGGTTGATCCGCCACCCGACGTCGCCACCAGGCGGTGGCGCTGGCCTGAGGATCGATATCCACCAGCAGGACCTTCTGCCCGTGCAAACTCGCCTGCACCGCCAGATGAATACTCAACGTGGTTTTACCCGTCCCCCCCTTTTGTGCGATCAGACTCAGGACTTTCATCCCCGCTTTCCCATCTTTTTGGTCGTGAGTCAATACTCTAACATGAGCAGCCTTCGGATACGTCAAGGATTCTGATAGAGGATACCTCGACGCATCAGCCATTTTTCGATTTCAACCGCAAACAAGACCAGTGAGGATAAGAGCAAGCAGACGACAAGATCGAAGATCGGCAGGGGTTGGGTA
This sequence comes from Gammaproteobacteria bacterium, assembly GCA_030066355.1. Classification (GTDB taxonomy): domain Bacteria; phylum Pseudomonadota; class Gammaproteobacteria; order Chromatiales; family Chromatiaceae; genus JASJBU01. The sequence continues at coordinate 4,993 of JASJBU010000098.1, read as the reverse complement.
TGGAAAATGGGATTCAATGCTGGCACATAGACCACCGCCATGTGTAACGAAAAGGTCAGAAATACCGCCCCCAACATCGGTAGATTACTCAACAGACCAATGTGGAACAAAGATGCCCTTTCGCTGCGTACCGCCATTGAGTGGAATAATTGTGAGACCGTGAGCACCGTAAACACCACAGTCTGCCAATACTCTACGCCCCGTGAAATCGCCCAGGCCTGTGAGGCAATCGAAATGCCACCCACGAAGAATCCCACCCAGAGGATATGCTGCCACATACCCTGTGCAAAGATACTTTCTTCTGGCGGGCGGGGTTTACGTTGCATGACATCCGGTTCGGCCGGCTCGGCGCTGAAGGCCAACCCCGGCAGTCCGTCGGTGACCAGATTGATCCAGAGTATGTGGATGGGGAGCAATGGAATCGGCAAACCCAGAAAGGGGGCGAGAAACAGGGTCCAGATCTCTCCTGAATTCGAGCTCATCGTATCCTTGATGAATTTTCGGATATTATCGAAGATACGTCGTCCGGCCTTTATCGCACTGACAACAGTGGCGAAATTATCATCCAACAACACCATGTCAGCCGCTTCCCGCGCGACATCGGTGCCCTTCTGTCCCATTGCCACACCGATATTCGCGCGTTTCAGCGCTGGGGCATCATTCACCCCATCTCCGGTCATGGCGATAAATTCACCATTGATCTGTAATGCCTTGACGATACGTAACTTCTGTTCCGGGCTGACTCGGGCATAGATGCGCACCGTTTCCACGGCACGGGCCAGGGCGTCATCAGACAACTCCGCCAATTCGCCACCTGTCAGGACCGTTTTTCGATTCGTCGTAATCCCTAGGCGGTTGGCGATAGCCCTGGCCGTTCCTGGATGGTCCCCGGTGATCATAACCGGAGCGATGCCGGCCGTCAGACAATCCTCCACCGCATCCGGCACCTCTGGGCGCGGTGGGTCAATCAAGGCAACCAATCCCAGAAAGGTCAAATCCACTTCGAGAGTTTCGGGCGTGAGTGGTTGCGGCACCTCAGGCAACTCACGCACCGCCAACGCCAGTACCCGATAACCCTCGTTGGCCAGTTGCTCAGCCTCACTCAACACAGCATCGGTCGTGAACGATTTTGCACCTTGACGACCCAGCACACTGGTGCACTGTGCCAGCACCCGCTCCGGTGCGCCCTTGACATAGGCGACCACTCCATCCGCTGACTGATGCAGGGTCGTCATCTGTTTTCGCTTGCTATCGAAAGGGATGGCCGCCAACCTGGGTTTGGCTTGTTCCAGCAGTGCCTTGTCGAAACCTGCCTGATTAGCAGCTTCAAACAGGGCCAGTTCTGTGGGCTCACCGGCCGGCTTTCCATCTTTCTCCGCCACATCATTATTCAGTGCCAACGCCTCACCCAATGCCTGCCTGGCCGCGTTGACTACCACTTCACCCAAAGCTGTAATTCGCTCGCCCGCGGCATACAACAACTCAACAGTCATACGATTCTGGGTCAAAGTGCCGGTTTTATCGGAACAGATGAAAGTCACCGAGCCGAGCGTCTCTACTGCAGGCAGATTGCGCACCAGGGCGGAATGCCGGATGAGTTTGCGTGCTCCCAGGGCGAGTGAGACCGTTACCACCGCGGGCAACGCCTCCGGTATCGCGGCAACGGCCAGGCTCACGGCAGTCAGTAACATCAGCATGATGGGTTGGCCTTGCAGTAGTCCTGCTGTAAATACCACAAGGCAGATGGCCAAGATGGCCAAGGTGAGGTGTCGACCAAAACGGATCAGGCGTACTTGCAGCGGTGTCTTGACACCGGCCTCAGCGCGCAACAGTTGGGCAATTCTTCCTATCTCGGTGTCAAGACCGGTTGCAAACACCACTCCCCTGGCTCGCCCACGGGTAATCAGGCTGCTTTTAAAGGCGAGATTACTCCGATCACCCACCGGCACATCGGTATCGGTGATGGTTTCCTGCTGCTTGTCAGCAGGATGAGATTCACCGGTCAGAGCTGACTCATCGGCTTGCATCTCCTCCACATCAATCAGCCGCAGATCCGCTGGAACGATATTGCCCGTCTCGAGCAAAACCACGTCTCCCGGTACCAGTTGCGATGCCTCTAGGGTGATCACTTGTTCGTCACGCAGCACCTGTGTCTCCGGGGCTGCCATTTTGCGCAGCGCCTCGACGGCACGCTCTGCACGAAACTCCTGTACGGCACCGATGACTGCATTGAGCAGTACGATGACCAGGATCACAATGGTGTCCTGAGGCTCACCAATCAGACCGGAGATGAAAGCCGCTACCAGTAACACGACAATCATGAAATCGGTAAATTGCCGCAGCAGCATCATGATCAGCGGACGGCGGTGTTTTTCAGGGATGATATTCGGACCATGTACGGCCAAACGCTGTTGGGCATCCGTAGCCGTCAAGCCGGATAGCTTGGAGTCGAGACGTTTTAGTGCTTCAGCGGCCTCGATATTGTGCCAGTCAGCCGGGTGCAGCTTGGTTTCACGCCCATCCATGACTGTTTTTTTAGGTATGCCTTGAATCGGGAAAATAAATAATGGGTCGGCCCGATGCTTTCCCATTATGCTGACAATCACTTCCAACCACAATATTCGACATATTCCAGTGGGACGTTCTGGTTCTCTTTCATCCATGGCATCGATCCACACCCAGACTGACTACTGATGGATATCCAGATAATCCCCTATAACTTATTCAGTAGATTGCACACTCTCGATTACTGACCATGTCATGAGTCCGCCTGTCACACTCAGTTTGCAAGTTCACAATCCAGCTGGAGATGACTGTTGATAGCCCAAATAGAGATTATGTATACACACAAGATCGGTTATCATTTAGCTATCGTTTGTGTATCTCATTAACAAACATGAGATACACAAACCGTTAGGGGTAGCAGTTTTTTATCGACGAATCACTCATAACCCCGCGAAATGGCATAAAATTATAAATGAACCAAAACTCAGCATCCTGTATTCGGGGCTGAGCAAGACTGCTTCATCGTTTTAGGATTTATGTATCACCGTGGTAGCGGACGACAAACATATCAGTAAGCATGATCAACCCAAGGGTTTATCGATCTCATGGCAAATTGTTGTTTTTCCGGCCATGACAGCCTTTTTCATCCTTGCCGCCTATGGCTTCTACTTGATCTACAATCTGGTGGACGATGTGCATCGCATTGCCGATTCCGTGGGTGTCAACATGAGCATCATGGCAGGGCAGATGCAACAGGTCACCCTGAACCTCGATGAACTAACGGGTAGTGTGCACAGTATTTCGGTCAATCTGGATGACTTGACGGTCAGAGTGCGGGGTATGGGTGAGATCATGGAGGTGATGTCGGGGAATGTGGAGACCCTTCAACCGATGCTCAGTAATCTGGTCGAAATGAAACTGAGCATGCAATTGGTGGATGAACATCTCGCGACCATGACCCAGAACATAGAGACCATGAACGGTCAGATGACCAACATGACCCATCTGATGGGATCGATGACGACCGCCACACACCATATGACCCAAGGTGTCTCCGGTCTGAATCAGAATATAGGTCGTCCCATGTCATTCATGAACAGTTTCGCGCCCTGGTAGCTCAGAGATTCCGAGATATAAAACCAGCATATGATTGTATGGTTCTCTATCAAGATCTTTTATTGATGAACCGGCCGAAAAAACCGCACTTAGTTGATTGAGTCGATCGAAATTACCGGCGAATTTGAGTATAATAATATGCAGATAGGCTAATACTCTTGTTGGGTTGAAACTGGACCCTAACCGATTTGGGTTGTATGTTCATAGAAGAGATGTAGACAAGTCTCACTGGAAGGAGGGCGAACGCGGAATTGATGCCAGGCAGGTGAATAGATGAATACCCGATATCTACCGTTGAGTTTCCTGCTATTGTCCCTTGTCACCAGTCTAATCACTGGCTGTAGCGACCCTCGTCCCGTGGAAAGCCTCCACAATGCCGCCCTCATGGGGAATCTGACTGAAGTCGAGCGGCATATCTCTTGGCAGAGTGACTTGAACCAGCGCAACGATTCTGGCGTGGCACCTCTGCACAATGCGGCCAGTAAGGGTTTCCTGAAAATCGTCCGTCTGCTGATAGAGAATGATGCAGATATCAATGCTAGAACCCATTACCGGCAAACCCCTTTGCATAAGGCCATTCAAAACGGTCACTATGATATTGCCAAACTGTTGATTGCTGAAAATGCCGATGTCAGCGTCTTGGACAAGCATGGGCACACACCTCTGCATTTTGCCGCCAACAGTGGCGATGCAAAGATTGTCCAGCTACTACACAAGCACGGCGCTGAGCTCAATGTCAAAAACAAACGGGGACATACGCCTTTACACAGGGCAGCCGACGAAGGCCATGTTGAAGTCGCGCGACAGTTGATTTTCAGTGGTGCCGACATCAACGCTGGCGCAAAAGGTGAAACTCCGTTACATCGTGCCGCAGTAAAAGGCCATGTAAGTATCGTTCAACTGTTGATTCAAAACGGTGCCGATCTGACCGCGCTGGACGAATTGGACTGGACCCCCTTGCACGATGCGGCCTACTATGGTCGGGAGGATGTGGTCAAATCACTGCTCACAGCCGGCGCGAACATCAATGCCAAATCCAGACGGGGGCATACCCCGCTGCACAAGGCCGCAATCGCCGGACATGAGAGCATCGCCGAATTGTTAATCCAGCATGGCGTCAACTTGAACGCCAAAGACAAGCGGGGGCAAACGGCACTCGACAGGGCTGAAAAGGAGGGACATAGAGGGGTTGCAGCGATCCTGATTGCACATGGTGCAAGAGCCGGTAAACGGAGTGAACATCACAATCTGCCGGTCGTGCTGGCGAACACCGAGTTCCTGGCAGGTCCTTCGTGGCGTTTTTCAAACTATCAGTTCCAGTAGCAACCTGCTGTGTAAGGCCGCTGTCTCATTTCTTATGCATACCGGCACG
>JASJBU010000109.1 GCA_030066355.1 Gammaproteobacteria bacterium | reverse complement strand
GGGGGGGATTCCAGGGGGGAGCGGTGATTGCCTCCGGTATTATGCTGCTGTTCCTGGCATTACCTTATGCCAAACTGCGTCACACCCTGTTGAGCCTGCTTGAATCGCTGTCCGGTTTTGGTTACGTGATCGTGGGTATCTTCGGATTGGTATTAGCGGGAGGTTTTCTGGACAACCGTTTTCTACCGCTGGGCGATTATGGGAAATTGTTCAGCGCCGGGGCGATTCCGCTCATCTACATCTTTATCGGATTGAAGGTTGGCACCGAACTCAGTGCGGTGTTGGAACATTTCAAAAGAGATCACCAGGAATAGACCTCATGGATCTGCCCGTTTCGACGATTACCCTGAGCACAGGCTTGGCACTGCTGTTGATCGGCATGTGGGGCATGCTCACGCAAAAGAACATCATTCGGATGATCATTGGCTTTTCGCTTATCGATACCGGAGTACACATGATTATGGTGACCATCGGGTATCTGTCGGGTGGTACAGCGCCGATCATCAACGATGCCGTGGATCGACTTACTGCGCTGCAGGATGTGGTGGATCCGGTACCCTCCGCCCTGGTGCTTACCGCCATCGTCATCGGCCTGGGGATCACTGCGGTGATGCTGGCCTTTGCGGTACAGATCCATGATAAGAAAAAATCCCTGTCCATTGAGAACTGCACGGAGTCGAAATGGTAGAAGGACTGCTTGCCCCCATCAATCTGATCATCGCCGCCCTGGGTGTCGGCTTTCTGTTGCCGCTTATCGCCAGGAGCAGCGCGAGTATTGCGCGGGGTTTATTCTGGTTGACCCAGGTCTTTTTGCTTTTGATCTCCAGCGTGTGGTTGCTACGTTTGATCGATGGGGCACCCGCAGTGGAAGTCATCACCGCCGGTATTCAGCCACCGTTTGCCATCAATCTGTACTTCGGTTTGTTCGAAGCGTTCGTTGTAAGCGCAGTCAATCTTTCCGCGATTCTCGGAAGTTGGTATCTGATTGACTATTTCAAAAGCAGAGCAGCTTCCATGTCGGTCTACCTGATTCTCACCATGGGCATCAGCGGTATGGTCATGACCCGCGACCTGTTCAATCTGTTCATCTTCATTGAGATTACAGCACTGGCCACCTATGGCCTGTTGGCCTTGGACAAGCGCCCGGCAAGCTTGGCCGCTGGCTTCAAGTACATCATCGCGACTTCACTGGCCTCCACCTTCTTTCTGCTTGGGACCATGCTGCTCTACCATCTGACCGGCACTCTCAATATCGATGACATGCTGTTGCACATGGATCGTATCACCGGTCCAGTCGGTTTGGCCGCTGGTGTACTTTTATTGGTAGGTGTCATCATTGAGCTGAAGCCATATCCTGCCAATGGCTGGGGTCTGGATGTCTATGAAACAGTACCGGCCGGTGTAGCCGCAATGATCTCAGTCGGGGTTTCTGCAGGAGCCTTCTTCGCTCTCTATAAGATTGTGCCTTTACTGGGAGATTTCCTGCCAGTGGTTGCAGCAGTGGGTGGCGCTACCTTCCTGGCCTCAAACTTCATCGGTCTGCGTCAGCGTAATGTACGGCGCATGCTGGGTTATTCTTCTGTCGCTCAAATGGGTTTGATGACGCTGGCCCTCGCCGTACTTTACATGCTGGGAAAGAGCGAATATGTCACTCTGGTCATCGGTGGATTATTCATCAATCATCTGTTGGCCAAGGCCGGTCTCTTCTGGTTGGCGGGGGTTGTCGACCGTCCGCGTACCGAGGCCTGGGTTGGCCTCAGACACAGACCCATACTGCTCGTGATCTTGGGTATACTGCTTGCAGCCTTGGCCGGCTTCCCGCCTTTCCCAGGTTTTTGGGGCAAGTGGGAGCTGATCATGCAGTTGTCCGCGGGTGAGCTGCCGTTCTGGGTGTTTGTCGTGCTACTCGGTTCCTTGCTGGAAGCCGCTTACCTCTACCGCTGGTTTGGTTTCGCTCTTCAGGATGATGAAACACGAGCTCCTGCAGTGGAGCCTGTGAAGCTCATACCGGTCGGGCTGTTTGCCTTGTCTCTTCTGGCAACCGGACATCTGGTTGCCGACTGGCTTGGACTGGAAGCCCCCCGTGTGCTGGTGCCGATCTATATGGGCATCATTCTCTATGCCCTGGACGGCATGCCCGGACGCCTCAAGGCGCTGTTAGTACTCGGCGCCTTCGCCGTCTATGCATACCCTGTCGTCATGGGGCTGGAGGGTCTGCATTGGTTGTTTGGCCTGATTCTTCTACTGGGTGGAGGTGTGATTGCCTTTGCGGTGTTGCATCGCTCAGATGCCCGCAGAGGATTCTATCCGTTGCTGGGTATGTTGCTGTTTTCCCTGGCCAGTCTATTGGAGGCGTCCAGCACGCTGGAGTTCTTTTTCGCCTGGGAAGTCCTGACGCTCAGTTCCTACTTGTTGATCTCCATGGGGCGTGGTGCACGTGAGCATATCCTGACCTTCCTGATGTTCTCGCTCGGCTCGGCCTTCCTGATTCTAGCCGGTTTCGGTTTTGCCTACGGGGAGACCGGTTCGATCCTGTTGGCGGATCTGAGCAAGGTAGAGAAATCGGCTACGCTGGTCTTCATGCTGCTAACCCTCGGTTTCCTGGTCAAAGCGGGCGCCGCTGGACTGCATGTCTGGCTACCCGGGGCCTACAGCGAGGCCGAAGATGATTTTTCTGCCCTGCTTTCCGCGGTGGTGGGTAAGGCCGCGATCTTCGGTCTGCTGCTGGCCGCGATGCATTTGGCGGTGAATGGGGTCGGAGCAATCAACCAGGTCTTGTATGTAGTGAGTTGGCTGGGATTGATCAGCGCTTTAGTCGGCGCGTTGATGGCGCTGTTTCAGGAGGATGTGAAGAAACTTCTGGCCTATTCGAGTATGGGGCAGGTGGGTTATATCGTCACGGCTATCGCCGTATCCAGTCAATTGGGCTGGGTGGCTGCCGGCTATCTGACTGTCAACCATCTACTGTTCAAGGGTCTGTTGTTTCTGGCCGTAGCTGGATTGGTTTACCAAACAGGGACCCGCCTGATGTACCAGATGGGGGGGTTGATCAAGAATCTGCCCATGACCTATATCTCTGTGTTGATCGGCATCATCGCTATTTCCGGCGTACCGCCGCTGACCGGCTTCGGCGGCAAGTGGTTGCTGCTCAATGCCCTCTTTGACAAGGGGTGGTATTGGCAGGCTGGTCTCGCGTTCTTCGCCAGCGCGGTGGCCTTTCTGTATCTGTTCCGCCTCATCCATACGGTGTTCCTTGGCCAGCGCAAACAGGCGCACAAGGATCTGCGTGAAGCATCCTGGTTGCTGTTGTTTCCACAAATCCTGTTGATAGTGGCGATCATGGCATTTTCCATTTGGCCCAAGTTGTTGATCGACCCCATCGCTTCGTCGTTCGCCGGCATCTTCCCCGAAGCCCTCATCTGGGACGGTACCATGCTCAAGACTCGATTAGGTTACTGGGATGGCTTTATGGTCATCAATATAGTCGCTGGGGTTTTCCTGGTGCCGCTGCTGATCCTGTTGTTTCTCTCCCGCTTCATGCAGATTCAGAAGGTCAAGCAGTTCAATATCGTATTTGCGGCAGAGCGCCCGGAAACGCCGGAGACCACCCACTATGCATATAACTTCTTTTCCTTCTATGAGAAGGCTCTCGGGCCTTTGTTGAAACCTCGGGCGACTGCCTTCTGGGATGGTGTTTCCGAGTGGAGTCACACAATCGGTTCGACGCTCAGGGTACTTTACACGGGTAACGGTCAGACCTATGCCCTGTACGTGTTGTTTTATGTGGTGATGATCTATATCGCGGTCGGAGGCATGGGTTAATGGAATTTTGGGCCGTTAAAATCGGATACTTTCTGATCACCCTGGGCATGGTAACGGTCTATGGACTGCTGCTCGGTGCCATCATTGCCCGCACCATGGCCAGGGTGCAGGGGCGTATCGGTATCCCTTATTGGCAACCCTTTCTGGATATTATCAAGAACCTGGGTAAGCGCACTGCCGTGAGTCATGGTGTCATGTTCTACATGGGACCGGTATTCCGCATCGCCGGTGGAATCGGTACTCTGGCCTTCGTGCCGGTGATTTACGGCAGTGAGATGTTTTCCAATTTTCATTTCGCCGGTGACCTGTTGCTGGCGATGTACTTCATCTTCTTTGGTCAACTCGGTATGGCCCTGGGCGCCGGCGAGAGTGGCCATCCGTTCAGTGCCATCGGCGTGGCTCGCGGCTTGGGACAGATGACCGCTTTCGAACTGCCTTTCGTACTCGCCATCATCGCGGTGGTGATTCAGTATGATACCCTGTCCATTACCGAGATCGTCGCTGCTCAGCAGGGCGGGGTGAGCAATTGGACCCTGTTTACCAATCCGCTGGCGGTCGCTGCCGCCATGCTGGCCTTCCTCGGCATGAGTGGTTATCCACCGTTTGATGTGTTCACCGCACCAAATGAGATACCCATCGGACCGCCCACCGAGTATCACAGCTCCTTTCTGGCCCTGATGGCGACCAACCGCGCCATCTTCGCCAGCGCCAAACTGATCCTGTTCATGGATCTATTCTTTGGCGGAGCCACCGGTTTGATCGAAATGATCATCAAGACATGGGCCATTTATATGGTGGCAGTCGTGGTGGGCGCCTCCTTTCCACGTTTCCGGGTCGATCAGTCTATTCGATTCTTTCTGCGGGTGCCGACCCTGATCGGCATTGCATCGATCGCCTTTGTGCAGATTTTTCTGCTCGGTTGAGGGTCTAACGGAAAACCAGGATTATATCGGAGCCAATTGATGACAACCAAAGACCAATCCCTCGGGCCCTTGGCCAATGACGGGCTTTCCCCGGAAGAACGGGACCTCTTTTCAGATGCCCGTCCCGTGCCCTATCAACCCTATCCGATCGAGGTGGTGGAGAAGTTCGTCAATTGGGTTCGGGCTAACTCTCTGTTTATGCTTGCTTTCGGTACCGGTTGTGGCGCGGTGGAGCTGAATCCCCTGATGACCGCACGCTATGACGCCTACCGCTTTGGGTTTCAGCCCCGTCCCACACCACGTCAGGCCTCGGTTTTTATGATTGGTGGCTATGCCTCGGTGAAGACCCTGAAACGAATTATCCGCTCCTACGAGCAGATGCAGGGGCCAAAGTTTGTGGTCGCCCTGGGAATCTGTCCGGTGAATGGCGGTATGTACTGGGATAGCTACAACACAGTGAATCAGTTCGATCTCTATATCCCTGTGGATCTCTATATCACCGGCTGTATGCCGCGTCCAGAGGTGTTATTGGCCGGTGTGTTGGAATTGAAGAAGAAGATCAAGGAGGGCCGCGCAGACGGTCATAACCGGTATATCGAAAACCTTGATTGGTATAAAGCCAATCAGAAACGCATCATTAAGAATTGGGATATGCCGGATTACAGCTGGTAATCCGTATTAAATATTCAGAGTCTATCGAGGCATCATGAGTAACGACCCGAAGTCCATTATCGAAGAGCTGTCGGACCACTATCAGATCAGTGAGATCAAGGAACAGAAGGCCGACCTGCTGCTGCTGAAGATCCCCAAGGAAGATGCGGTACAATTCATTCGTGAACTGCGAGATGGGCAGAACTACACCCATTTGGCTTTCATGACCGTCATCGACTATATCGAGAGTGGTATTTTCACTCTCACCTACATGCTGCACAACTATGCTGCTCATCACAATATTGCCGTGCATGTGGATATAGATCGCGAACAGACTGAAATGGAGTCTATCCATGAGCTGTGGGTGCACGCCGCTACCTATCAAAGGGAACTGCGGGAAATGTACGGTATCCGCTTTCCCGGCAGCCCGCGGCTGGACGATGATTTTTGCCTGGAAGGTTGGGATGAGATTCCGCCCATGCGCAGGGAATTCGATACGGTGTCCTACAGCCGGGAACGCTTCTTCGACCGGGAAGGTCGCATCACAACCGATCCACGAGAGCACATGAAACAGATCATGTATCCCATACACACCGACAATGATTGATCTATGCCAAACGACGTAAGCGCATGAGTACGCAAGAACATAACGCCCCCATCGACCTGGAATCTGGCAAGTATGTCAAGATCTGGCAAGGACCCCAGCACCCGGGTATTACCGGCAACATGGCTCTGGAACTGGTTCTTAACGGCGACGAGGTGGTCGACTGCAAGACCCACGTGGGTTATCTGCACCGGGGCTTTGAAAAGCTCATGGAGCGTCGCACCTTCATCCAAAATTTTCCCATCGTCTGCCGCATAGCCGTGCCCGAGCCGACCTTCAATGAGTATCTTTATGCGGCGGCTGTCGAGGAGCTTGCGGGCATCGAATCGCCGCAACGGGCCCAGTGGCTGAGAACCCTGAACCTGGAGCTGATGCGTCTGGCCAGCTATCTGATGTGGCTGGGGGGGATCGGCGCTTCATTCGGTCAAGCCACCATCTATCAGTGGACAGTTACTCATCGAGACTACGTGTTGGATCTGTTCGAGGAGATGACGGGCGCCCGGGTCTATCACATGTATATCGTGCCGGGCGGCGTGCGGGCTGGCTTGCCGGAAGGCTTCGAGGATCGCGCCAGGGCGGTCTTGGATGGCGTCGAAAGGTTGCTTAACGAAATCGAGAAGGTGTTGTTCAAGAACGTGGTCTTCAAGGCCCGGGCGAAGGGGCTTGGTATCATCAGCAAAGAGATGGTCGACCCTTACGGGATCGTCGGGCCAAATGCCCGCGCCGCCGGTTTTACACGGGATCTGCGTCGGGACGAGCCCTATCTGGTCTACGATCAGCTTGATTTCGATGTAGTTACCGGGACCGAATCCGATGCCTATGCACGTGCCAAAGTGCGCCATCAGGAGATGCGGGAAGGTATTCGCATGATGCGGCAAATCCTCGAGCAGATGCCGACTGATGGACCTTTCCAGGCTAAGATGCCCAATGTGCTGCATTGGGAAGTCCCCGCAGGTGAAACCTATGTCAAGGCTGAATGTACCCGGGGGGAATACGGTTACTATTTGGTGACTGACGGTTCCCAGTACCTGCGTCGAGTGCACGTGCGGGGGCCGAGTTATACCCATGCGATTGCGGTCATGGAAAAACTGGCGGTGGGTACCAACATCGCCGATATCGCCGGTTTGATGGTCTCCCTGCATACCTACCCACCGGAAATCGAGAGGTGATTACATGAGCCTGAAAGATCTCATCTCACCCTTTTATGTTTGGCAGCGGGCTTTTGAGAAGCCCTACACCCAAAAACATCCAATCCAGGAGCGTCCCGGCGCACCCCGCTACCGAGGATTTCATGTCAATGTGCTGGAAGAGTGCGTCGGTTGCGGCACCTGTGAGACCATCTGCCAGAATCACGCCATCGACATGGTGCAGGTGGAAGGCTTGGAGCCTAAGCCCGGTGACAGCGGTCTGCGGCCCAAATTCGACTACGGCCGCTGCTGCTGGTGTGCGCTGTGTGTGGATATCTGCACCACCCGTTCCCTGCGGATGAGCAACCATTACGCCTGGATTACCGAGGATCCGACCGATTTCAACTTTATCGCTGGTGCTGACAACATGTCGTGGAACGGCGAAGAGTACGGTTACCGGCGGGATGACGACTACCACCTGCTGCGCGGTGAGCGGGTCAAGATGGAGATGCTGGCTCCTGAAGAGGGACTGAAATCCTTTGAAGAGGTGATGAAGGGTTATACCGAGGAGCAGGCCAAGGACGAGGCGGACCGCTGTGTTGAATGCGGGCTGTGTGTTGCTACCTGTCCGGCACATATGTCGATACCCGATTACATAAAGACAGTACGGGAAGGCGACTATGAGAAGGGCCTGCGCATTCTCTACGAGACCAATCCCTTTTCCTCCACCTGCGGGCGTATCTGTACCCATCGCTGTGAAGAGGTCTGTCCGGTGGGTCATCAGGGTGAGCCCCTGGCGATCCGCTGGCTCAAGCGGGCCATCGTGGATCGGGTTCCGCGGGAACGCTACCGGGAAATCCTCGGCGACGAAGTAGTGGAGAACGGCAAGCAGGTGGCCATCGTCGGTGCCGGTCCGGGTGGCTTGAGCGCGGCTTATTATCTGCGCCGTCAGGGTTATGGGGTGACGGTCTTCGAGGCCCAGGCGCGTGCGGGAGGCATGTTGCGCTACGGTGTGCCCTCTTATCGTCTGCCGGATAATCAACTGGACAAAGACATCGAGTATATTCGCTCCCTGGGTGTGGAGGTGCGCTTCAATACCTGTATTGGTAGAGAGGTGCAGTTTGCCGAACTGATAGATGATTACGATGCCGTGTTCATGGCCATCGGCCTGAATGTCCCATCCAGTCTACGGGTCAAAGGCGAAGATCACCCCCGTGTGCTTTCCGGCTTACAGGTGCTTGACGATGTAGCCAGCGATAAAAATCCAGGTGTGGGCAAAAATGTAGCCGTGATCGGTGGCGGTAATGTGGCGATGGACGCGGCACGGGTATCCCGTCGCATGGGGGCGAATGTAACGGTCCTCTATCGTCGGCGCATCGCAGATATGCCTGCCGATCCTGAGGAGATTCATGAGTCTCAGGCTGAAGGCTGTACATTCGTGACCCAGGCCATTCCTGTAGAGATCAAAGATGCTGATAACCCGGATCAGGTGACCATCGTCTGGGGTGAGGCGGAGATGGTGGCCGACGAAAAGGGTGGGCGCCCGCGTCCGGTCTTGCAGGAGGACCGCATGCATGAAGAGACTTACGATTGCATCATTTCGGCGATCGGGCAGGGGGGGAGTTTGGATTTCATCCCCGGTGATTACCGTGACCAAATCGAATTCAAATGGGGCAAGTTTGTACCGGGTGACTACCAACAGACGGCATTGCAGAAGTTGTTCGTGGGCGGTGACATCGCCAATAATACGGCTGATGCCATCAGCGCCATCGAGGATGGTCATCACGCCGCCCGGGGCATTCATAAATTTCTTACCGGAGAGCTGGTCGCCTGACCGCTGAGGGGGATATCAATGAATAGCGTTGACGAGATTCTCGACTTCGCCATAGAGCGGGAACAGGCCGCGGCCGATTTCTACCAGGATCTAGCGGAACGTGCCAGCAGTGCCTGGATGAAGGATATGCTGCTTTCCTTCAGCAAGGAGGAGATGCGCCATAAGGGTAAACTCAAGTCAGTGAAAAAGGGTGAGAAACTGCTCTCATCCGAACAGCAGGTCCAGGACCTGAAGATCTCCGACTATTTGGTCGATGTCGAACCAGCCGGTGATATCAGTTTGCAGGACGCCATGATCGTTGCCATGAAGCGGGAGAAGGCAGCCTATCGACTCTACTCAGATCTGGCAAGCAAGGTGGATGACCCTGATGTCAAAGATCTGTTTCTCGGTTTGGCCCAAGAGGAAGCCAAGCACAAGCTGTATTTCGAGACTCAGTACGACGATCAAATCCTACGGGATAACTGAGCGTACAAAAGACTGGAGCCAATGGGCGGAATCGAACCGCCGACCTACTGATTACGAATCAGTTGCTCTACCGACTGAGCTACATTGGCGAGGGAGGCGGCATTATAAACATGGAGCCTTATCCAGGTCTAGAAATGAAAGGCGCTTTATATCAGCTCCTCGTGTACACACTGGCCAATCGGGAACTCTTGGCTCCAGTCTATTGACATATTTTTTTATCGGAATAGATTTGTTTCTGCGTGCTAACTGCATGAGTTCTCTGAGTTTGGCTTGAACATCATGGGTCTATTCATCTCTTGCTGCCTGCCATGCATATGGCTCAGGAGGTAGTATGGGTTTCCGTCCCAGAACCAAGTCAGCACACAATCGGGCGGAAGCAGGACCCAGTACGACACCATTACGAAAATGCCCCGCGTTGATATAGAGCCCCGATAGATATGGATGTGCTGATATGTAAGGGATGCCTGCCGGTGCACCGGGGCGCAATCCTGCCCAATGTTTTTCAATCGAATATTGCTTCAATACCGGGAAGCGTGCTGTTGCGAGAGTGTAAAGTTCTTCTCGGGCGGCACTTGTCGTTTGTTTGTCGAAACCAACTTCTTCCAAGGTGCTGCCAAATAAAACGCGGCCATCCTTCCTTGGGATGATATATCGATTGTCCTCGAGGACGATCCTTTTGATTGTACCGGGATTGGTTTTGAAGAGGAGCATCTGACCCTTGACAGGCCGGATGGCGGGCGGAGAAGTGAAATCATTGAATAATTGCCCAGTCCATGCGCCGGTACAGACCACCACGGCATCTGACTCGAGAACGCCATTGGGTGTTTCTGCACCAGAAACTTTGTCATGGTCGATTAAGAGTCTTACGACGGGCTGATTGATGGTCAGTGATACCCCCATTAGCATAATGTCTTCCACCAGGGCGCGGGCTAACCGAGGGTTTCGAACATGGGCGATATCAGACATCCATATGGCTTTGTCAGGTGAACAGGCAAGTGCGGGTTCGAGTATTCTGACCTTATCCTGCCCTGCCAGGTCGATGCTTTTAGCGTGGCGCTCAGCCCAGTTTGCGGCAGTCTGAATCTCGTCCGTAGCGATGCATAACATTCCGCTTGGACTGAACTCTGGATCGATATTTGTGGAAGTTTTCAGGGAGTCGCACAGGTCTGCATACTCTGACTGGCTCCAGCTGGCCAATTTTGTAACGCTGTCGTGATAGCGCCAGGGGTATAGAGGTGAGAGAATCCCTCCCCCTGCCCATGTTGACTCCTTGGCCATGTCACCTTTTTCAACCAAAATGACTTGATGGCCATCTGCAATCAATTCACGGGCGGTCAGCATGCCGATGAGGCCTCCGCCTACAACAATGAAACGTGCCATACGAAAAAAAATCCTGGTTTACTACCGTTTATCGGTGATTTGAAGCAGTTTATCATCTCGGCTCAGACTTCTCCGTTCATTATGCTAAAAGGTAGAGTCATGAAAAAGCAATCGGGTTTCACACTTGTCGAATTGATGGTAACGCTGTTAGTGGCAGCCATCCTGTTGGTTGCCGGAGTACCGAGTTTTGTTGAGATGTTGAGAAGCAACCGGGTAGCGAGCGAAGCCAACAACATGGTTACTGCACTGAATATGGCTCGAAGTGAGGCGTTAAAGCTTGGACAGCAAGTGACCGTGGCGCGTACCGGCGCCAATTGGGAAGATGGTTGGCGGGTCTTTTCCGACATGGATGGTGACGGATCTTATGAAATCGGAGATGGAGATACAGAGATCCAGATCTTTTACGCATTGAGTGACAACTATACGTTGCGGGCAGTTAATTTCACCGATTGGATTGCGTATCTTCCGTCTGGTTTGAGTACGGGAAGCAGTGGTTTGGCAAATGGTACTTTCCGTTTGTGTGCCGATGACCAGGATACTGAAACTGGAAGAGATCTCGTTATCAACGCTGTGGGTCGAGTCAGGATCGACGAAGGAGCGACATCATGTCCATAAAACATTCGATGGTTAAAAACAGAGGTTTCTCCTTGCTGGAAATCCTGGTGTCGGTCGTTGTGCTCGCGATTGGTCTGCTGGGGATTGCTGGCCTGCAGGCGGTAGGTCTGAAAAGTAATCAGAGCGCTTATATGCGGACCCAGGCCGCCTCGCAGATTACCTCGATCTTAGACCGAATGCGTGCCAACAATGCTACAACGGCAAGCTACTTGGCTAACAATTACAACATAGATCTGACTGCAACACCTAGCGGTGACTCGGTCGCCGCGCAAGATCTACTGGCATGGAAAAACGAACTGGCCGTATTGCTGCCGGGAGGTGACGGGGCTGTGCTTTGCGATGCATCAGACATCTGTACGGTAACCATTGGCTGGACCGATCTGCAAGCGGATGGCAGTCGCGCCGATCGATTCTTCTCAATGACTAGTCAATTATGATCATGGATAAATCCTTAAGGCGCCAACGCGGGTTATCGCTGGTCGAGCTACTGGTGGCATCCGCAGTAGGCATGATGCTTATGGCCGGCATGATTCAAATATTCGTCGGCAACAAACAAAGCTACCGGGTTCAGGAAGCCTTGTCGAGGCTTCAGGAAAATGGACGTTTCGCATTGATGTTCATTGAGCGGGACATCAGGATGGCAGACTACGGCGGTTGCGGTACCCGGTCAGAGGCCGTTGTATTGCAAAATACACTCAGTACAAGCGCTAGTTATCTCGGCGACCTGGCTACAGGCATCGAAGGTTATGAGGCAACCAGTTCGTCAGAGTGGGACAGAACCCCCGATGCAAGCATCTCTTCACCCATTGGTGGCAGTGATATCCTGACGATTCGTCGTGCCCAAGGGCAATCATTCAAAGTAGTTACACACGGAGGTGGCACGGCAGATGTTGTTCTCAACAGTGGCATTCCTTTTGACGATGGCGATATCGTGATGATCGCCGATTGTGTGGGTGCGGCCGTGTTTGAGATTGATAGTGTCAGTGCGGGGGCACTTCAACATTCAGTTAATTTGGATCGTGATTACCTCGATGGTGAAGTCTTTCGTTTTGATACGGTTAGTTACTATGTCCGCAACGGTACTTCTGGACAGCCTGCACTCTATCAAAGAACAGGCAACAATCTGCAGGAACTGATCGAAGGTGTGGAAGAAATGCAGATTGTCTATGGTGAGGATACTGATGCCGATGATCTGGTCGACCAATACGTTACTGCCGATGCAGTTTCGAACTGGGATGATGTGATCAGTGTGAATATCAGTCTGCTGCTGACGACTCTGGAAGACAATCTTACACCAACCGACGACCCACAACCCTATATCTTCGATGGCGAAACCTATGATGGCGCCGCGAACGCCCTACCGGCAGACAACAGGTTACGCCGGGCCTTTTCATCAACCGTGACACTAAGAAACAGAACACTATGAATCCTTCTGGACCAAGAACTCAGCAGGGTGCCGTATTGATCGTGAGCCTGATAATCCTCCTGGTCATGACCCTGATAGGGCTTTCCGCCATGCGCAGCACGACCTTGGAAGAGCGCATGGCGGGTAATGCAAGAAATGAGGAGAGTGCCTTTCAAGCTGGTGAGGCAGCGTTGCGTGATGGCGAGGATATGATCCAGAATTTCTCACCCGAACCCATTCCTACTGCCGATGGAACCAGTGATGTATGGATATTGGATGCACCGGATCCTGACACAACCAATGCCATCGCCTGGTGGAACGAGCCTGGCAGAGACAAGGCCTGGTGGGATGCCAACGGTAAAGCCTACAGTGGCAGCTTGACCGATCTGGGTTCTAGCCCCAGGTATATAGCCGAAGCCGCAGAATTCATCGGTGACAGTCTTAATGTCGGTCAACAGCTGGACGGCTCGGGAAAGAACTTTTACCGGATTACAGCCTATGGTACCGGCGGCAATGATTTGGCGCGTGTTCTGTTGCAGAGCACCTATGCAAGAAGGTATTGATATCATGAAACTACGACAATTAATTCCATCTCTGCTCGGTGGCAGTCTGTTGGGGCTCTCTACAATTACGCCTGCATCGGCAGCAAACTTGGATCTGGCCGAGGTTCCCTTGTTTCTCGTTGCCATCAAGCCCTCGATCATGGTCATGCTGGATAATTCCGGCAGTATGAAAGCGCCCATGTATACCAGCGGCTTCAATCCCAGTGTGGACTATTATGGGATCTTCGAGGCTACCCAGAATTATATATATGATCCCACCATTGCGGTGAACGCCGCTGCATACAGTCCCGTCACAGTCGATACCACAAAGACCGGGGCTTTCGTGGAATCGAACTGTACACCCTCGAGTGGTGATTTGACCTGCTGGAGTGGACGATACCTTAACTGGCTGACCACCAGGCGCATAGATTCCTCGCGTATGGTCATGGTCGGTGGCAAATTGGAAAGCAGCACAGGCTATGCCTACGGCGGCAGTTTTC
>JASJBU010000014.1 GCA_030066355.1 Gammaproteobacteria bacterium | reverse complement strand
AACAATAATCGCAGGAGGAAACTGTCATGTTGAAACTCAAACGCTTGGTTATCTCGGGTATGGCGACATTCGGCATTGTAGGATTCCTGGTCTCCTGCGGTGGTGGAGATGGTGATGATGGTCCGGTGTTCAATCCCGATGTGCCGCCACAGGACGTAGAGGTGGTCTCTGGCGATCGCTTTGACGGAGAAGTCCGCAATACGATTTCCTGGGAATATGATGAGACGACAACCGATTACAATGTGTACTGGGATACAGTGCCGGGCGTGACCACGAGCAGTGACAAAGTTGTGCCCTCCGACACGGGACTGAATTACATCGTCCATTCCGGACCTGATGTCTATGCAGGACAGACCTATTACTATCGCGTGGTCGCGGTTTCGGATGACCAGACTTCGGTGCCGTCTGCAGAGGTGTTTGGCATCCCTCAGGAGACTGAAACGCCGACCAGTCTCAATGATGTAGTGTGGAACGGTGCTGGCACTCTGGTGACGGTGGGCGACAGCGGCGTGATCTTAACCAGCGCGAACGGTACGACCGATCCATGGGTCACGGCTGGCGAAATTCCCACCAGTGAATCATTGGCCGGAGTCACCTGGGATGACGTCAACGTCCAATATCTGGTCGTTGGTGCAGGCGGCACAGTGCTCACCAGTGCAGATGGTGACCAGTGGATGCTGCAGGAAAGCGATGTGGCTATCGACTTGGAAGATGTGGCTTGGACCGGTGATGAATATATCGTCGTGGGCAAGAGTGGCACCGTGCTGACCAGTCCTACTGGAGAGGAACTAACTTGGGAAGTGCGGTCGATACCCTCTGATCTGACCAACACAACCCTGAATGGGGTGGCAGTTGGTGGTGATACCATCGTCATGAGCGGTACCAATGGCAAGATCTTTACGATTCATGACAAGAATCTGGATTGGGATGAGCTGAATTGGACCGTGCAAACGGTCGGTAATAATGATCTGAATGATGTTACCTGGAATGGGTCCGCTTTCGGTATCGTCGGTTCTAACGATACGGTCCTGATCAGCTTGGATGGCATAACCTGGGAGGAACGTGTACCCGGAACTCCAAACATCACATTTGTCGGGGCAGTGCAGTGGGACTCCGGGATTCCGGTAGACCCGATACTTGCCGCCGTGGGTTCGGCCGGTACACTCGCCATCAGCCCTGATTCAAGCAGTGGCTATAGTGTGCCTACCAATGATGTCTCCGAGGAAGTTCAGCTCAGTGCCATCACTTGGGTGGATGACGGTGTAAACAATCCCTACTTCGTGATCGTCGGCAATGATGGAACCCTGCTGACCAACCAGCAATAATCGTACAGGAAACGAGGGGCGGAGTGAGATACTCACTCTGCCCCTGGTTTGTTCTGGACCCCTTATCTCCTTACCTGGGTTAATGCTGACTTGGATTGGGGATGGTTATGTAACTCAATCGCACAGCTTAGTTCATACCTATAAAAATAATAAATACTAGGTAAAAATTATCGTTTTTTTAATCGGGCATCCGTTATCCATAGGCCCGCAGGGAACTGAAATACTATTTTAGTGCGGGTGGCAAACACCGGCGTGAAAGGATTCAGCTCCATTGTTTATTTAGCAAAACAACTGAGAAACAACTCCCCGGCTGCGCCCAATGAACAGTCAGCAAATTTCGGTTCTCTCTGTATCGAGGGGTGCTCGCGCACCCTACGGTTAGCTATCTACAGGTGGGATGGAAATGAAACGGTATAAAAGGAGAAAGCTATCGACGGCCGTCTAGCTGGCGAGCGGGATACCAATGCTCGCGGCCACCTCGGCGGCCTGGTCGGTTGAGGTGTACATGAGTGATATCAACGGACTGTATGGGACCACTGGGACCAACTTGGGCAATTGTATGGTGTGCCACACTCCGGTATCGGGGGGTGCCCGTAATCCTTACGGGGCCGATTTCACCGCTGCCATGACCAGCAATACACCCTCAGGTGTAGTTGCAGCCCTTGGCCATCGAAGGTCTGGATTCTGATGGAGGCGGAATCATCAATATTCAGGAGATCCCCGCAGGTAGCTTTCCAGGTGACTGTTCCGATCCCAATACCGAAGTCTGCTCCGGTGCTGATCCTACAGAGCCACCTCCGGGCACTATCAGCGAAGGACCTGCCATACTGGCCTGCTACGCGTGGTAAGCGTTCCCGGAAGAGCGTTTCGTTCTGAGCATCAAGCGCTATGGTGGACTGGTCACCGAACAGCCCCTAATGATTTCATCGAAAGCCAGTATCAGACCAATCATGGGGTGCACGGCAAACATATCGGACCCTGTGGTGAAGGTACCATCGGCCTGGTGGATGGATCTTTCCTGAAACAGACCGGGATTGGGTCGCACCTGGGTATTCAGATGATCACCGGCCGGGGCGATGGCGAACGGGGTGGCAAGGATTGGTGAAGCGTGGTGCTCGACAGTGCCTCGGAAGAGGATGTGCAGGTGCCGATCGAGTTCTACTATCGCAGCCGCAACGAGTTTGGCGAATATCTGGGAGATGTGATCTGGATATGATAGATGCTGAGCAGCCACGCTTTATCCAGCGTTTATTAGGCTCGGCAATCCAGGCTCACGCAAAGTTCGTTCGCGCTTCAGCGGAAATGCTGTGTATCATCGTGAATATAAACATCCCATTGTTCGTCATTTTAGGATAAAATTCCCAAATGCCCTGGCGACTGAGTTGATCGGTCGCGTTGTAACTTCAAGGTGAACTTACCATGGACTATCTCCGAAAGATCATTTCAACTCTCGTCATATCCACCTCCATCGCCGCCTGTGTTGGGGGTGACGATGATGACGACCATGAAGGCTCTACACTCAACGTGATTGACGCGGACAAGACCCACCAGGTGCTGGCCTTCAACGATCAGGGTATGCACTGCGCCGACTCGGACTATTCGGTTTTCACGATCCTTCCTCCCTTCAATACGGTGCGTGCTCAGGTGATCGAAAAGGCTGCTGCACCCCGCATCCTGGATGAGGGCGTTGCGACGGTCAGTTATATGGGTGTCGCTGATGCTGCCGGGTCGATCAATACCACCAGTCAAAACCAACCAGGCGGTATCTGGAAGTCTAACTTCTGGGATACGAACCCCGACACCGGTAACAGCTATGCCTTTGACCTGTTCGGCATCGATCTTCAGCCCGATGAGGGTCTACTCGGACAGCAGATGCCAGGGATCTTGAATCCCTATGTAGCCAACGATCCACAGCCGTTCGGCAGCTATGCCGCAACGCAGGCTTGGTTCACTGCGGATGGTGTGCCGATCATGCCGATCGATGATTTCGGTCAGGTCAACCCCTATCCGCTGATGCGGATCAGCGCTGCTGACAGCTCCAGCGGTGACAGCCTGGCCACTCTGGATGTGGTCTTACCGGTCGCTTCTGAAGCGGGTTGCCAGAATTGCCATGCCACTGATCAGGATTATATCGATTATCCAGAGCCTATCGATCTACTCAACGCGGCCAAACGCAATATCCTGATGCTCCATGACACACAACATGGGACTGCCCTGGCCAGTAACACCCCGGTTCTCTGCGCGGATTGCCATTATTCGGAGGCCTTGGCCTTTACCTGGAATGGCGGGTCGAACAAGACCCTCTCCAATGTCATGCACGAGCATCACGGGACGGTGGCCAGTTTCCCCAGTGACAGCATGGAGGATACCTGCTACCAGTGTCATCCCGGCGAGCGTACCGACTGCCTGCGCGGTGCCATGGGGAGCGCGGGGATGGAGTGTCAGGATTGCCATGGGGGTATGCTGGCGGTGGGTAGCGACAGTCGGGAGCCCTGGCTGGATGAGCCCCGCTGCGAATCCTGCCACACCGGTGATGCGGTGGATAATCTGACGGCAGATGCGGATACGGTGGTGAATACGTTGGATACCGATGGTAACACCGACAACATCCGTTTGCGTCAGGCCTGGCGGGTAGGGGATCCCTCCGCAACACCGATCATTGCCGTTAACGCGCGTTTCGCCGAGCAGGATAACAAGCTTTATAAGGACAGTTTGGGCCATGGGGGCGTGGCTTGTGAGGGTTGTCATGGTTCCACTCATGCCATCTGGCCCAGCAGCATAGCCAATGACAACCAGGCGGCGATTGATCTACAGGGATACAGCGGCACCATCATCGAATGTGGGGTCTGTCATACCAGTCTACCGCTCACCCTGGGTGGCCCCCACGGTATGCACAATGTCAACAGCAGCGCTTGGACCATGGAACATGAGGGTTTTTATGAACGGAACCCGAGTGCCTGCAGGGCCTGTCACGGAGTGAATTTAGAAGGTACGATACTCTCCCGCACCGCGGCAGACCGCAACTTTCTACGTGACGACGATGGGGACAGCACGATCCACTTGCCGCAGGGGACTCCGGTGGGGTGCGGCCACTGCCACAGTAAACCCTGATCTGTGATTTCGGAGGAGGACCGATGCAACCATGGACGGCGGCATCGGGTTTGTCTCTACCATTGACTGCCCATTCCACTTTTTCCCGAATCAGATTCGGAGTCTTTCCCCGGCTTTGTGTATACTGAGTCAACTTAGCAGTACTGAACTCAACGGAAGGTGACCACCTAGAGGCCTTCCATGATTATAAAGAGGTGTACGGGAAGTACGCCCGAAGCCGAATCTGACGTCCATGTACCATGAACATTTTGGGTTGCAAGAAGACCCGTTTTCGATCACGCCGGACCCCAAGTACACCTATCTGAGTGAGCGTCACCGGGAGGCGCTGGCACACCTGGTGTATGGGGTGACCGAGGGGGGCGGATTCGTGCAGCTGACTGGCGAGGTGGGTACGGGCAAGACGACCCTGTGCCGAAACTTGCTGATGTTGCTGCCGGACGAGCTCAACATAGCGCTCATATTCAACCCGCGGCAGACTCCACTGGAGCTGGTTGCAAGCCTCTGCGACGAATTGCATATTGACTACCCGCCGGGCTGCAGCAGTCTCAAGCTGCTGGTGGATCGGCTCAACGCCTACCTACTCGAGAGTCACGCGGCGGGGCGGCGCACCGTGCTGATCGTCGACGAGGCGCAAAACCTGAATTTCGACGCCCTGGAGCAGGTGCGTCTGCTGACCAACCTGGAAACCGCAACCCAGAAATTGCTGCAGATCATTCTGGTGGGCCAGCCGGAGCTGAAGAGCCTGCTGGAACAACCCGAGCTGCGCCAACTGGCGCAGCGTATCACCGCCCGCTATCACCTCACCCCGCTGGATGCGGACGAAACACGGGCTTACGTGCAGCACCGTCTGGAAGTGGCCGGGCACGGGCGTCGGTTGTTCACCCCGGGCGCGCTACGTCTGCTACCCAAAATGACCGGGGGTGTGCCACGGGTGATCAATGTGTTGTGTGGGCGGGCCATGCTGGCGGCCTACGGTAAACGTCGGGAACTGATCGATGCACGGCTAATGCGCCAGGTGGCCAAAGAGCTGCAAGGCAGCGCTGCGCGCCCGGGCCGGTTACGCTGGGCTTGGGCCTGGGGCCTGGCGGGGCTGTTGGGAGTTGCCTTGGGCCTAGGTGCCTGGCAGCAGTTGGATCCCGAAAGCCTGCCGGGTCCGTTGCGCGAGTGGCCGGTGCTTGAGGCGCTGATCGCCAGTCCGCCCGCTGCCCAGCCCGCCGCTCGCATGGCGCCGCCACCACAGGAACCGATCGCCTCGGAAACCTCCGCGGTTGCCGTCAACCAGGCGGCGAGCCCGACCTCAACAACCCAAGCGGTTGTACCCCTCCGCCCGTCTTCGGTCGATAAGAGCACCGAGAAACCGGCGGTGGAGCCGGCCGACGAGCCCCTCACCCCGCTGGTCCAGGCACCTGCCCCTGAGCTGTCCAGCGCAGTGCCGCCCGTCCTGCAGGAAGATATCACGCCCGTTTCCGCGGGCGAGCCCCTCGCGCCGGTGGCCCAGGTCATCGACAATGCCCTCAGCCTGGTCGGCCTGCTCGACGATATTGCCAACGCCTTCACCACCCTGTTCAGCTACTGGCAGGAGGACTTTCCCTTGCGGGCCGACGGCTCTGCTTGCGAAAAGGCTGCACGGGTCGGTTTGCAATGCCTCTATGGGCGTGGCCACTGGGATAACCTGCGCTTCTACAACCGTCCGGCGGTGATTGAACTGCTGCTCGACAGCGGTCGGCGCTACCATGTGGTGGTCACTGCCCTGCAGGGCAAGCAAGTGACCCTGGATCTGGGCCGGCAGCGGGTGCAGGTGCCGACCGGCGAGCTCGATCCCCTGTGGAGCGGCAGCTACATCGTGCTCTGGCGGCCACCGGTGCTGCGCAGTGAATATCTGCAACAAGGCAGCCGGGGCGCCGACGTGCACTGGCTGAGTGAGATGCTTGCACGGGTCGACGGTCTGCCCAGTGGGCAGCCGGCAGACCCGGCCCTGGCCGAGTTTGACTGGCAGTTGACCAAGCGGGTGATGGCCTTTCAGCGTGCCACCGGTCTGGTGCAGGATGGTATTGTCGGCAAACAGACCCTGATCAAACTGATGGCCGCGATCGGCGACCCGGCGATCCCGGCCCTGGATCGGGGGTAGCCCCGCGTTTCCACCAGACGTACGTCAGGTTGGTTCCGACACAAAGAGATGAGGAATGAGAGTTTGAAGGAAATAAATATTGCTTGTCCGGTTTGGTTTTTCGCCCAAACCTGCGGAACAGTCTGCCCGCTTGAACGAAATTTCCGAACCCTGTTGAGAGGAAGTGCGGCTTAGCCATGTCATCCATCCTTGAAGCGCTGGAACGCGCGGAACAAGAACGCAATGCGCGGGGCCTGGCCCCGCAGCACGAGCCGTTGGCCCGGCCGCGCGCCCTCTGGCGGCGCCCCGGGATTTGGGGCTTGGGTGCCGGTTTGCTGTTGTTCAACGGCCTGCTCTGGTGGTGGCTGCATAGCCAGGAGGCGGCCACGCCAATCCTCGCCCAGACCCCGCTGGAAACGGATCCGGTCACCATCGCGCCACCCCCTGCACAGGCCGCCCCGGCGCAGCCACCCGCTCAGGCTACTCCAGCGCCACCCCCGGCACAAGCCGCTCCGACACAGCCCGTACCCCAGGCGGTGTCTTCTGTCACCGCGCCTGCGCTCATCCCCCAAAGCGAGCCGGTTACAGCCGATACAGCCGTACCTGAATCGGTTGGCCGCAAAGCAATTGAACCTCAGTTAGCGGCCGCTGTACCGCCCGCCCCACGCCAGTCCGGCCTGCCCCAGAAGCCGGTGCGGCCCCTGTTGGACGAGGCGATGGTACGTCCGGTCGAACCCATGAGTGTGCTGGCGCAGGCCCCAGCTGTCACTCCCGTGGCGACCCAGACTGTCCCGCCAGCAAAAGTACAGCTCGCCCAACCTAAGCCCGCTGTGAGTGCGCCGTCCGCCGAGGTACCCCCACCGGACCAACCCAAGTCCGCAGTACGTACATTATCCGCCGAGGTGCCCCCACCGGCCCGCCCCGTCCCGTTCGAGCCACCCCCGGTCCTCGCCAAGTCCAGTGCGCCCGGGGGGGCGCTGACGCAGGATAAATCCACGCCATCTCCCGCTCTCACCGAGCTGCGGCCTACACCAACCAAACCACCGGCTGGTGAGCCCGTTAAACCCACTACATCCGTCCCACCAGTAAAGCCCACTGCGTCCGCCCAGCTGGTCGAACCTGCGCCGGTCGAGAAGCCCCCGGTCCTCGCCAAGCTCAGTCCCCCTGCCGCCCTTACACCTGACAAGCCGGCCGAGGTTCTGTCCGCTTCGCAACCCGCAACACCGGACGCTGGAGCCGAACCGCCAGCGGCGCCTCCGCCGGCCAAGCCTGCCCCTTCCACCAAACGCCCGCCAGCTCCACCGGCTCCACCTGCCAAGGCAGAACCGCGCATTCCCGCGATTTGGGAACTACCGGCCAAGGTGCAGAAACGCCTCAAGGGGGTGGAGATCAACATCCATGTCTACAACGAGGTGCCAGCAGAACGCTTCGTGATCATCGACATGCGCCGCTACCGTGAGGGCGACCCCCTCGACCGCCCAGGCCTCACCCTCGAGCGCATCACCCGCGACGGGGTGGTCATCAACTATGGCAAGGGGCGGGTGAAGCTCTGATAGGCCAGCGCGTTGCGAGGTCCGCTGTATAGGCCTTGAGGTTGACTTGACCCGCGAGACCCGGTCAGTTGGCCGATCTGCACGCACATCAAGGGTTGGCGGTACTGACCCGGTTCCGCCCTTGTTGTTTTGCGTTGTAGAGGGCCTGGTCGGCAATTCCCAATAAGGCTTGTGGTGACTCGGTATGATCCGGAAAACTGGCGATACCGATACTGGCGGTTACTGCAATCTGCAATGTCGCATCGATGGCAATGGGTTGATGCATGATCTCCTCACGCAGCCGCTCTGCGAGTGGGAAGGCAGTAGCCAGTGGGGTTTCCGGTAGTATGACGACAAACTCCTCTCCACCATAACGGGCCAAGACATCGGTTTTACGTGTGGTTTTTTCCAGAATTTTGGCGAGGCGCCGTAATACGAAATCACCCACCTGGTGACCATGGGTGTCGTTGATCCGTTTGAAATGATCAATATCCAACATGAAGACGGAGAGGGCATGATTGTAGCGGTTGACCCGGTCCACTTCATCACTGAGCCGCTCTTCAAGCACGCGGCGGTTGAACAGACCGGTCAGTTGATCGTGCACAGCCTGGAATTTCAATTTCTCCTCCAGGCGTTTTCGTTCGGTGATATCTATCGACGTACCGACCATCTTGAGAGGATTGCCCATGGCGTCTTCGATGACTTCACCTTGCGTGGAAATCCAGCGGATGTCTCCGCCTGGTTGTTGGATACGGAATTCACGATCAAATGAGCCACTCTCTTGTAAGGTATTTTCAATAGTATTGACCACTTGTTCCTTGTCTTCAGGATGGATTGCCTCGAGAAAGGTCTGGTAAACCGGATTGATCGCATCCGCGTGGAAACCGAATATCTTGTATTGTTCAGCAGACCACTCCAGTTCGTTGGTCTCGAAAGTCCATACCCAACTGCCCAGATGCGCGATCCGTTGGGCTTCACGCAGGTTCAGCTCACTCTGGACAAGCCGCTGTTCCGCCTGTTTGCGAGGTGTGATATCCATCATTGCGCCGACCATTCTGATGGGGCTGCCCTCTTCATCGGCAACTGCCAGACCCCAGTGGATGACACTGGACCAGCCACCATCGAATCGTCGGAACCGGTACTCTTCGCGCCAGATGTCCTCACTGAGCATCAGATAATCCTCGATGCTTCGCACCACCCGGGGGGCGTCTTCCATGTGGATGTTCTCCAGCCACCATTGCTTTGTATCTTCGGTATCTCCCAAGGGATGGCCGAAGAGTTCAGTCAGATTCTCGTTCCAGACCATCTCGTCTCTATTGAGATCCCATTCCCAAGTGGTGATTTGTGCTGAATAGATGATTAGACGATTGCGCAGCTCGCTTGCCTTGAGAATCACCTCCGCCTGTTGTCGTTCCCGCATCTCGATGCGTAATGCGCTGGTTTTTTCCTCGATTTTAGCTTCCAGCAGGCTATATTGTGTACGCAGGTCGTTGACTTTCGTCCTTGTCCGTTGCAGGAGCCAGGAGAGGAGCAGCAGCAGGCCCGACAAAAAGAAAATGATTACACTGTCCATGAGTGCTTTGAGCCTGTCTCAGACATATGTGGAGTAAACTTTGCTGATTGGGTCAAGCAGGCTGGGGAACCCAACCCTCGGGCCGGAATTCTCGAAGTCAAGACATCAGTGGTGCGTGTGGCTTGAACATCGTCGGATACACGGCGTTTTGATCGCATGGCTCAATTTCTGGAATGCATAGTCGACACAACATCATCCGTTGTCTGCTGGGTGTTCGGTTGAGAATAACGATTCATTCCCTGTGTACTGAGCTAAAGTCCATGTTATTCTGGAAGCGTTTGGCACTTGCAACGGTACAAGTCTCATCCATCCAAAGCTTCTGAATGATTCAAAGATCCAGCATTCAGAAATAGATTGACCACGTTTTCCAAAGATTGGAAGTATCTGCAGTCAGGGATGATGTTATCAATTTAATTACAACTGCTTTCATTTGGCAATGATTGATCCTGCCGGGTTGAACGGTAAAATTGGGTTCAAGCAATCACATTCGGATGAATTTCATTCCCTACCTTTACATCCTGTGTAATCATTTTGCAACAAAACAAAGTAAAAATAGATTGATCGAATCATGATTTAACGGATAAGCGTCAATACCCTGAGTTTGCCTAGTTGAACTACTGGTAAACCCTGCGAAAGTCGCATTTCTACAGATTGTCATTCAATATGATTTCTGTTTTTTTGTTATGCATTCATCTAGCGGTATATCCCTGGTATCTGATTCAGTAGAAGGATTTTCTGGATATGACTAAAAAGACGGTTGAGGTAACTCCGACAAATCACCTGCACGAGGAAGTACGGGTTGGTATGTCGAAGCAGGCGCTGATTCGCGCCTTTTATGACAACCTGTTTTATGTTCAGGGACGGTTCAAGGACGTTGCGACTCCGTCCGATCTCTACATGGCTGCAGCCTACACAGTACGGGATCGCATGCTTGAACGCTGGATCCGCTCTGCACAGACGTATAAAAAGGCACAGGTGAGAACGGTCTGCTATCTATCTGCAGAATTTCTGCTAGGTCCCCACTTAGGGAACAATATGGTCAATCTGGGGATTCTGGATAAGGCGGTGCAGGCTGCGGATGAATTGGGGCTGGATTTGCAAGAGATCCAGGAACAAGAAGAGGAACCTGGTCTCGGCAATGGTGGTCTGGGACGCCTTGCCGCCTGCTATCTCGAATCGCTGGCAACCCTGCAGATTCCTGCCATCGGTTATGGCATCCGCTACGAGTTCGGAATCTTCGAGCAGCAAATCCGTGACGGTTGGCAAGTGGAAGTGACCGATGCCTGGTTGCGTAACGGAAATCCCTGGGAATTGTTTCGTCCAAAACTGCGTTTCCCGGTAAAGTTCGGCGGTCATACAAAACACCATACCGATGAAACAGGGCAACTGCATGTGAAATGGGTGCCCGAGCTTGTTGTCAACGGTGTAGCCTATGATACGCCGATTCTCGGCTATCGGGTCGACAACACCAATCTGTTGAGGTTGTGGAAATCCGAAGCCTGTGAGTCTTTTGATTTCAATGCCTTCAATACAGGCGATTATTATGGTGCCGTGAATGCCAAGGTCATCGCCGAGAATATTTCAAAGGTCCTCTATCCCAATGATGAGCCTGAAGTGGGAAAGGAGTTGCGCCTTAAACAACAGTACTTTTTCGTCTCCTGTTCACTGCAGGACATGATTCGTCTGCATTTGGGCACTGCCGGCAGCCTTGATAAATTTCACGAGAAGTTTGCGGCTCAGCTAAACGACACACATCCGGCTATTGCGGTTGTTGAATTGATGCGACTGTTTATGGATGAGCATCAGATGGGGTGGGATCGAGCATGGGAGATCACCCGGAATACCTTTGCATTCACCAATCACACACTGCTTCCCGAGGCTCTTGAAAGTTGGCCGCTGGATCTTTTCGAGCGCCTGTTGCCACGGCACCTTGAGATCATCTATGAAATCAATGATCGTTTTCTCGATGAGGTGCGGATTCGATTCATGGGTGATACGGCACGTATCGCAAGATTGTCATTGATTGAGGAAAATGGTCGTCGTTCAGTGCGCATGGCAAATCTCGCCTGTGTAGGCAGTTTTGCCATCAATGGGGTGGCTGAACTGCATACGGAACTGTTGAAGACCACGATACTGAAGGATTTTCACGATCTATGGCCGGACAAAATCAAGAATAAAACGAATGGTGTGACACCCAGGCGATTCATGGTTTTGAGTAATCCTCGCCTGTCTCGATTACTCAAGAAACATATCGGCGATGAGTGGATAAAAAACCTGGATCAGTTGCGAACATTGGAGGGCTTGGCGGACGATGCTGGTTTCGTTGAGCGATGGCGACGAACCAAAATGGCCGCAAAAATGGATCTTGCTGTGTGGCTGCAGGGGAAGCTGGGGATGCAGATCGATCCGCAGTCCCTGTTTGATGTTCAAGTAAAACGGATTCATGAGTACAAAAGACAGCATCTCAACATATTGCATGTCATTACCTTGTATGAGGGGCTTAAGCTCAATCCCAATCAGGAAGTGGCACCGCGGACATTTATCTTCGGGGGTAAGGCCGCACCCGGTTATCGGATGGCGAAGTTGATCATCAAGCTGATCCACTCGGTGGCGCATGTGATCAATAAGGATCCAGCAGTCAAAGAACTGATCAAAGTGGTCTTTCTGCCCGATTTTTCCGTCAAAAGGGGGCAGAGGATCTACCCGGCAGCAGATCTCTCCGAACAGATATCGACCGCTGGGATGGAAGCGTCCGGTACGGGAAATATGAAATTTTCAATGAATGGAGCCCTCACCATAGGAACTCTCGATGGCGCCAATATTGAGATCCGTAAGGAGGTTGGCGAAGATAATTTTTTTCTATTTGGATTAACCGCGCCTGAGGTAAAACAGCGCGTTCTTGATGGTTATCGTCCCGGGGATTATTATCAGCGTTGTGTAGAGCTCAAATCTGCGATTGATTTACTGGACAGCGGCTACTTTTCTCGTGGCGACAAGGATCTATTTCGACCATTGATCGATAGTCTCCTGCAGGAAGACACCTATATGTTGTGCGCCGATTTCGAGTCTTACAAAGACACTCAGGTTGAGGTTTCAAATGCCTACCTTGATATTAAGCGTTGGAGCAGAATGTCGGTACTGAATGTCTCACGGATTGGCAAGTTTTCTTCCGACCGTGCGATTCGTGAATATTGTGCTGATATCTGGCATATCGAGCCGTGTCGGGTAGGTATAGACGGGTGTTGAGACAATCTGTGGATCTATCCTGTCTGTTGCCGATCCCGATGAAACCGAGATCCATAGCACGCAGAGATGGGGTAGGAGCGAATGGCAGGACTGACAACAATAATAAATTCGAGCTTACATCACGGTTATATCTACTATTGCAGGCAGTGACGATGTCCCTCACGAGGGAGTCAAGGGGATTGGATGTATATAGAGTTTGAGTCAGTCGAAGCATTAGTCAGTCTACTATCAGCTGAACCCCTGGATGCCAGCGAGTACTGGCTGATTCTCCTTGCGGCATCGCATAGTGAACAGGTACCACAACTGATTGAACAGTTGAATCTGCTGGATAGTCGCTATTTCGGTGCCTTGTTTCCCGGATTGATAAATGGAGCAGAACACCACACTACCGGAGCCGTTTGTAAACGGGTACACTGCCTTTATCCTCCAGCCACTATTTCTCTACAGTCGTTTAGTTCGAATTCCTTGCAAGATCTACCAGACTTGGAAGCATTGGGAGGGCATGACGTCACTTTACTGTGTTTTCCAGATTGTCATGCACCCAATATCAGTGTATTCCTCACTGAAATATTCAATAACTATGGCAATGAGATCAACTACTTCGGTTCAGGCACCGGATACAGTGACTTCCGGATGGCTCCGACCCTGTTCACCGCGGATGGTTTTGTGCAACAGGCGGTGCTTCTGGCATTTTGCAGCATGCGTACCAGTGTTTCAGCAAAGCATGGTTGGGATCGGATACAGGGTCCCTTCGTGGCAACACGGACCAAGGACAACATCATACAGGAGATCAACTGGGAACCGGCCGAGACCGTCTATCGGTCGGTAATCGGTCCTGAATTGGCGGATGTTCCAGGTAAGGAGTTTTTCACCAAGGTTTCCCCTCATTATCCATTATGCATTGAAAAGAGCGGTGCTGAAGATGTGGTGCGTGATCCCATGGGAGTGACCAATGAAGGCGGCATTGTCTGCCTCTCGGATGTTGAAGAGGGAGCGGTCATGCATCTGATGCATGGAGCGGCGGAGCAGCTTAAGAAAGCGGCACTCGAGGCTGTGAATGAGAGCATGAATTATGAAGGGTTTCAAGATGTTCTCGTTTGCGATTGTTATTCAAGAGTCTTACTTCTGGGTGATCGCTTCAAGGAGGAGCTGCAAGCTGTGTCGGAGGAAGTGAAGCGGTATAATCCCAACAATAGTCCACAGGGCGTGATCGCCTTGGGCGAGATAGCCAGTGACGGTAATCATGCTGTGGAGTTATATAACAAGACATTTGGAATTTGTCTCATCGATGGATAAACCCAGGGATATCAGTTCTGACCTGCAATTGCTCTACGAATTATCTCTCGCAGTGGGGCGCAGTTTGGAGCCCACCCAGGTCTGTGCGCAATTCTTAAAGACCCTACTGAGGCGTAAGGATTTTTCTTACGGGGCATTCTGGGTCGATGAAAAGCAGATGATAACGCAGGCTACTGAGCAATATCGATTACTGTATGCCATGCCGCGTGTGCGTGCCCTAATGAATAGCATGCGACACGATCACCCTAGCTTTTCGATGCCGAGCGGTTATGCCTACAAATACGTACCCGGTAATGATGCTTCCTTCAAAAGTATGGTTGCGGAACGTGGTATCGAAAACGGTGCATACGCGCTCTACCGTTTGGCAGATTTTGGTTTTCTCAAGCTATATCGAGATAGTGACAGAATCGAGGGGATGGAGCTAAGGCAGCTCAGGCAGGTTGTCGACAAACTGGCTGTCGCGTTAAAAGGCGCTCTTGCCCACTCCCAGACAATCAAGACGCAACAAAGTCTAGTACGGGAGACTGCTCTTTTACGTGGTTTGATCGATTCCGTACCAGATCTGATTACATTTAAAAATGAGAGAAGCGAGTTTCTTGGTTGTAACAAGGCGTTTGCGAAGTATGTCAATCTGAAAGAAGAGGACCTGATTGGTAAAACAGATCTTGATCTCTTTCCAGGAGAGGTTGCTGAGTTTTATCAAGCCAAAGACAAAGCCATGCTCGATGCAGGCGAAGCCAAACGCAATGAGGAATGGATTCACTATGCGGACGGCCGGCGTGTCCTGCTTGATACTTTGAAGACACCCTTTTTCTCATCGAAGGGAGAGGTATTGGGTCTCATTGGCATCAGCCGGGATATCACAGAACGCAAGGAGGCGGAAGCTAAAATCCTAAACCAGCAAATGTTCCTGGAGACAGTCATCGATGCCGTAGCCGATCCGGTATTGGTCATTGATGCGGAGTATCAGATTAAAATCAGTAACGAGAGCGCCAAGCAGGTTTTTAACTTGAAGCAGGGGCAGTCCCAGATATTGGCCGATCTAAAGTCATGCTTTGATGCATTGCTGAAAAATGAAGCTGGTTGCGATGAATATCAGCCGTCAGAGGAAAACATCTTTCTCTCGGTCAATCAGCCTAGACGGCAGATTAAGGACCTGCGCACCAATGACGGTGTGCGAACCTTCGAGCTGACCGCCAGCCCATATCTTGGGGATGCATCCCGTGCTGATGGTATCGTCATGGTTGCACGTGATATCACTGAGAAGCAACGTGCCGAAGAAAGGATTCAGTTCATGGCTCATCATGATGCTCTGACGGGCCTCCCCAACAGAATACTGTTGCGTGACCGTTTCGACCAGGCCGTCAATGCGGCGATTCGGGATCAGGAGAAGGTGGCCTTGCTGTTCCTCGATCTGGATGACTTCAAGAGTGTGAATGACTCGCTCGGTCATCAGGTGGGTGATCTGTTACTGCAGGCAGTTGTCGAACATCTACATACGCGGGTTCGTGAGGCCGATACCATTAGTCGGCAGGGGGGTGACGAGTTTCTGATCATGCTGCGCGAACTACGTGATGCGACCCACGCTGAAATCATCTGTGAGGATCTGTTATCCTGCTTCAGAGAGCCATTCGAAATCCTCGATTATCGCCTCCATACCTCATTCAGTATCGGTATCAGTATCTATCCGGATGATGGCAATGATTTCGATACACTACTGCAAAAAGCGGATACTGCGATGTATTCTGCCAAGGAAGCCGGGCGAAACACGTTTAGATTCTTCACGGACGAGATGAATCAGGTCGCCTTTGAACGCCTGCAACTACAGACTCGACTGCGTAAGGCCTTCGAAGAGGGTGAATTGAGTCTGGCATATCAGCCGCAATTCGATATTACCAGTGGCAGGATAGTCGGAGTTGAGGTCCTCCTACGCTGGATTACCGAGGAATTCGGTACCGTGCCGCCAGACCGGTTCATCAGTATTGCAGAAGAGAGCGGACTGATCATTCAGATAGGTGCATGGGTATTGAAGGAGGCTTGCCGACAAGCGGTGAAATGGCACGCGATCTATGATGGGAAATTTACCATTTCGGTCAATCTCTCAGCGTTTCAGTTGAGACGGGAAGGTTTACAGGAAACCATCACTGAGGCGTTGCGGGATTCGGGATTACCCCCGGATCGGCTGGAACTGGAGTTGACTGAGTCCATGTTGATCAAAGATACCCACAATGTGTTGGCCACTGTCACAGAGTTAAAACAGGCTGGCGTCAAGCTTGCGATAGACGATTTCGGCACAGGCTATTCATCACTGAGTTATCTGAAAAAACTCAAGGTCGACAGACTGAAGATAGATCGTTCTTTCATTCGAGACATCCTGGATGATCCTGAGGACGAGGCTATCGCACGGGCCATCGTACAGATGGCGCATAGTTTGAAACTCGAGGTCGTGGCGGAGGGCGTCGAGAAAATGGAACAGGCACAGTGGCTGCTGGACGAAGGGTGTGAGTTGGCGCAGGGAGAGTTCTTCTCCAAGCCGATCAATGCGGAAAAATTCAGCAGAGTGTTGGAAGAACATGCCAGTGCCGTCAATGTGATCGGCTATCCACGGTTGACTGCCGTTCGATCAACCGAAAGAGGCTGAATCGTCAGTCACTGAGAATCATCGATCTCATGCCGGATCCAGTCAAAAGAGCAATGGATACTCTTGTATTCAATTCAACGTGTGCTGCGTTGTAATCAATACAAAGATCAGGCTGATAGTCGTTTTCAATGAATATGCACCGCTAACCAGATACACAAGGGGTTGCTGCTGGTCTCCATCACCCGATGAGGAGTTCCTTTTGGAATAAACAAGGTTTCTCCCCTCGCCAGCGAGGTAATCCTGCTCTCCATCTCTATCTTCGCTTCGCCCTGCAACAGACAGATCCACTCGTCCTGTTGTTGGACATACCGCTCCGACCGGGTGTTTGCCGGGCTATGGATGCGTTCTATCTTGACATTCCTGCACTTCAGCAAGGTTTCGAAGGATTCCGCCTGCTCCTTCAGGGGCTGCGTATTGAATAGATTATATGAAGACATGCAAAATTAACCTGAGTGATATTGATTGCTGACTGCTTGTTTGGAAGTCCGGTTAGTATAGCGTCGGATCAAGTGGGGAGGTAAAACAAACAGATCAACGGTTTGAAGCCTGATGACACCTTATCATGTCGCATATTCTACTGACTGGAGTGAATTTACCGCACCGGTATCTTCTCTCAGGTATGTGGGCAGACATATCTGCTTGAGGGTGTTTTCAGCAAGTGATACCGATATGTTTGGAATACAGTTGCTGCGTCACAGTCAGCGCTCTTCAACGGTGCTTCTTACCTACATGCTCCATGTGGCGCAGCCAGCTGTTGAAAATCATACCAACTGAGCCACTGCCGGCGCGTCGGCCCTTAAAGGTGCTGAAACAACCTTCATCCTCTTCGGCGAGGCGGGTGGAGCCGATATTCAGAAAAAAGAAGATGAAAAAGACATCCAGGAATAAAAAACTGCCTCGTCAGAAAAATTCGTGGGCTACCTTTGGAACAGGCAAGGCTCCAAGTGCATGATACAAAGCAACTTCAGCCGCATGATAGGTCTTGAACCCATAGGCTTTTCTGGTAGTCAGTTTCGCTTTGTTGTTAAAGCCTTCGACGATGCCGCTGGAAAACTGTCCTCTAGCCCGAAACCAGTTCAGCAACAGGGGTCGGTGCTTCCTCAAACTGCGGGCGATTTCCTTCATCGGTTCAATCCTCGAACGCATCGTTTTTGTACACCATTTATCGAGAAACTGGCCCGCCCAATACGGCGATTTATACGACCAGAAGAGTTGGAACTCCTCTTTCAGAAGATAGCTCCTAATCGACTTCAAATTATACTGCAGAAGATCCGCCAGCTTGGTCTCCTGTTTGTCGGTCAGGTTTTCCGGGCGTTTCAGCAGCAGCCAGCGACTCTTCGTCAGCACCGGTTCATACCCCTTCTCTTTGAGTTCTTTCGCCTCCTGAGCGCGCACCTTGTCGATCGCCTTGCTCACCTTCGCCATGATATGGAAGCGGTCCAGAATATGGGTCGCATGCCCTGCCTTTTTGGCAATCACCCTCAAGTACGGCTTCCACATGTCACTGCAGATATAATCCAGCTCCTTGGTTCTTTCCTTGCCAAACCAGCGAAAGAATCCCAGCAGGGTCTTGACCTTCCGCTTTTTGCCAATCCACAGCAAACGCCGGCAGCCTGCATCGATCTGATAAACCAGCGTCAGGTATTTATGGCCCCGCTGCCATTGGATCTCGTCAATACCAATGGCTTCAATACCTGTCAGGTCTCTGTGTGCCCGACCCCAGGTGACCGCCATCTCCACCGAGCAGAAAACGTGGTCCCAGGTCGTGCGAAAGGCCTCGGCCACCTCTTTCCAGCTCAGGCGTCTGGCCCAGCTTGCCAGAAACCAGGCGTAGGTCTCGGTCAAACGATGTTTCCCTGCCGACCAGGGCATCCGTTCCACTCGGATACCGCAGGTTGGGCAATCAACCCGGCGTGGCGCATAGAGGAAATACACCTTGATACCCCACATCGGGATAAATTCAAACCTTCGGGTTGGCAGCCTGTCATACCCAGAGCGTTTGCGGCCACATACAGCGCAAGTCGGCCTGCTATTGGATCGTGGACGCAGCTCAGCCTCGATTGTCGGTTCTTTCGCATCTTCGACCCAGCGGATGGCGCCATACACAAAAGATTTGAATTTCTGGATCCGATTAAGGATAGTTTTGAGTTGCATCCTCGCTCCTTTGCTCTGGGGAATGGTTGCTCGCACTTCCATTTTCTCAGAACTGGGGCGCAGGATGCGCTATCCCTGAATCAAACTGTTTACTCGTATCCCAAGAGAGTTACTTCTCCTCGTTTTTACCCACAAATTTTCCAGAAGACCCAAAAAACTCAAGGCGATAGGGATGTAGAGAAGGTAATCCTGTGCGATCCACGCCATGGATTGTTCATGATAGGTGAAGCCCAGATAGATCGAACCGAAAAACAGAACCGCCGCCATGAGTGAAAAAAAATCTGCCAGCCTCTCGTGACGTCGGGTGTAGTTTTTGATGTTTTTACACACAGACATGACTCGCCTCCGATTGAAATCATTGTATAGTTTTTTTGTCAACAATCGCCTCGCCACGTTTTCATCATTTTCAGATAAAGTCAAGTGTGGTTTATTCCTTGCGATCGAGAGTCTGTTGCCTGTGGTGTATAGTTGGCGTCTTGGTGAATGATAAGGGTTGAAGGGGAAAATCGAGTGGAGTTCATTACTGAATTGATCGAAGCACTGAACAGTCTGGTCTGGGGGCCGGTCATGCTGGTATTGATCCTGGGCACCGGCTTTTATCTTATGTCCGGTTTGAAGCTGATGCCGCTGGCCAAGCTGGGTTATGGTTTCCGCATGTTGTGGCAGGGCCGCAAGGGTTTGGGTGAAGGCGAGATCAGTCCTTTCAACGCCCTGATGACCTCACTCTCCGCCACCATCGGCACTGGCAATATCGCAGGGGTTGGTACGGCCATCGCTCTCGGTGGACCCGGTGCGCTGTTCTGGATGTGGTGCACCGCACTGGTCGGCATGGCCACCAAATATGCCGAGGCGGTGTTGGCGGTACGCTACCGGGAGGTGGATGAGGATGGCAACCACGTGGGTGGTCCCATGTACTACATCAAGAATGGCCTGGGTCAGGGTTGGGTCTGGTTGGGCACCCTATTCGCCGTTTTCGGTGCCCTGGCCGGCTTTGGTATCGGCAATACGGTGCAGGCGAACTCAGTGGCGGACGTGTTGCAGACCAACCTGTCGATCGATCCGGCCTATACCGGCTTGGTGATGGCGGTTCTGGCTTTTCTGGTGTTGCTTGGCGGCATCAGGCGCATTGCCGATGTGGCGGGCAAGCTGGTTCCCTTCATGGCTATCGCCTATATCCTTGGCGGATTACTGATTCTGGTGTTCAATTTTTCTGCGATTCCTGCCGCGGTCGTGGAGATCGTGCATCGCGCCTTCACACCGACCGCAGCAACCGGGGGCTTTGCCGGGGCGGCGGTCTGGGCGGCGATCCGTTTCGGCGTGGCGCGGGGTATCTTCTCCAATGAGGCGGGCCTGGGCAGTGCCCCTATCGCCCATGCCGCTGCCACGACGGACAATCCGGTTCGCCAGGGCAGTATCGCCATGCTTGGTACCTTCATCGATACCTTGATCGTCTGCACCATCACCGGCCTGGCGATCGTAGTGACCGGCGCCTGGAAGACGGGTGAGACCGGTGCATCACTGTCCGCCATGGCCTTCGAGCAGGCCCTGCCGGGGGTGGGAGGTTATGTAGTGACCTTCGGTCTAGGGGTCTTTGCCTTCACCACGCTACTGGGCTGGAGCTTCTACAGTGAGAAATGCACCGAATATCTATTTGGCGTGAGGGCGATCAGACCGTTCCGCATCCTCTGGGTGCTGATGATTCCGGTCGGCGCTATGGCCCAGG
Source organism: Gammaproteobacteria bacterium (assembly GCA_030066355.1). Classification (GTDB taxonomy): domain Bacteria; phylum Pseudomonadota; class Gammaproteobacteria; order Chromatiales; family Chromatiaceae; genus JASJBU01. The sequence goes on along the minus strand of JASJBU010000014.1, from coordinate 7,346 downwards.
AACAGCTCAATTTCGTCTGGCTGGTGGCGGATACTCTGAATGCTCTGATGGCGGTGCCCAACCTGGTGGCCCTGTTGTTGCTTAGTCCGGTGGTCTTCAAATTGACCCGGGATTACTTCAAACCCTGATCCGGTCTATATCGGGGATTTTTGTCGTTTTAAAAAAATACTTTCCATGCAGCCTGCGATAGATATCCTCAGGAGCATCTTCGGCTACGAGTCTTTTCGCCACAATCAGGCAGAGATCATCGCCGAGCTGTTGGCAGGGCGGGATGCGCTGGCGCTGATGCCCACTGGCGGCGGCAAGTCGCTTTGCTATCAGATCCCGGCGCTGATACGGCCCGGGGTCGGGGTGGTGATCTCGCCGCTGATCGCGTTGATGCAGGATCAGGTGGACGCCTTGGTCCAGCTTGGTATCCGCGCCGTATTTCTCAACTCCACACTGGATCCGGAATCGCAGCGTGTCGTCGAACAGGCCCTGCAGGCTGGGGAACTGGATCTATTGTATATCGCTCCGGAACGGCTGCTCACCGAGCGTAGCCTGAGTCTGCTGGAACAGATTCCCATTGCTTTGTTCGCTATCGACGAGGCTCACTGCGTTTCCCAGTGGGGCCACGACTTCCGCAAGGACTACCAGCGTCTAACCCTGCTGCATGAGCGCTATCCAAGCGTACCCCGTATCGCTTTGACCGCTACGGCCGATGAACGCACCCGTCAGGAGATCATCCAGCAGTTGGGTCTGAGTCAGGCGCAGGTCTTCATCAACAGCTTCGACCGACCGAATATTCGCTATGCCCTGGCCGAGGGACAGAATGCCCGGGATGAGTTGTGGCGCTTCCTGCAGCGGGAGCATCCCCAGGATGCAGGTATCGTCTATTGTCTGTCGCGCAAAAAGGTCGAACAGGTCGCTGCCTGGTTGAACGGCAAGGGGCGCATCGCACTGCCCTACCACGCGGGCATGCCGGACGAACTGCGCCGCTTGCATCAGATCCGCTTTCTACGTGAGGAGGGTGTGATCATCGTCGCCACCATCGCCTTCGGCATGGGCATCGACAAGCCGGACGTGCGTTTCGTCGCCCATCTCAATCTACCCAAGAGCGTGGAGGCCTACTACCAGGAGACTGGCCGCGCCGGACGGGACGGCCTGCCTGCCGACGCCTGGATGGCCTATGGCCTGCAGGATGTGATCACCCTGCGCCAATTCACCCTGGATTCGGACGCGGATGAGCAATTCAAACGGATCGCCCACTACAAACTGGAAGCGATGCTGGGGCTGTGCGAACTCACCGGTTGCCGTCGTCAGGCCCTGCTCGCCTATTTCGGTGAACGGTTGGAGGAACCTTGTGGCAATTGTGATAACTGCCTTAGTCCGCCGGAGACATTGGATGGCCAGGAACTGGCCCAGAAAGCCCTGTCATGCGTTTATCGCACCGGTCAACGCTTCGGTGTGAACTATGTGGTGGATGTTTTGCGCGGAAAGGACGATGCGCGCATCCAGCGCTTTGGTCACGACCGGCTCTCCACCTTTGGTTTAGGCAAGGAATTGTCGACGGCGGAATGGCGCAGCCTGTTCCGCCAGCTTATCGCCCAGGGTTATCTGGCGATCGATCTGGGGGGGCATGGCGCCGTGCGTCTGACCGAGAAGAGTCGACCTTTGCTCAGGGGAGAGCAGGGGCTGACCATACGCCGACCGCGCAAGCCGGAGAAAGAGAGACCGAAGTCCCGGCGGGATGGCAAGGCGTTGGAGCTGCGAACCTGTGATCTTGACCTGTTCGAGTCCCTGCGCGCGTTGCGTCTGCAACTGGCAGAGGAGCAGGGGGTGCCGCCCTATGTAATCTTTCATGATACCACCCTGACTGAGATGGTCCGCAGGCGTCCGGATACATTGCCGGCCATGGCAAGTATTAGCGGGGTGGGGGAGAGCAAATTGGTCCGGTATGGTCAGCGGTTTTTACAGTGTATTTCAGATCACCCGCTGTCCGGGCTTATGCAGAACAATCTTGGCGATACAGTCAACGAGACCCTCTGGCTGTTTCAAGGTGGTTTGGATGCAGAGGCCATTGCCCTCCAGCGAGAACTCAAGCTTGGCACCATCTATGCCCATTTCGCCGAGGCAGTGGAGGTGGGATTACTGGAACCCCGTCAGTTTCTGCCCATGGATGAATCGGAGTACACCGAGATACTGACTTTAATGGAACAGCTCGATATCTGTGAGGAGGGGCGTCTCAAACCCCTGTTCGACGCCCTGGATGGAGTCTGGGACTATGGTATCCTGCGTTGCCTGGTGGCGGCGGAATGTGGTTGATCAGCCAAACCGTTGTTGCAAATAGTGGATGATCTCCGCCGACTCGTAGAGCCACCGCGGTTCGTGCCCCGATCGCTCGATTCTTAGACAGGGGGTCTGCAGTTTGCCCCCCTGAGTCATCAATTCATATCTGCGCTGTGTGTTATGGGAGGCGTCGCGTAACTCAATATCCAGCGCCAGTCGCCGGATGGCCCGCCGTACCTTGAAACAGTATGGACAGGCGGTGAACTGATAAAGGCTGAGCGAGCCGGTTGCGGCGTCGACCTGCTGCTGCTCCTCCGCCGAACGTTGTCTACCTGGACGACTCTCGAGCAGGCAGAGCAGTCTGTCGAGCAGGCCCATCAAGCCTGTTTGGAACCACCCAGGCACTCCGGCGATTCCCGGACGGTGCCGCCATGATTGAACCAGTCTTCCGGTGTCATGGTATGCATGGTCAGGGCATGAACATCCCTCTGCAGCTCCTCTGCCAGCACCTTGTTGACCTGACGATGGCGCGCCAGCAGGGACTCACCCTCGAAGGCACGGCTCACCAGCACCAGTTTGAAGTGGGATTCAGAGCCCTTGGGCACATTGTGATTGTCGCTCTCATTGATCACCTCCATGTGCATGGGGGTGAAAGCAGCCTGGAGTTTCTGTTGAATGGTCTCTTGTATGGTCATGATCTGTTCCCGGTTAGTCTAGGAAAATTATACCTCCAAGCAGGCCCGGGTGGATCTATTCATTCCCGGTTGCAGGGTTTTGTATGACTGCCGACAGAGTATGGATGTGCAGATAGCTCAAAGGTCACAGAAATGGTGTCCATCCGTTTGGCCTGAGGATAGGTGGCAGTCTGGTTGCTTGAGTCATCAACGGCCGCTACGTCTCAGGTTGACTCAGCATACCCTGGTGTAGGATGAAGTCGACGATCTGCTGCAGACCCTTGACTTCTCGCAGATTGGTGAAGACGAAGGGGCGCTCGCCGCGCATCCGCCTGGCGTCCTGTTCCATCACCTCCAGAGAGGCACCTACATAGGGGGCCAGGTCGATCTTGTTAATCACCAGCAGGTCGGAGCGGGTGATGCCGGGCCCACCCTTGCGCGGGATCTTCTCCCCCTCCGCCACGTCGATCACGTAGATGGTGAGGTCGGCAAGCTCAGGGCTGAAGGTGGCGGAGAGATTGTCGCCGCCACTCTCGATGAATACCAAGTCCAGTTCGGGAAAGCGCAGCTGCAGGTCCTCCACCGCCGCCAGATTCATGGAGGCGTCCTCGCGGATTGCGGTGTGCGGGCAGCCACCAGTCTCCACCCCGATGATGCGCTCCGCCGCCAGGGCCTGACTGTGGATCAGGAACTGGGCGTCCTCCTGGGTGTAGATGTCGTTGGTCACCACCGCCAGTTGGTATTCGTCACGCAGGGCCTTGCACAGGGCATCCAGCAGAGCAGTCTTTCCGGAACCCACCGGGCCACCGACCCCGACTCGCAGGGGATTCTGTTTTTCCGTCATCATTCCGTTTTCTCATTAGGTCGTAGCCCGAGTGAATCCCGGGTTGATAATGCCCCTGTCCCCCGATTTGCGTTGTACTCCATCCGGGCTAGGATCGGAATAGTCGAGTGTATTGGGTTTCGTGTAGGCTGCTGGCGATGGCCAGAGCCGGATTGGAGGCACCGATCTCATCGTCATTCAACTGCTCGGTCACCGGCAGCAGCTCTGGAATAATGGGGCTCAGACGCTGCAAAACCTGCTGTCCCTGAGTCTGGCCCAAGGGGATGATCTTGACGGCCGCCAACACCAGGTTCTCCAGCCAGCCCCATGTGTAACCCAGGAGTGTCTGTTCGAGTGGAATCTGCCAGCGATTGGCGGCAAAGGCGAAGCTAGCCAGTTGTGTCTCGGCAAGGGTCGGTTTCCATTGCGCACTTTCAGGCAGCTCCAGTTTCATCAGTAGATCCGCCAGGGCCCGGCCTCGGTTGGTCTCCTCCAGACGCAGTTCGGCGGTTTCGCGGCAGGCCAGTAAGAAGGTGTTCCAGATATGCATGGCGGATTGATCATCATGCTCCACCGCCTCTGATAACCTTAATAGCACAGGTAGATCTAAACGGGCTACGTTGTTCTCGAGCTGGTCCGCCAGCCAGTTCTCCAGGTCGGTATCCGTCTGGATCCAACCGCACTCAACCGCCCACTCGATGCCCTGGGAATAGGTAAAGCCGCCCACCGGTAGGGAGGGGCTGACCAACTGCAGCAGGCGCAGCAGCGCCAGATGCGGCTCAGTGGGCATGAGTATGTCCGCCGTATGCGCCAGGCTCGGGTTCGAAGGGGGCTTGGTTTATGTCCACCGGCAGGCCGAGACCGTGCAACATCTCATCCAAGACATGGTCGTGATGATAACGTAATAGCCCCGGCTTGATTTGTAGTGGCACATGGCGGTTACCCAGATGATAGCAGGCGCGGGCCAACTGCAGGGGATCGTTGCAACGGACCTCGGAGACCGTCTCGGCCGCCGCCCGCACCCGCACCGCGGTGCCATCTTCCGTCAGCAGGCAATCACCATCCCGCAGGCTGCTACCCCGGGGCAGGAATAGACCCGCCTCGCGACCGTCATCCAGAGTGACCCGCAGGCGGCTCTTGATACGGCTCTCCAGGGGCAGGGTCAGGGTGGTGATGGTATTCACCGGTTCGGTGGCGATGCGGACGAACTGGAGCATAATCCTAGAATCCGCGGTTGGACGGATTGAAGGGTGCGCCCACAGAGGTACAGAGCAAGGCGTAACGACGCGGAATAGTCATTCTATTCCAAGGAGTTACAACGCAGGTATGTGCCTCTGTGGGTGTGCTATTCAGCCCGTAACGTGATTTTTCCAATGAGTGAGGATCTATCTTGGTGCGAAGAGACATTGAATCAACCTCTTACATACAGAATGGAGTGGTCAACTGCGGTTTCTAGGATAATCAAAACAGGTAAAAACGCTGGGCCATGGGTAGATCGCTGGCCGGCTCGCAGGTCAGCAGTTCGCCGTCCGCCCGCACCTCGTAGGTCTGGGGATCGACGCTGATCTCTGGCCGATAGTCGTTGAGGCGCATGTCGGCCTTGCCGATATCGCGGCACGCTTTAACCGTCCCGATCAGATTCTTCAGCCCCAACTGCTCATGTACCCCTGCGGCTTCCCCGGCAGTGGAGAGAAAGGTCATGGTGGTGGCGGAGCGGGCTCCGCCCAGGGAGCCGAACATGTTGCGGTAATGCACCGGTTGGGGTGTGGGGATGGAGGCGTTGGGGTCCCCCATGGGCGCGGCGGAGATCATGCCGCCCTTGATGATCAGGCTGGGTTTGACGCCGAAGAAGGCGGGTTTCCACAGCACCAGGTCCGCCAGCTTGCCCACCTCCACCGAGCCCACCTCGTGGCCGATGCCGTGGGTGATGGCCGGGTTGATGGTGTACTTGGCGATGTAGCGCTTGACCCGCCCGTTGTCGTGGTCCGCCGGATCGCCCGCCAGGCTGCCCCGCTGCACCTTCATCTTGTGGGCGGTCTGCCAGGTGCGGCAGATCACCTCGCCGACCCGGCCCATGGCCTGGGAGTCGGAGGCGATCATGGAGAAGGCCCCCAGGTCGTGCAGGATGTCCTCGGCGGCGATGGTCTCGCGGCGGATGCGGGATTCGGCGAAGGCCACGTCCTCGGCGATGGCCGGTGACAGGTGGTGGCAGACCATCAGCATGTCCAGGTGCTCGTCCACCGTGTTGACCGTGTAGGGACGGGTCGGGTTGGTGGAGGAGGGCAGCACGTTGGCCTGGCCGCAGGCCTTGATGATGTCCGGCGCATGGCCGCCGCCGGCCCCTTCGGTGTGGTAGGTGTGGATGGTGCGCCCCTGCATGGCCGCCAGGGTCTGCTCCACGAAGCCTGATTCGTTCAGCGTGTCGGTATGAATCGCCACCTGCACGTCCATGGCGTCTGCCACGGTCAGGCAGTTGTCGATGGCGGCGGGGGTGGTGCCCCAGTCCTCGTGCAATTTCAGGCCAATGGCCCCGGCGGCGATCTGCTCCTCCAGGGGCTGGGGCAGGCTGGCGTTGCCCTTGCCGAGAAAGCCCAGGTTCATGGGCAGGTCGTCGGCGGCCTGCAGCATGCGGTGGATGTTCCAGGGCCCTGGCGTACAGGTGGTGGCGTTGGTGCCGGTGGCCGGTCCGGTGCCACCGCCGAGCATGCTGGTAACCCCGGACATCAGGGCATCCTCAACCTGCTGGGGGCAGATGAAATGGATGTGCGAGTCGATGCCGCCGGCGGTGAGGATCTGACCCTCGCCGGCTATGGCTTCAGTCCCCGGCCCCACCAGGATGTTCACCCCGGGTTGCACGTCCGGATTACCGGCCTTACCGATGCCGGCGATACGCCCGTCCTTGATGCCCACGTCGGCCTTGACCACACCCCAGTAGTCCAGGATCAGGGCATTGGTGATGACCACATCCACCACCTCGGCGGACTCCAGCTGGCACTGCCCCATGCCGTCACGGATCACCTTGCCGCCGCCGAATTTTACCTCGTCGCCGTAGACCGTGTGGTCCTGCTCCACCTGGATGAACAGTTCGGTGTCCGCCAGCCGCACCCGGTCGCCAGTGGTCGGTCCGTACATCTCCGCATAGGCCTGTCTGCTGATCTTAGCCATGGTTTATTTATCTCCTCAATCCAGTTTGCCCATGACCGCGGCATTGAAGCCGTAGACCTCGCGGTTGCCGGCATAGGCCACCAGTTCCACCTCACGGGTCTGGCCCGGTTCGAAGCGCACCGCGGTACCGGCTGGAATATTGAGACGAAAGCCTCGGGTCCTGTCCCGTTCGAACTCCAGCGCTGGATTGGTTTCGAAGAAGTGGTAGTGGGAGCCAACCTGGATCGGCCGGTCGCCGGTATTGGCCACCGAAACTGACAGGGTCTCACGGCCGGCGTTGAGTTCGATCTCGCCGGGGGCGGCGATGATTTCTCCAGGGATCATCAATCTTTCTCCTGTAAAACAGTCGTAGGGTGCGCTATGCGCACAGCGTTTTGAGATTGGTGCGCACGGCGCACCCTACAACTTTTCTCCTG
>JASJBU010000108.1 GCA_030066355.1 Gammaproteobacteria bacterium | reverse complement strand
CATTGATCAGGCTCAACACCAAGGTGGTTTTACCCACTTGGCGAGGTCCCGTTAAAAAGACAACCGGGGTATCGGCTAAGGCTTCTTGAACATTCTTAGCGGAATAACGAGGATACATCAGCAGCTACGAGATTAAACTAATAAAATATAGCTACGACTAAACGGTATTATAATATCGTCCAAATGTTATTTTTATTGTCGTCCGGAAGAGGTTATGACTGAGTGTCATTGTTCTTGTAAAGGCCGTTTGTGATATTAAAAACTCCGAAAGTAGACAAGCTAAATCAGTGGTTTACTGTCCGTTTATGCAAAAAATATAGGATAAAAAAAACGGCTTCGTTTTCATGGAGTGGTCTTACGGAGTGGGTTCCCACTTAATCTTTATAACATGCCGAATACATCAAGAAAAAAAAGAACATCCACGGCCTGCAAAGCCGTGTACCTCGGTTTGATTCCGGGCTTAGCCTCCATCTTTCCTATGGATTGTGGCCATCGATCAATACCGCTTCGGCGAGTGATTGCCCCAGGAACAGAATATTACTGGGATGGGTAATGCTGTCAGTGCTCCATATGTTTTCGATTCCAGCGTTTTGCATTTTGTTGGCCGCTGATTCATCAAACAAGGCATGAGTGACCAACGCGTCGATTGATACCACATCCTGCTGCTTCAGTTGTTGTGCAATCGTTATCAAGGTATCGCCGGTGCTGATGACGTCATCGATCAGAATGATCTTTTTACCCGCATAATCGCCGGGGGGCAGGGTGATCTCCACCTGCCGGTCTCCGAGGCGTTTTTTCTTAGCAACAAGCCAGGGAATTCCCGCATCGGTTGCAATGGTCTGGACCCATTGGGCGGATTCACTGTCTGGGCCGACTAGCAGGAGATCAGGGGATCGATCGATCAGAAACCCTGTCATTAGCGGGGTGGCGCTGATGTTGACAGCTTTGATCCCAGGAATGGCCTGACTCAGTTGGCTGATCCGGTGCAGGTGAGCGTCTGTCGTTATCACCCCATCGAACAGGCGGGCGAAGAACCGGCCGATGATTCGCTGGCTGACGGCTTCTCCCGAGTGGAAGGCAATATCCTGGCGCATGTAGCAGAGATAGGGGGCAACCAGTGTGATCTGATCGACCCCTTGCTCCCTGGCCGTTTCTGCAGCCAGTAACAGCTCGATCAGTTTACTGTTCGGGGAATTGAGCGTGCGGCAGATGATGAGCTGTTTCGACAGTTTCGCAGGCAGGCGCACCCTGCTCTCGCCGTCCGGAAAATGATGCAGGTCGGCTTTCTCGAAGGGGCAGGCCAGAGCATCTGCCAGCCGACGGCCTTGGGCCTCGTAATCATCAAATCCCAGAACCAGCATGTCCAACCAATCTGATATGGATGCCTCTTCCTATGAGTATAACAGCCCTGACCAGGGGATGTTCTCGTGTGATTAACCTATGTGGGAACTGTCCGAGAATGGGGCTGACCTGCTCAGTCAGCATGCCGCGTCGAGCAACTCAACCGAGTCGGGTATTTCACCAGACGGGTTTATCAGCCTTCCGCAATGAGGTAACGCACCCCTTCCAGCATCACCGACGGTGGGGTCTCATGGGGAAAGATCAGCTTCAGCTCTCCCTTGGTGTCGATCAAGTAGGTGACGGAGGAGTGATTCACTGAGTAACCGAAGGCGGAGTTCGTCAGCTCAACTTCGTGATACTGAGCGCCGTACAGCTTGGCGACTTCCGCAACCTCGGACTCAGTACCGGTGAGACCAATGTAATTTTCATGAAAATAGTCGACATACTGATCGAGGATTTCGACCGTGTCTCGTTTGGGGTCGACACTGACAAAGATACCAACCACATTCTTCAATTCTTCATCCGTCAAGCCGTTCAGTGCCTGAGTCATGAAGGAAAGGGAAGTCGGGCAGACATCGGGGCATTTGGTGTAGCCGAAATAGAGGAGAATGACCTTGCCACGCAGATCCTCGGTGGAAACCGGTCCGTTTACGGACTGGAGGGTGAAATCTCCACCTGTCGGTACTTGTGCCTGCAAAATACGGTCTTCAGGCCTTCCATTGGCTCCAAGGGCGTCGACCATCAACCCCAGTGAAACCAAAAGGCCGAGAAGTACTTTTATATACATCCTGAAAATCTCCATTAATTACTGCTGGTTGAAGATACTAGCCAACCGGAACAGGGAAAAACAATGGGTAAATACACGCAGATCGGGTCGATCCCTTGAGTAAAGCCGCAGTTGGTGAAGCAGAATCCGATCTTTCGACAACCAGCGCACAGAGACAGGTCAAAGTTTTGCTGGTTGGATGTCGTGAGATAGTCTCTGGAGACGAATTGAACGAATTGTTCAATCGGTGGTGCCGACTCAGCTCGGGCTGGAACGTTTCATTCATGCCTCTGGCCCCTGGGTAGGACCAATTATGGTTTCCAGCCGCCCGCTACAAGCACTCTGGAGTGCGCCAGTTATGGATAAGTGTCTGTAAGAAAAAAAGTAATTTTCTTATGCTTATACCATGATGTCGGGTTCGAGAGCACCCTAAAGACCGAGTCAAAGACTCAGGTACGATACCTGCATCGTTAATAATCGCTATTCAGCTGCACTATCCCAGTGCGTTTATTAATGATGGGGGAAAATATGAAGAATAGACTCGTGTTAATGGCAGTCTGCCTGTGGGGAATCGCAGGTCTGTCGAACGCGGCCGTTCCCGAGAAGGTAACGCCTGCCCTGGCAAAGGAGAAAGGCTGTAACAGCTGTCACGAGGGTATCGAGGATATCCGAGATCCCAAGAGCGCCATGATGATGCAGATCAAGGCCATTGGCGGCGGGCATGGCGATCCGAACGGCTGTGTGGTCTGTCATGGCGGTAATCCACAGGGTCTGACCAAGGAGGAGGCCCACAAGGGCTCGCCCAAAGGGCTAAAAGAGGGTGCCGGTCCCAAGATGTTTTATCCCGATCCCGGTTCTGTGTGGATTGCCGACAATACCTGCGGGCAATGCCACCAGGGTTATCCCTATCGGCTCGAGCGTTCTCTGATGAACACCGAAGCCGGTAAACTTCAGGGAAACCTGCATACCTGGGGTATTGAAGAGGTTCAGAACTACAAGGTACCTTGGGGTAACTATGACGTGAAGGACACTGACGGCCCGGTGCCGCAGGTCGGTACCGATGCGTACAAGCAGTATATGAAGGACATGATGGCGGTGCACAAGGAACAGTTCCCGACCGAATTGAAGATGGTTCCTCAGCCCTCGGTCGAGGAGATTGAGAAAGATCCCAAGCTGGCCGGTTTCACCTACTCCCGTCAGCAGTGTCAACGCTGCCACGTGGCCGTCAACGGTCGTGAGAAGCGTGGTGATTATCGGGGCCAGGGGTGCTCCTCCTGCCATATCCCCTACGGTAACGAAGGCCTGTACGAGGGTAATGACCCGACCATCGACAAGACCGAAAAAGGCCATCTTATGACCCATAAGATACAGGCTACCCGCGAGGCCAAGGTCAAGCACGGTGATATCGAATACTCCGGCATCCCGGTCGAGACCTGCAACTCCTGCCACAACCGCGGCAAGCGGATCGGCGTGACCTATCAGGGTCTGATGGAATTCCCCTACGGTTCGCCCTTTGATGCCCAAGGCAACACCCAACCCAAGCTGCACACCAAGAAATACCTGTTCATCTCCGATGACCTGCATCATCAGATTCAGAGCCGCCCGGAGAATCCTAAGGGTGGTCTGCTGTGCCAGGACTGCCATACCACCATTGACATGCATGGCGACGGCAACATCTTCGGTACGACCCTGGCGCAGGTCGAGATTGAGTGTCAGGATTGTCATGGCACACCGGATACCTATCCTTGGGACCTACCCCTCGGTTATTCTGAAGAGTTTGCCAAAAAGCTCTCTGACAAGGGGCGAGGACTGGGTAGCACCCTGTTGAGCGAAACGGCTGCCTTTGCGACGCCTTACGAGAAGCGCGACGGTTATCTGCTGACGGCCCGCGGCAATCCCTTCGGTAACGTGGTGAAAGATGGTGATAAAGTCATCATGCACTCCGCTACCGGCAATGACTTTGAGGTGCCGGTCCTGAAACAGATGGCGGTTACCAACACCTGGAAGAGCCCGGATGCCATGGTCGCCATGAGCAAGGTCGAGAAGCACAACGACTCCCTCGAATGCTACGCCTGCCATGCCTCCTGGGTACCGCAGTGCTATGGTTGTCACGTGCAGGTCAATTACGGTAAGGACAAGAAGGGCCAGCCCTACACGGATACCGACTGGATCGCCTCGGGTAACAAGCGTTTTCCGGACGGTTCGACCGCCGAATCCGCAATTGGCAGCAGCGGCATCAAGAGCCCGGGTAAGGTGTTCGAGAAACGCTCCTATCTGCGTTGGGAAGAGCCGGTTCTGGGCATCAATGGTGAAGGTCGTGTGACGCCGCTCATGCCGGGTTGTCAGATCGTCTATACCGTTATCGGCCGTGATGGCGAGACCGTGGCGCTCAATCAGCTCGGCAAGTCCTACGATGAGCAGAAAATGCTGGGTCAGAGCCGTGTCCCGGACGCCATCGACATGGCCCCGGTGCAGCCTCACTCCGCACAGCGCAAGGCACGTACCTGTGAGAGTTGCCACAACAATCCGAAGGCCTTGGGTTACGGTATTTCCGGTGGCGTCTTTCAGGCCCGTTATCCGGAGGACATCGTCGAGGATCTGATCGATCAAAAGACCGGCAAGGTGATTCCGAAGAACTACCAGATCCAGATCCCGAAAATCGCCGACCTGGACTACGACTGGTCCACCATCATCAAGGATGACCAACAGGTACAGACCGTGGGTACCCACTGGCCGTTGTCCCGGGCCCTGCCTAAGGAGATTCGTACCGCCATGGAACGTACCGGCCTGTGCATGGGTTGTCATCGTGAGATGTCCAACACCGAGCTGTGGAGCAAGGTGGCCGAGGATGGTCAGCTCAATGACGAGCAGCACATCGAATTGATGAACAAGATGCTCAAGAGCTATGCCGAGATGATGAAAAAGTAGATCTCTCCACCCGTCTCAAGGATGAGACACAAACCCTATCCGGATGGGGTCCATTGTGGTAAACAATGGGCCCCTCCGTCTGTCAGGGTGATTGCTATCGGTGGGTTTAGGTTAAACATTTTTTAACAAACGTCTGATTTACAGACGAGGATTAAAGGCAATGATTTTGCGGTTTCGCTACGCGACCTGTTTGCTACTGGCTACGCTAACCTTTTCTGTTTACCTGCCCGGGGCCGCTGGGCAGGATCCGGTGACCTCATCCATGACCGGCAAGCCCCACAGCGGGGGTTACAACCCCCATGCCAAGCTGGAGCCCGAGCAGCTGATCACCGTCGCCCTGCAACATATGCAGGAGGGGCGTCCCAACGAGGCCCTGCATGAGCTGGACCGGGGTATTGTGCAATTCAAGACCCATGCCGAGCTGTTTGCGGTACGAGGCAGTATCTATCTGCAAATGGGCAGGCTCAGCGATGCATTGCGGGACCTCGAATCCTCCCTGACCATCCATCCGGATGATCCCAAGACCCTGACCAACCGCGCCCAGGCCTACCGGCAGTTCGGACGTATCGAGGAGGCGCTCCAGGACTTGAACAAGGCCCTGACCCTGGACCCGGACCTGATCCCCGCCCACTTCAATCGTGGCAGCATCTACTACAGCAGCAGCGAGTTCGATAAGGCCCTGGTCGATTTCGAGCAGTGTATCGCGCTCGATCCCCATGCCCCGGCGCCCTATTTCAATCGGGCCTCCACCTATGACGCCCTGGGCAAGCGGGATGCCGCGATCAAGGACCTGGAGCGTTTCCTGGAGTTGGTTGAGGTCGACGAGTGGAAGAAGGTGGCCAACGATTTGCTCAAACAGTGGCGGAAAGGGGAGACAGCCTCTCCGGCCGGTCAAAACAATTCATGAAAGGGTGTTGTATGTCGTCAGAAAAAACCAGGCCGTTATTCCCGTTGTTGTCTGTGATCGGCTGGATCTTGGTCAGTAGTTCATTGAATGCCCAGGAAATGGCCATTCCAGGTTTTCAGGAGCTGTTGATCGAGGCCGGTTTGGAACTCTCGGTGCCGGAGGGCTTCCAGGAGGTCGAATTGGAGAAAAATCCGCTTCTGCAGCATGAAAAGGCAGTGCGATCTCAGGATGGCAGACTGGAGCTGCGCTATGTGATTCGCCCGTTAAGTCGCATCGAGATCGACTACAGCGATCCCCATAGTGCGATGCCGGAGCCCAATCATATGTTCAACATGCTGTTTCACACCATCATCGGTAACCTCACCAAGCGGGGCAGCCGCAGCCCAACCAAGGAGTATTCCCAAACTCAGGCCAAGGAGTTCTTCAATGCGGACTGGGCCGCCGTTGGGGTGTTCGATGTGGTATCGGAATACACGGACCGCTACAGCCAGGTGATGATGCTCGCCCTGCACAAGAACGATATTGCGGATGCCTACACGGTATTTCTGTTCAATGACTATGACCAGGTCAAACCGGCAGTACAGCAGAGCATGAGCTCACTAAAGTTTACTGAATAAGCAAATAGGGGAAGATATTGTATCAAGGTGGTTGCCTTTGTGGGGCGGTGCGTTTCGAGATCCATGGTCGGATCAGCCAGATCATCCACTGCCATTGTTCCCAGTGCCGCAAGGCCCAGGGCAGCGCCTTCGCCACCAATGGTTTTGTGCAGGCCGGAGATTTCATCATCACCCAGGGGATGGATGCATTGACGGGTTATGCCTCCAGTCCAGAGCAGACCAAGTTTTTCTGTAAAGTCTGTGGTTCGCCCATCCTGAGCAAAAACAGTAGAGACTCCGAGAGAGTCCGCGTACGCCTCGGCAGTATCGAATCTGACATCAGGGAACGCCCGCAGGCTCACATCTTCGTGACTTCCAAAGCCAACTGGGAGGAGATCAATGGGGACTTGCCGCAGTTTGAGGGCTATGAACCGGAGCGGTAATTCATCCCGTCCTTCATGATTCCGCATCCTCCTCATCAGAGGAAACTCCGGGTGGTGGCTCCAGCCCATACTGACGGATCATGCGCCGCAGGCGGGGGCGGGAGACGCCGAGGATCTCGCAGGCTCGGCCACGGTGCCAGCCCACAGTCTCCAATACCTCGCCGACATGGCGTTTCTCCATCGCGTCCAGGCTCAGCAGTTCCGCTTCACCACCGACTAAAGCGATCGGTTTCGCTGCGGCCGATTCGATACCGGTGATCTCGCTGGGAAACAGGTCCAAAGACAGGGTGTCCCCCGGGCTCAGCGCCACCGCCTTCATCAGTACGTTTTCCAGCTCTCTTACATTGCCTGGCCAGTGATAGGCGGTGAAGCGGTCGAGCACGTCCTGGGTGATATGCGAGACGTTGCGGCGTAACTCCCGGTTGATGCGTCCTAGCAGGGTTTGTACCAGATCCATGATGTCTTCCCGGCGTTCCCGCAGCGGGGGCAGGTGGATGTTCACCACCTGCAGGCGGTAGTAGAGGTCTTCACGGAAGCGGCCCTCCGCAACCCGTTCCGTCAGGGTGACATTGCTGGCGGCGATGATCCGCGCGTTGCTGGTCAGCGGCGCCTGTGCCCCCAGGGGGGTGAACTCCTTGTACTGGATGACCCGCAGCAGCTTGGCCTGCATGGCCGGGGAGAGCTCGCCCACTTCGTCGAGGAAGATGGCGCCGTTCTGCGCCAGGGAGAATTTGCCCGGCTGTTTCGCCACCGCACCGGTAAACGCACCCTTTTCATGGCCGAACATGTCCGATTCGAGCAGGGTCTCCACCAGCGCTGCGCAGTTGACCGCCACAAAAGGGCCGTCGGGCTTGTCGCTGTTGCGATGGATGGCCCGGGCCACCAGCTCCTTACCGGTGCCGGACTCGCCGGTGATCAGCACGGTGGCCGGGCTCTTCGCCACCAGACCGATGGTCTTGAAGATCTCCTTCATGGCGTGGGAGCGGCCGACCATGGAGAAGGAGTCCCCCTCACGCGGGGCGGTGGCGACCGCTTGTGACTCGGTACTGGTCTCGCCGATCATCTTGTCCACCGCCGCATCCAGCTCGTCGATATCGATGGGTTTGTGGATATAGTCCTCGGCGCCCTGCTGCATGGCCTGGATGGTGCTCTCCATGTCATGGAACGCGGTGATCATGATGATATGCAGTCCGTCCGACAGGGCCTTGAACGCCGGCAGGCCCTCCAGGCCGGACTTACCTGGCATGCGGATGTCCAGGATGAGCAAGTCAGGGTTGACCCGGCTGGCGACCGCCAGACCCTCGTCAACACTGTGGGCCAGGTCGACCGCATAGCCCCTGTTCGATAGATGCAACTGCAGGGTGCGGCAACTGGCCGTGTCGTCATCAACTATGAGTATTCTTGGCATCGGCTGTCAAACCTGTACCGCAGAGTGAATCTGTAGCGCTGTGACGGTTTGTTTCCATAATTGCGAAGTTCAGGGCTCACTTTGTGAGTCCGGCGGCCAATCGCATTGTCAATTTTTCTTGTTCAGAAAACTCGTTCCAGTGTTTGTCCTGGATTGCACCTTCCAGTGAGTACAGATAATAGCAAACCGGCAAGCGCCTACCGGGGCTTTGTTCTACCAGCCTTTTGTATGCCTCTACTGATCCCAGGTGTTTGAGTTCCACGAGATTGGTAATGCCGATTTCGTGGAGTCGAGAGGCGACTGTTTCCCCGATGTTCTTGAGTGTATGAAGCGGTTTGTTCTGCATAGATTTACCTTTCCGACTAGATCACCCATAGAAGGACAAGCGGATGGTAGGTCGTCTCATTGCTTTGTCTCACCTGTCGCAGCAGGGGAGGTCGGCAGGACGACCAGCGCACAGGTGCCACCTCCTTCCCTGGTTTGCAGTTTAACCGAGCCGCCGTGTTGATCAACAATCTGGTGGACGATGGCCAGGCCGAGACCGGTGCCCCGGGTGCGGGTGGTGAAGAAAGGCTCGAACAGTTTCTCTGCCTCGTCCTCATCGATGCCCGTGCCGTTATCACAGACCTCCACTTGGATGGCGGTACCGGATTCGGCGAGCTGCAGGGCGGTGCTGATGTAGAGCTGTCGGCTGCCCTCCGGCTGCAGTTCGACCGACTGCAGGGCGTTGGTGATCAGGTTGGAGAACACCTGGCGCAGTTTGTGGGCGTCCGCCGGAATGGTCGGCAGTCCGGATTGGAAGCGCAGGGCGACCTCCACCCGGGCCTCGTCGATGCGTTTTTGCAGACTGCCTAGGGTGGCATCGAGCAACTTGTCGAGGCTCACCCAGTCGGTCTTTACCGCTTCCGGGCGGGCATAAGCGAGCATGTCGGTGAGGATGTTTTCCATGTAGTAGATCTGGTCCAGGGCGATCTGACTCAGTTCACGACTTTCGTCGGTCACCTGCTTGCTGAGGATCTGCAGGCCCATCTTCACCGAGGATAAGGGGTTGCGTAGGTCATGGGCGATCATGCTCGCCATGCGGCCCATGGCGGTCAGCGCCTGATTGCGTGCCAGCTCCCGGTTGCGTGCTTCGACCTCCATCTCCAACTGCTTGCGCTGGGTGATGTCCTCCTTCACCGCGATGATATCGGTGATCTCGCCATCGGCGCCGCGCAGGGCGGAGATCGAGGCGGATTCCCAATAGAGCTCGCCGTTCTTGCGCTGATTGTGGAATTCGCCGCGCCACTCCTTGCCTGCCAGCACCGTGTGCCAGAGCCTGCCGTATTCATCCTCTGTGGTCTCCCCAGACTTGAGGATGCGGGGGTTTTTCCCCAGGACCTCCTCCGGCGAGTAGCCGGTGACCTCGGTGAATTTCGGGTTGACGTATTCGATACGCCCATAGCGATCGGTCAGCATGACGATGCTGGGACTCTGCTCCACGGCGCGGTAGAGTTTGCGCACCTCTTCCTCGGCCCGTTTACGTTCGGTGATGTCCTCGCCCACCCCAGTGAAGCCCACCACTTTGCCGTTGGCGTCGAAGGCCGGGGTATTGTGCCAGGCGATCAAGCGGGTGCCTTGACCCCGGGTGAGGATCTCGGCCTCCATCTCGTGAGGGAAATCACGGTGCGAACCGATTGCCGCGAAGGTCGCGCGGAGACTCTCCTGTTGTTCGGCAATCACAAAGCGGCTGATCCAGTCCTGCTCGATGACCTCGCCCCGGCTCCAGTCCGTCAGTTGCAGAAAATAGTCGTTGCAGAACACCAGCCGGGCGTTCTGGTCGACGGTGACGGCGGCCAACTGCATGTCCTCCAAGGTGTGGCGGAAGCGTTTTTCATACTCGTTCTGCAACTCTGCCCGCAGGTGCCGGACATTGGCCAGCATCAGCAACCAGCTGCCGACCAGCAGGATCGTGAACATCACCAGGTAGAGGGGCAGATGGCGTTGCAAAAAGTGCCAGAGGGTGGTGCTGTCCGCATGGGATTCGACCACAGCGATGACCCGCCATTGGTCGGTGCCGGAGGGAATCGGTCGCAACACCGGCGCCACCTCTTCGACCAGTTGCGAGGCCACCAGCCAGGGGGTGACGGTCTCAACGGTGAACAGACCCTCAGGCGTGTCGAGCTGTCCGGAGTTGCCCTGTTGGATCAGTTGCCAGGCTTTTGGATAACGATCGGAGAAACGCTTGCCGTGTGGGAACATAAAGCCCCATTCGTCGGAACGTTGCGGGCTGCGCAGCCAATAGCCCGCGGTGTTGACCAGATGGATATGGTCGGCGATGTTGGCACCGGCACGGGAAAAGTTACCGAGCAGGCGGTCGCCCAGATAGTTCAAGACCAGGATACCCTTTTTTCCGCCACCCCGGGTGTAGAGCGGGACCGCAAAGCGCATCATCGGTTTCAACGGTTTTTCGATCACGCCCTGTTCGATGTTGAGATCCAGGGGCGAGATATAGATCTTGTCTTTGTCGAGTTTGAGGGTCTCCTGAAAATAGTAGCGTCCCGACTTGTCCTGCAGGGCATGGGGGGGCACCTTGATCGGCCGGCCGGCGCGATAGTTGATGCGTACGACTTCCATGCCATGAGTGTCGAGATAGCGGATCTGATCGTAGAGCTGTTTCTCCCGGGAGAAGGTGAGAAACAGTTCGGCGATCTCCGTCTCCCGCTGCCGACTCTCCTGCTCAGTGCCCCAGCGCTCCAGGTAACTGGAGAGAAACATCAAATCGCTGATGACATTGGCCAAGTCCCGGTTCAGCTCACTGCGCGCCAGACCCACGTTGAGCAGCTCGCTCGATTCCCGGGTCACCCGTTCGGTCTGAGTGATCGTCGTGTAGTGGGCGAACACGCCGACCATTAAGACCGCCAAAAATGGCAGGAAGACCATAAAGAACTGGCGGATCCATTCGACCTTGGAGATTTCGTCTTGAGATTGGCTGATTGGCATGGATGCGGTTCATTGTCGGTTTTACTTAGCATACTGCGACAGAGCATATTTTGCAGGCGGTGCTCAGGTGGCAAACGATCCAATGGGCTCCGAATGCCGTACCCGCCAGGCTTGACCACATGATATAAGGTTTACAGGACGAACAAGTGACACGCTTGCAGGATGCCAAGAGTTGGAATCCGTATTGGCCTTTTCGAACGCTTGAATGGGCCAATCTTGCCCAAGGGTCTTTCAAGGACCATGTTGAAAAGAAAAACAAGCGCACACAGCGTCTGTGCTTGAGTGACTGCGGCAACCTTGCGTTGAATTATTAAATACTTTAAAAAGGTGGCAAATTCTGCATCCGAACAGTTCCTTGGATATATCCTGCTGGGTAAACGAAGCAATCGATTGATCCAACTCTGATCATTCGTTTCGATTTTGATCGATCAAGGTGTGCAGGGGCCGCCAGCATTGGAGCAAGCTTTTCTCAGGATTCCGAAAAGTCGTGGAGGGTGAAGCTAGTGCCCCCCTGATCGGATCAATTCTGGCGTCAGATTGTTCAGTACTTTTATCCGATAGAGCATACACAGAACGTTTGGCAAGATACTACCGATATGGTGCCGGTTAAATGGTCACCTACATGGACCCTGCCCAAGGCTGCCAGGAATACCGAGAAAAGGAGACAAAATGGCTAACGAAAAAAACATCATCATTCTTTCTGAAAAATCCTCGGGTTCCAGCGCCTGTCAAAATTTGTTGGCTAAGTTTGCCGATGTACAGCACGTGTCAAAGACACGGCATTATGAAAATGAAACGCTGTACTGGACAAAAGCGGCTTCAATATTGGATTTGCATCAATTGAAGATGGTGGATAGTGAAGTACCGCTGGAGCCTGAGAAAGCCAGGGCTGACCTGATTGCATTGATGAAAGACAATGTGGATGACTACATACCGGCAAATGACAATAAAGAATTAATCATGCAAGGTTGGAAACACCTGTGCAAAAAGCATTCGCCCATCTTTCTTGAAAAGTCTCCTCACCATTTATGCCAGTGGTCTGCGATTGAGCTGATTCTTGAGTTTATCAACGAAGTAGATGACGTTGACGTTTTATTGATTGGGTTGATCAGGAATCCAATGGATACGATATACTCTCAATATAGTCGCTGGAAATCTCCCCCCGATAAAGTCGAACAACAATGGATTGTTGCATATGAAAATTTACTGAAACTGCAAGGTATTCTTGGAAAACAGCTCGTCGTTATACGTTATGAGGACATGGTGTCTTCTCTCGAAACGATGAAACCGGTGTTTGGCTTTTGTGGCGTTTCAGTAGATGATGCTGATGAAACTTATTTTCATCAGAAGTCACTGCAAAAATGGAAACACGACAAGCTGTTCGGCTTTTCTTTGTCTAATGAAGCTGTCGAGTTGGCTGAGAAATACGGATATCAAAGAGACGAACTCATCAACGAGACACATCCGTTGTTATGGCAAGCAGCCTGGAGGTTATCACGTACTGCGTATCGAACAAGCAATAGCATAAAAAAGCTGGTATGGAACATACGAAAAAAAACAGCAACTAACGAGACACTATAACTGATCCTGGACCTGCTTCAGTTTACGGACAGTCGTCCCATAAAAGCTAATCTGTATCTGCTGTGACAAATGAGCGCAATGGGCCGATCAGAGTGACATAACCTCTCGAAGCACTATGCCATGTTGACTGCGATCGTAAGGCGGAGGGATGATAAGGATCAGGTTGATTGTGGTCATCCCGGGCAGAGGGGTCTCTTAGACGATGCGCAGAAACTTCATTTCGAAAACAGGGTTTATTCATTTGTGTTTATTGAGCGGCATCCTGCTGACAACCGTGGATAGCCTGGCGGGTATGTCGTCATCGATGAAACAGGCCATCGAACAAGCAAAGCAGGCGCTGAGTCTACACGCAAAGGTACCTGCCGGACAGATCAAAGTACAGGGCGCTGAAGCGGTAGAGTGGCGGGACGGGAGTTTGGGGTGCCCGGAAAAAGGGAAGGTCTATACACAGGCTCTCCAGCCGGGTTTCCGGATCAAACTGAGGATTTCCGACCGGGTATATCATGTCCATACGGCAGGAACCCAGGCCAAGATCTGTCGCACCGAACCGGATAAACCTCACACCAGGATCCAGAGTCAGAAGACGGAAACCATCGATCTATTGAGACGCGCTCGGCGTGACCTCAGTCGACGAATCGATGTGCCGGAAACACAGATCAGAGTCAAATCGATCATGCGGATAGCCTGGCGGGAGATAAAAAAAGCCTGTGCAGCTGAGGATATCGCAGATGGCACCCAGGGATATCGGTTGGATCTGTTGGCTGATGATCAGCAGCACCGCTACTTTGGGGTAGCAGGGGGTCGGCTCATTTATTGTCAATCCGTTGCAGAGTGAAGGAAACAGACCGCAACAGCTCAACCGCCTGAGATGTTCAGCGATTATCGGTTCATGGTTCCGCTAGCCGCCGTTGATTTATCCTTGAATCGCTGACCCTATCCTCCATCTTGACGCCAGACTGGCCTTTTTCACCTCCTTCCCTGGAG
>JASJBU010000107.1 GCA_030066355.1 Gammaproteobacteria bacterium | reverse complement strand
CACGGCTGATGACAACGCGATCTTCGCGTTGGGACAGGACATCGACAAAGACGGGGTTCTGGAGGCAGCCAACAACGAGATTGGCGTGCCATTCGGTTTCTGGGAACGGCAGTTTGCGATCTTCGCCGCGAACAATCTGGTGAGCCGTGTGGTTGGACTGCGTGATAGTGACGACGCACCGACGGATTGGTACCGCCTGCGTCTGCGGATCGATTTCGATGCCAATTCAGGTGACGGATCGGTCAGTCTCTCTTACAAGAATCTAAGCAAGGGTGATGCCGATTTTACCGATGTGGCCAATCTGCAGGACATCAACGCCAGGCTGCGGCAAAATGGGGCGCCGAACCAGGCCGCCTGGGACGCGATGTTCCTGAAACTACGGGTCGATGCCACGAATATTCCCAAAGTGGATAATTTGATCCCAAATGTACCACTCAGCCCCTGACAAGCCGTATTCAGGTTGACTGGATGGTCTGGGCCAACAGGTAAATCAGCGATGCGATCAGACCCGCAGTCGGTATCGTCAGCAGCCACATGAACAGGATCTTCAGAAAAGTGGATTTTTTGACAATCTCTTTGTGATAGAGGTTGTGTAGCTGCTTGCGCTCTTTCTTGGTCAGATCTACGGCTTTGGAGTGAGTTTCGAGTTCCCTCATCATCGCCCGTTTCTGCAGGATATTCGCATGATGAAACTGGTCGATAAAACGGTTGATCAGTGACAGCTTTTGACCTTCCAGGTGCCGGGTGATCTTTTCCCGTGTTTCCGCGTAGTGGTTTTTCAGATATTCCCGCAGAAATCCAACCCCTAATACGGCCCCGACCACGGTATGCGTCGTGCTCACCGGGATGCTGAGTTCGCTGGCTAGGATGATGGTGAGACTCACTGCCATGGCGATGCAGTAGGCCCGCATCTGGTCCAGTTCAGTGATCTCGTAACCCACTATCCTGATCATCTTGGGTCCATAAAAGGCAACCCCGATGGAGATTCCGATGGCGCCGACCAAGACGATCCAGAAAGGCACCCTCGCGATATCCGTGACTCCGGTACCCAGCAGGACTTCGTGGATCGCGGCCAGCGGGCCGATCGTATTGGCCAGGTCATTGGCACCATGAGCGAAGCTGAGCAGGGCAGCGGCGAATACCAGGGGTATATTGAACAGTGAGTTGATACCCATCTTGCTTTGCGGGAGCCGGTCGGCGGTCTGTACGATTGCCGGCTGCACAATCAGATAGATGCCGGTGGCAATGATGAAACTGGTCAGTATGGCGGTCCAAAAGTCCACGTGCAGGACCTGTTTCAGGCCTTTGAGGATGAGATAGACGGAGAAGGCCCAGCCCATTGCCGCGACGAGTAAGGGGACGACGCGTTTTGCGGCACCTACCATGTCTGCCTTGTGGGTCAGGGTGCGTTTGATCAGATAGAGCAGGAAGGCTGCGATGAGGCCAGCCATAAGGGGTGAGACGATCCAACTGCTGGCGATGGCCGCCAGTTTTGGCCAATTGGTGATACCGAAACCACCGATGCTGATACCGGCGCCGAGAATACCCCCGATGATGGCGTGGGTGCTTGAGACCGGGACCCCCAGCGCCGTAGCCAGATGTACCCAGATGGCGGCCGCCAGCAGGGCGGAGAGCATGAGCCAGACAAAGTCCTGTTGATCACAGATCATTCCCGGGTCGATAATTTCGCCCTTGATCGTTTGCGTCACATCTCCGCCGGCAATCAAAGCACCGGCCATTTCGAACAGAACAGCGATGACAAGGGCCATCGGCAGTGTGATGGCCTTGGCTCCCACCGGCGGACCGAGGCTGTTCGCCGTATCATTGGCGCCAGTGACGATGGCCATATAGCCGCCAAACAGGGCGGCTAGCACGATGAGCCCATAGAAGGCACCATCCTGCAACAAAAAGTTTACGTAGAGGTAGATGCCAACCAGGAAAACCAGAGTGAGCAAGATCCTCAACGTCAGGTTGTTCCCCGAGGGCAGAAACACGCTGTGCGCTCAGACCGGTTTGTGCAGGGAGCTCATGGTTCGATAACCTCTAATCCTCAGCATCAGGCTTGAACGCATCAACTTTCCTGGAGGCTCTTGATGAACCGGGTGGAGTGATCGATCGAGAGATTCATTCTGTCGATCAGTTGGCCGATGTCCGCCTTGAGACTGGAGAACTCGCCACGCAGGGCGCCGATCGCCTGGGCGTTGAGGTTGTGTTTCAGGTAAAGCACATTGTCGCGGAAGGTATTGAGCACCGGTTGCATACTGCTCTCCGCCCGTTTCATGGTTTTCAGCATTTCCCGATAACGTTCTTTGGTCTCCTGCAGTTTCCTGCTGCTGGATGCCTTGAGGCTCTGATTCTGATAGAGGGCGAGTTCCTCCTGCCACTCTTCGAACAGGGCACCGGCTACGGATTCGACCTTTTCGATGCGCGCGGAGACCGCGTTGGCCGCGGACTCGCTGTCCTCGAATTCGTCATGCAGATTTTCGTAGGCCCGCTTGAGATCGCTGTCCTGCAGTTGGACCACCGAGGCGAATTGATCCAGTGCGGACTTGAACTGCTCCTGGGCCTCAGCCTGGGCATCCCGCGCGGACTCCACACGATCCACCAGAATGTCTCGTTTGTGGTAACCCACTTTTTCCATGGTGCCATAGTAGGCCGAGGTGCAAGCGGTCAATGCCAGAACGAATAACACCGGCAAGATTCGAAAAGCAGGCATAGGATTGTTACCTGTTGTTGGCAAATTTGTGATGCATTTTGCCATAGACTAAATGGAGAATGCGATCCTGGCATTGTGGTAAAAGGTGTCATGCATTCAAGGGTCTTGCACAAACGGACGGGCGGTTCATGTTATACAAGCAGAATCTGCCGTTAGGCGCATTGCTGATATTGCTGTCGGAGCTGATGTTCGCTTC
Source organism: Gammaproteobacteria bacterium (assembly GCA_030066355.1). Lineage (GTDB taxonomy): Bacteria > Pseudomonadota > Gammaproteobacteria > Chromatiales > Chromatiaceae > JASJBU01. Next base: position 11,034 of record JASJBU010000107.1, on the reverse strand, counting down.
CATGGGTGCCACCGTGAAGACGGTGACCGCGGAGCTGCCCAGCGAGATGGCGGTTTTCATGCGCAGCCTGTTCGGCTTGATCGTACTGATGCCTCTGGTGTGGAGTCGGGGACTCGCCAATCTGCAGACCCGGGTGGCACCTCTGCACTTGTTGCGGGCCGCCGCCGGGGTGTCGGCCATGTACTGTTTTTTTTATGCCCTGGCCAACCTGCCGTTGGCCGAGGGGATGTTGTTGAAGATGACAGCGCCGCTGTTCATGCCCCTGATCGCCTGGCTCTGGCTGAGCGAGTCGCTGCGTCGGGGCGTCGTGCTGGCGATTGGTTTGGGATTCGCAGGGGTAATCCTGGTTCTGGATCCCACGGGTGAATTCAATCGGATCGCGCTGGTGGGATTGCTGGGAGGTTTGCTGGCTGCCCAGGCCAAGGTGACGGTGCGGCGTCTGGGACGAACCGAGTCTTCGCTCCGGGTGGTCTTCTATTTTACCTTGTTCTGTACACTGATCTCGTTGGTTCCCGCGCTCTGGAGCTGGCAGGCACCCGACCTGCTGCAATGGTCCCTGTTGATCCTGATGGGCGTGCTCGGAACGCTGGGTCAGTTGTTGATGACTCGGGGTTATGCCATTGCAGCGGCTTCCAGCGTCAGTCCGTTCACCTATTTTTCGGTGGTCTTCGGGGCGATCTACGGTTATCTGTTTTGGGATGAGACCCTGAGTCTGCATTTTGTGATCGGGGCCCTGATGATCGCGCTGGCAGGCATGCTGGCCCTGGGTAGCAAACGACTGTCCGGCGCTCCCCTGGTCAATCAATCTGTTAAATCCTGATATGATTTCATCTTTGCCGGTCGGCGAAGTGATGCAAACCAATGTCGAGCAATTGATCCATGTCCATGAATTGGCCACAGCTACTATCCCGCAAACGCCTGGGTTCGAAAGACGAGCCTTCCGCGAGTGCCTCACGCACCGATTATCAACGGGACTATGATCGCATCGTCTTTTCGTCGGCGTTTCGGCGCATGCAGGACAAGACCCAGATCTTTCCTCTTTCCAAGATCGATTATGTGAGAACCCGACTCACGCACAGTCTGGAATCATCCAGTGTGGGACGCTCCCTGGGGACTCTGGTCGGAGAGCAGATCATCGCAAGACACCAGCTGCGGGCAACCGAGGCATCAGACTTTGGGGATATCTGTGCCGCCGCCTGTCTCTCGCACGACATCGGCAATCCGCCCTTTGGCCATTCAGGTGAGGATGGTATCCGGCATTGGGCGGAAACGGCCGAGTACGGGAGACGTCGGGTGGGTGTGCTGAAAGGTAGCCAGCGGGATGACTTCCTGCAGTTCGAAGGCAACGCGCAGGGTTTCAGGGTACTCTCCCGATTGCAGAACCGGGACAACCGGGGCGGGCTGCAGTTGACCTGCGCCACCTTGGCCGCTTTCACCAAATACCCCCGTGAATCCTGCATCGGTAATGGCCGGTTCGATGGGGTCAGCGCAAAAAAACAGGGTTTCACTGCGGAAGATCAGGAGCTGTTCAGTGAGGTGGCGGAGACCGTGGGGTTGATCCGCAAGGATCCGGTCATGGCAATCTGGTGCCGACATCCACTGGCCTTTCTGGTGGAAGCGGCGGATGATATCTGTTACCGGGTCATCGATATCGAAGATGGCTATCGCCTCGGTCACTTGAGCTTTCAGGAGGCCTTGGACCTGTTCTGTCCCATCCTTACGGATCAGGCCAGCCAGCATGCACGTCTCAACAGGATCACCGGGGACAAAGAGAAGATCGAGTTTCTGCGAGCCAAGGTCATCAGTCAAGTGATCAGTGAGGTGTTGAGTTGTTTTCTGGACAATGAAACGGAAATGATGGCCGGACGCTTCGACGAACCTCTGATGAAACTGATCGGCAAACGCCGGGAAATGGAACGTCTGATCGAAGTGGCCACGGACAAGATCTATTGTGCACCGGAGGTCGTGGAGATCGAGACTGCGGGCTTCCAGGTGATCAGTGAGCTGCTGGAGCGCTTCATCCAGATTCTTGATGATATCGCCGAGCATGGCGAGGCCGCCAGTCCGCGCAGCCAGATGATGGTGCGTTTGATTCCGGACCAGTTCATCGGACTGCATAGGGTGCCGTCACCGGATGGCTATACCCGATTATTGCGTCTGACCGACTTCGTTTCAGGCATGACCGATTCCTACGCGGTTTCGCTGTACAAGAAGCTCACGGGGATCTCTCTGCCCGGCGGCTGAGCTGCGGTTCACCAGGTTTCGGCGAAACTGAGCATCCCCACACTGCACTACCGATAAACCCCGGTCTATTGACAATTCATAAGGCGCTAGAGCAATGCTCTATGATGCAATTCCCCCCTGACTTTCTGGATATTCCCAATTGGAATATAAATCTTATCTGTTAGTTTTCATGTAAAACAAAATAATGGTCTTACGTGAACCTCGGAGGTAAACGTAGTCATGCAACAGACACTTTCATCCTTACCTGACATATTGCTTGTGCGTTTCAGAGAGGCCTTCATCCGAGGGGTGATCTGGGCGTTCATCGGTACACTCTACGGCATGTTGTTCGTTACCTTCGCCGCCCTGGGTACAGAGTGGCAAATACCGCTACACCCTTATTTGTTTTCCGGAGTGCTGGCGGGCACGATCGGTGCGCTGATATACAGCAGCATGCGTCTGGCCGTCCTGATGGCGATCATTATTTCCCCCATCTGCGCGATCCTGATGGTCTATTGGAGTGCATCGATTGGTCCGCTCAATCTGCTTCTGATCATTGGTGCGGTGGGTGCCATCGCGGGCGGAATCTATGGTCGATACACACCTAACTCGAGGGTCTATCGGGCGGACGCCAAAACGCTGACCGGTCTCACGGCAGGTATGTTTGTCTCGTGTGTCGGCCTGTTGATCGTCAATCTGTATCCGGACACTCCGATGGGCATCGTCATCTGCATCATGTGTCCACTTACCGGTTTTCTCTATGTCACGATGGTCCCTGCGTTTCTAAAACGATTCCGCCATTCGCTGTCTGCGACAGGCAATGGTGCCCTGGTTGGTTTCGGGGTGGCGGTGTTCCTGGCCCTGTGCAACTTCGTGATGGTACACAGCATCGATATCGATTCGACCGGTGCCTTTCATGATCTGATCCATCGTGTGCAGGATTTCCTGCCCCAGGCCATGCTCGGTGGCCTGTTTGGCGGTGGCTTTGCCGGGATCATCTCCAGTCTGTTTTTCGATCGCTGGCAGGATCTTTGACGTCAGTTTTCGTTCAAGCCCTGCGGACTTGCCAAACGGGTAAGGTTACGCAGACCTCGCTGCCCGTACCAGGATCGCTGGTGATCCTCAAGCTGCCGCCGTGGGCCTCGGCGATGACCCGGCAGAGATACAGCCCCAAACCGAACCCGCCGGTCAGGCGTTGACGCGATTTGTCCACCCGATAGAAGGCCTCGGTCAGATGAGGGAGATGCTCTGGGTCTATCCCCGGGCCATGATCTTTGATGGAAAGCAACCAGTCAGTCGAGTTGAATCGACTGCGGATTTCCGGTGCTGCCGCGTCCTCCGGGGTGTGCTGCAAGGCATTCCTCAGGAGGTTTTTGATCAGCAGGCGAATACGCAAGGCATCAACCTGAACGCGGGGTGGGTCAACAGCTTCCTGGCGTTGAAATCGCGCACCCGGGAAATGCTGTTCAATGACCTCATCGATGAGGCTGGTGGGTGAGTAACTGCCCAGATCCAGTTTCACATGACGGCTGTTCAGTCGCTCTGTTTCCAGAATCTCGGTCAATTGTTCCTCCATCTCCCTGAGATCTCGGATGATCCGTTGTCGGCTGTCGCTCTCAGCCAGCAGTTCGGCATTGAGCCTGGCGCGGGTCAAGGGTGAGCGCAGTTCATGACTGATGGCAAGCAGGAGTTGCCGCTTGGCCTCGAGCATCTGCTGGATATCGCCCGCCATGTTGTTGAAGCTTGCGGCGAGCTCGCCCAATTCATCCTGTCGACCGGTGGGGATGCGATAGTCCAGTTGACCCGAACCGAAACGTGAGACCCCGTCACGCAAGCTCTGTACGGGGCGAATCATCCGCTTCACCCGGTGATAGGCAAAGGCGATGATGACGATCACGATCAGTATGGTCAGCAGGATAATGACGGGAATCTGCCGGCTATGGGTGAGTCTCTGTGGAATCAACAAAACGTCATGACCGTTCTGATCCAACCTGACGACCAGTCGATGTTCGTTGCGCCCGATTTCAATGCGCGTACCATCACTCAAGCTGTGGGAGCGGAACGACAGATCGTCGGTTTGCGGCGGTTTGCCGTGGGTTGACCAGTTCTGTGTTGGTCCTTCAGCATGGATCTCGAGTGAGAGTCGCTCGGCCAAGCGTTGGGCCGAAGGGTAGTCGGGAGGTGAGCCGATCTCACTGCGCAGGTGATCGATATACTCGAGCAGGTGGGGTTCGGCCAGAGAGCGGAGTTCACCCTGGATACCGTAACGAAATCCCATACGCATGCTCAGGCTGATCAGCAAACCGGTCATGATGAACAGCAGGATCAGCCGCCAGGTCAGGGAGTGGCGACGTTTCATACCGCAGGTCCCACCAGGCTGTAGCCTGTGCCCCAGACGGTCTTGATATAGTCGAGTGGCTGCAGCTTATGCCTGACCCGACTGACCAGGATATCCACCGAACGGGTGTATAACTCTGCCTCCGTGCCTTTCAGGACGCTGATGATCTCGTCCCGGGAAAAGGGTTTGCCGGGTGAGCGGGCGAGCAGCTCGAGTAGACGATACTCCATGGTGGTGAGTTCCAGGGCTGTACCCCGACAGATGACCTGTTGCTGTTCCAGGTTGAGACTGAGCTCACCGATCTCGATCTGCCGGCCGTGCCGGGTGGGTTCATGGGCGCGTTTCAGGATGTTTTGGATACGCGCCACCAGTTCACGGGGCTCGAAGGGTTTGGCCAGGTAGTCGTCCGCACCCAGCTCCAGGCCGACCACCCGATCCATCACGTCCCCCCGGGCCGTCAGCATGATGATCGGCAGATCGCTCGATCGGCGGATCTGGCGGCAGACTTCGAAACCATCCATGTCCGGCAGCATGATATCCAGGATCACCAGATCCGGCGGATTCAGGCGAATCAACTGCAAACCATCGTTCGGGTGGGTGACGGAGACGAGCTGCAGGTCGAATTGTTGCAGATAGTCGCGCAAAGGTTCGGCGAGCGCCTGATCGTCGTCAATCAGCAGGATATTTGACATGGACACGAGGGTTTCCCCGGCAGGGCGATGGTCGAAACTTGTACACTAGTATATCACCCGACCTCCCAGTCGAGGGGAGGCCGGCTGATGGCCGCTGTCATTCCTGTTCAGGGGATGTTGCTGCTTCACAACAGGGTTTCGCGTGGCGGTTCCGATGCTGGGTGATCATCGCCTGTAGCTTGCTGCGTTGGTCCTGGTTCAGGCTGTCGCTGAAGTCCGCAAAGGCATCGATCAATTGCGGGCCCGCCGCAGCCATCCAATTGTGTTTGACTTCCCACATCTGGTAGGCCTGTTGTCGGTCCAACTGCGGGGCTTCGAGCAGTCCGAGTGCCATTTGCATCTGCTGAGGTCTTTCCTCGCGCATGTTCTGCAGCAGACTCAACGCCTTGTCACGGAATCCCTCCAGACGCTCCTGTTGTTGCGCGTCCAGGTCCAGCTGGTTGGTCATTCGATAGACCACCCAGTCGGCCTTGCTTTCAGGTCCGCTACAGAAGCCCCGGTATTTCGCATAGCTGATACCGCCGATCAACAGTGCGCCGATTACGATCGATACGATTAAGATTGTCTTACCCATGTGAGGATCTCCTTTGTTGAGTGAGTTTGAAGCGGACAGCATCGTCCTTGATGATGATTCTGTCCGCTGACGCTCGGGAGATCCTCTCAATACTGTATTCTTGTGTAACAAGATGTAACAACCACTCAGAAGCAAGCCTGGTTAACCGGGGAGTTGCGAGCCAAAAGTTCGAGTCATGTCATTAAGCCAACAAAGAATTTGGATTCTGATCGGTGCTTTACTCCTCATGACAGGGATTTTGTATTGGGGAGATCTGGGAGCCGATGTATCAAGATCCATGCAGCATCTCTGGAATGCCGGGCATGTCGCCTATTTCGCGCTGTTGGCGTATCTGTTGTTGAGTGTGAAACGCATTGCGCGATTATCGCAAGCGATGCGCTGGGTCATGGTCCTGAGCCTTACCCTGCTGTTTGGTGTTCTGATCGAGGTCTCGCAGATAGGTACCCGTCGGACACCCGATGTGCTGGATATCCTGAGGGATATGACAGGCAGTCTACTGGTCCTGGCTTTCCACGCATCGAGCCCTTCCTGGAAGACCCTGCAATGGGGTCTGCGTGGGCTCAGGGTGTTGTTGGTGATCATCCTGTTGATCATGCTCAAGCCGCTGATGATCAGCCTGTTGGATGAGAGCATCGCCAAGGTCCAGTTTCCCGTCCTGGCGGATTTTTCGACACCCTTTGAGATGAATCGCTGGGAGGGTGATGCGGCGCGATCCAGACTGCGTTTGACCGCCCTCAATGAACGAAACGCGATGCTGGTGAAACTGACAAGTCGCCGATATTCCGGTGTGCACCTGAAATATTTCCCGGGTGATTGGCGTGATTATCGAATGCTGATACTGACGCTCTACAATCCGCAGCCTAAAGCGATGCGGGTGACCTGCCGGATTCATGATGCCCGACATGTCGAGGGAGTTCAGCGCTATAGCGATCGATTCAATCAGACTTATACCATTCAGCCCGGATTGAGCAGCATCGAAATCGACCTGGAAGTCGTCGCCCTAGCACCCCGAGCCCGCCGTATGGATCTCGCTAAGATCAAAGGTCTGGGGATCTTCGCCTCGTCACCGGATACACCCGGAGCCGTCTACATTCAGGAGGTCAGGTTGGAGTAACCGGTCATGCGACCTGAGGTTTCAATGAGCCGGCTCCTGACGTCCATACAGGGAGGTGTAGAGACCGTTCTGCGCCAACAGATCGTCATGCCTGCCGTCTTCGACGATCTGGCCGTTCTCGAAAACCAGAACCCGATCTGCCTGTTTCACCGCACTCAAGCGGTGGGCGATGATGATCGTCGTTCGGCCCCTCAGAAAGGCCTGCAGGGCACTGTGTAACTCACCTTCGGTGGTGGTATCGAGGGCGGAGGTGGCCTCGTCGAGGATCACTACCTTGGGATCGGTCAGCACCATTCGGGCGATGGCGAGCCGCTGCCTTTGACCTCCGGAGAGGCGCACGCCGGAGCGCCCGATCAGCGTGTCGAGTCCATCGGGCAGGCGCTCCACCGTGGTTTTCAGCTGGGCGATCGTCAGGGCTTCCCAAAGCTTTGCATCACTCACCTCACGGCCCAGGGTCAAATTGATCCTGACGCTGTCGTTCAACAGGGCGGGGTGCTGCAGCACGGTGGCCACATTATTGCGGACCACATCCATGCCGATCTGCTCGACGGGTGTTTCATCGAACAGTACATGCCCGGAGTCGGCTGGATAAAGCCCGAGCAGCACCTGCACCAGAGTGGTCTTACCGCCGCCGCTGGCGCCAACGAAGGCGACCTTCTCACCGGCTGGGATCTGCAGGGAGAGTTCATCGAGCACCCTTGGACCGTCTCCATAGGCAAAGCTCAAATGCTCGAGCCTCACCGCCACGGTGGTCTTGCCCGTGAAGGGATCGACCTCGTGGGGAAAGTTCGGTTCCAGGTTAACCCGTAGCATTTCATTGATCCTACTCAGGGCCGCCTGGGCGCCATGATAGGCGTATTGGATACCCAGGACCTCCTGTACCGGTCCCATCATGAACCAGAGATAGGCGAAGACGCCGAGCATCTCGCCGATACTGAGATCCGACCAGAGTACCAGAAACATGCTGACGGCCCGGAAGATATCGAAACCGAACAGGAAGATGAAGAAAGACAGCCGATTCGCCGCATCGCTCTTCCAGGTAAAGGCAGCGGAGTGGTGACGGATGTGATCGGCCCGGTCGATGATCCGGCCGATATAGTGGCGCTCCCGATTGCTGGCGCGGATCTGCTGGATGGCGTCCAGGGTTTCTTCCAGGGTCTCCTGAAAGGCCTGAAAGGCGGAGTTCTCGCGCTTTTTGAGCTGTTTGACCTTACGGCCGAAGACCATGGTGAAATAAATGACGACCGGATTCAGAAAGAGGATGAAAAGGGCCAACGGCCAGTTGATCCAGAGCAGGACGATCGCGGTGCCGAGGATGCTCAGCACGGCTACCAGGAATTTACTGATGGTGACGCTGACAAAGTTGTCCACCGCATCCAGGTCCGTGACCAGATGGGAGGCTACCGTGCCACTGCCGAGGGTCTCGTAGGCGGACATCGAGATCTGTTCCAGCCGGAGCAGCAGGTCGCGGCGGATCCGGAAGATCACGTTTTTCGCGATGCAGGTGAACTGCCAGGTCTGCCAGACAGTAAGCAACAGGGCGATCAGCCTGAGGGTCGCGGTCAACAGCAGGATGGCCAGAATGTAGAGCACCGGGCCATGCCAGTGTTCCGGAAACAGGCTGTTCATGACACTGACCGCGGTGCCCGGCTGATTGAGTAAGACCTCATCCACCAGCAAGGGGATCAGCATGGGCACGGGGACCGCTGCCATGGCGCCCAGGATGGCGATCAGATTCGCCGCGGTCAGCTTGGTGCGATGGGCCATGACCATTTGGATCAGCTCGCTCCAGGTGTAGTCCTGGCTGCGAACCGACAGACGGGCGCCTGGTTGCAGTTCGCTCACTGTTCGTTACAGCGGCGATAGGCCTTGAGCCGGCGCAGCACTTCGATCCGCTGCCGGGCATCCATGATGCGCCTTTCATCGTAATACTCCGCCAGGCCGGAGTACCCGAGATAACCCCAGGCCGGGGGTACGAACAGACCCCCCCAGATTGCGGCGGCATGGGCGGGATCATTGTAGAAGCCGGGTTTGTAGGTATAGGTCAGGGGTTCCAGAGTGGCGAGTTCAGTCTCCAATTGGTCACAGGAGTGTTGCTGATCACCAGGCTGGTAAATTGGCGCGGGAGGATGGGGGTATAGGACCGGGTCGTCCGCCACACTGGCGGTCACGATCAGCCAGCTAAAGACCGGACCTGTGATGCGATGGATAGCCGATGTCTTCACGGTATTCTCCTGGCCAGTTTCGCTCAATCGATTGTATCCGCGGTCAGCGGATTGGTCAGTTCAGCACAGACTCGTTGAAGTCGTAGATCAGGTTGTTTTCGGGACGCTGGACGAAGAAACCCTGAACATAATCGGTGCCACTGCTCCACAACAAGGCGATACTCTTTGGATCCTCGACCTGGGGTGCAATGACCTTGATATCAAGCGAGTGGGCCAAGGATATCAGCTCTTTGAGCCCCTGGTCGGGATTTTGCAAGAGCCTGGTATCCAATTTGATATAGCGGATGTTCAAATGATTGAGCACCCGCTGTGCTTCAGCGGAATTGTTGACGCCGGTCAGGAGCGTGGTGATCCCGATATTGCCCAACATATCGAAACACAGCTTGGCGGAATTTAGGTTATTGAGGATCTCGGATAATCTGAACTCAAAGGTCAGGCTGTCTTTGAGAATCAATCCCGAGCGTTCTTTGTCGCGCAGCCAGGTGAGCCGTTCCATGTTTTCCAACAGATCGACCGATTGGGAGACAAACAGGTGCAACTGGTTGCCCTGACTGCTCTGTTCCGTGAGGATCGTCAAGGCCGATCGCGTCGTCCACTGGTCGATCTTGTTGATGATGCCCATCCTCTCCGCCGTGGGAATGAATTCACCCGCCATCAGCAGTTTGCCGTCAGGCTCCTGCAGCCTGATGAGGGTCTGGTAGAAGGCCTTGTCTTCAGAGCCACCCTTGAGGGCCACGATAGGTTGGAAAAAGATTTCGAAGTAGTTGTTTTCAATAGCCTTGACGATCAGCTTGGCGTAGACGTCTTCTGTCTTCTCGGTAACCTGTTTCGTTTCAGGCAGTTGAATGAAGACCTGGTTGCCGCCGGCGCTGCTCGCTATGTTGCTCGCCAGTTTTGCCCGGGAGAACAAAGCGCGTGCGTCTTGGCGGGCATCCTCGATGAGATAGCCACCGATACTGAGGGTGGTCCCGAGAGTGTGCTTATCGAATTTGATGATCTTGTCCGTGACCACCGAACAGAGTTTTTCGCCGAAGGCCTCGAGCGCCTGTTTTGTGTCTCGATAGGCAAGCAGGCCTATGCTGCTGTCACCGAACCGGCTCAGCACATCCTGGGGTTGCAGCACGCTGCTGAGGTGCTTACCGAGTTCGGCGATCACTACATCCATACCTCCAATACCCACTTGCTCGAGGATATCATCGGCGTTATCGATATCCAGATAGAAGACAGCGGGTTCCTTGTTATCGAATTGATGACTGCTGAGTAGGTTGTCGACCCTTTCAAACAGATACTTACGGGTGAACAGACCCGATTCGTCCTGATTGCTGCTGAATTCTCCGAGCCGGTGGGTCAGTTGCTGAGCGCGCTGAATTCGATTAGTAACCGTGGAGATGAGGTGTTTTGGGGTAATCGGCTTCGCCAGAAAGTCTTCCCCACCGAAGCTGAGGGCCTGGAGTTGTTTGTCGCGGTCCTGCTCCCCCGAGAGAAATACGATGGGTGTGTCGATGAACTCACTCTGCTCCCTGATCACGGTTGTGAGCTCGGTACCACTGGCCCCAGGCATATAGAGATCCATGAGAATCAGATCGGGCCGGAAATCGTATAAGGCCTCCATCACGCTCAAGGGGTCGGTGACGGAACGGCATTCGAAATTGGCTTTGTCCAGGATGGCGGAAGCAAACTTGGCCTGAGCCGGGTCGTCCTCCACGATCAAAACCCGATAGGCATTGTGGCTGTCGCCGGAGGTGAGCTCCAGCATGCGGTTGGCGACCACGAATGGATCGATCGGTAGGGTCCAATAGGCCTTGGATTCCGTGCGCATGGCCGCCAGTCTGACCTTGAGATCATTCGACTCGGCGATAAAGGCCACC
>JASJBU010000106.1 GCA_030066355.1 Gammaproteobacteria bacterium | reverse complement strand
CCCCCCCCCCCCCCCCCCCCCCCCCCCCCCCCCCCCCCCCCCCCCCCCCCCCCCCCGGGTTTCGATATCTCCTGCGGGGTCCGCTCACTGCATACCGGCCTCAGCAGGGACCAGATCGAGGCCAACCGGGACTGGTTGGCGGACAGCCTGTTTCAGACCGTGCCCGCGGGTCTCGGCAGTACCGGCAGTATCCGCCTGCAGGCCAAACAGATGGACGCGATGCTCAGCGGCGGCGCCCAGTGGGCGGTCAAGCAGGGTTACGGCTACCGGGAAGACCTACAGCATATCGAGGAAGGCGGTTGCATGTCTGGTGCCGATCCTGAAGCCGTGTCCGATTACGCCAAGAAACGCCAAAAAGACGAGATGGGCACCCTGGGATCCGGCAACCACTACCTGGAGGTACAGGAGGTGGTGGAGCTGTTCGACCGCACCGCGGCGGATGCCTTCGGTTTGAAACTAGGGGACATTCTGCTCAGCATTCACTGCGGTTCACGGGGCCTGGGCCATCAGATCGGCACCGAGTTTCTCAAGAAGATGGTGATGACCGCCGGCCAGCACGGTATCCAGCTGCCGGACCGGGAACTGGCCTGTGCCCCCATCAACTCCAAGGTAGGGCAAAGCTATCTGGGAGCGATGCGCGCCGGCATCAACTGCGCCCTGGCCAATCGGCAGATCATCACCCACCTGGCCCGGCGGGCCTTCGAGCGGGTGTTGCCCCGAGCCGAACTGGCACTGCTCTACGACGTCTCCCACAACACCTGCAAGCTGGAGACCCACCGGGTGGGCGGTAAGGACCGTCGGCTCTACATCCATCGCAAGGGGGCTACACGGGCCTTCGGTCCCGGCCACCCGGAGCTTCCCAAAGCATACAGAAAGGCCGGACAACCCGTGTTGATCGGCGGTTCCATGGGCACCGCCTCCTATATCCTCTGCGGTACTAAGGAGGCGGAAGCGCACTCATTCAGCTCCGCCTGCCACGGCGCCGGGCGGGCCATGAGCCGACGGGCCGCCAGCAAACAGTGGCATGGACATCAAGTGATCGACGACTTGGCCGGTCAAGGCATTACCATCCGCAGCCCCTCCCTGCGCGGCGTGGCGGAAGAGGCCCCCGGGGCCTACAAGGATGTGTCAGCGGTCGTGGAGGCCAGTCAGCAGGCCGGACTGGCGCTCAAGGTCGCCAAGCTGAAACCACTGATCTGCATCAAGGGTTGAGAATCAGGAATCACGACTGAGTTAACTCCAAACTGACTGCAAGGCCCGATACAGGACCCGTGGCTAGCGGTTACCCGGACGGGATTTTCACCCGCTAGAATGTGCGGCATTGCCAAGCGGCGACTGTCCCCATAACTCCTTACGCACCCAGGATATCTGGTTGCACTGGCAGTCATACCAAACATCATTTCACGCCCGCAGGCTGGCGCCCGATCAAGTTGCTGTACTCAGAATTTACCGGCTATCGCCTTGATAAAAAACTCGACCTGTAACATCTCACCAGGATTTAGCTGGCAGCCATTGGACGTCAATCTTCACCGACCTCTGTATCCACGACTGGCGTTTTAATAAGAGAACAAATGAGGAACATAAAAAACCCGCAGGTCGCTTAATACGATCTGCGGGTCCGGAAGTCTTACAACAGATCAGTCATTACATCTGGTAACCATCCGTCAGGGTTTGCATGAACTCGACTATGGCGTCTTCATCGGCATCACTCAGTCCCAAGTTACCCAATTCACCAGTATTGACGTTTTCTGGAACTTCAGGTGCAGGCCATCCCTCAGCGGCAACGTCACGGGTATTGTAGAAGTGGGTGATCTCTTTCAGGCTCTTGAAAAAGCCATTGTGAGCATAAGGCTCGGAAATCGCGATGTTTCTCAATCCCATGACCTTGAACTTGCCGTTATTAGCAGCCTGACCAACCACAGGACCCAAACCAAGGTCTATGGGCTGTGGACCTGCCAGAGCTGCAATTTCTGGATTAACAGGCACACCCAGATTGTCGTAGCTAAAGTCAGTGAAGACTGGGGGAGCCAGTTTGGTTTTCTTACCAAATGTCTTCTTGACCCATCTCGGCACATTCGCTTCCAGGCCAGCTGGAACCGGTGCCCAATCAGCCACGTGGCACAGGACACAGGCCGCTCCCTCATCAGGGTCGCGAACGTCACCGATCAGATCGTTGTTGGGATTCATGAACAACTCCATACCCAGCAGTTCTCTGGGAGTGAAGTGTTTTTGCGCAACAGCTTTAACTGCACTCGTTGAAGGATCAGCGCCCACATCACCATTTGCACACAGAACAGGATCCAAGTCATTGTTCGCAACACAGTCCTTTAGATAGGCATCATATTTCGAGGTAAAAGGTGCAAAACCTTCGGTACGTTCGAAAGCCGCTATAGCGAGTGCCATGCAGTCGTATGCAGCGTTCACCCCTACCTTGGCCACTCGCCCGCATTCACGTTTGAAAACCTTTGCGTAATCAGAGACTAATATTTCCTTGATCACTTCTTCTTTGCTAGTGTTCGCCATCTCAACTGGATTCAGGAAAGGTCCACGCGCCTGATCGGCCAAAGGATCACCCAAACTTGGATCACCCATTACCCCAGGAAGTCCGTCAAGCGCGGGATTACCTGTAGCACGGCCATCCCAGAACTGGCCACCAATCCAAAATTCACCCGCTGGATCTTCATTGAGATCTGCAAACAAAGGCGGTGCAAACATGGCGTAGGAAGCCGAAGGCGCATTTCTGCCACCAAAAAGGCCTTTGATAACTCCTTCAGAAACCGGAAGATTGGAATCCGGGTCAACAAAACCATTCACTGGGGTGTGGCAACTCTCACAGGCCTGACCTTTCCCGTGAAGATCAAGAGACAGGTTAGTATCGAAATACAGGTTTTTCCCCAACTGTTCCTGCTTAGTCAAACCTGCGGCTGTGGCAACACTCGCGGCAAGGGACAAAATGACAAACCCGGCCACCCGGGTCTTCTTGACTATATTATTATTCATTGATCGCTCCTCGAAACCCTTCCCTATTCTTGGCCGAGTCTCAAAATGTTTAAATGTTGTTATTCTCACATTGGTTATTATTCTTAATGGCTTATCTGGTTTAATCACCTCCCGCTTAACAGCACGATCCCTCACTCCTGTACTAAAAAAAAGAAATCTTGAATGGTGTAGATTGATTGACGGGGATGAACGTTAACGTAAATCCTTCATAGTGAAATAGTCGTACTATTACCCATCACATAGTGGGGTAACTAATCAAATGAAAGACTTTTTTCAATTTCAGAAATTCATTCTTAAGATGTAAGAGACTCTATTGAAAAGCAATGGCATGGAGATCAGGTGACCGAGGACCCGGCAGGTCAATGCATTACCATCCGCAGCCCCTCCCTGCGCGGCGTGGCGGAAGAGGCCCCCGGGGCCTACAAGGATATGTCAGCGGTCGTGGAGGCCAGTCAGCTGGCCGGACTGGCGCTCAAGGTCGCCAAGCTGAAACCGCTTATCTGCATCAAGGGCTGATTTCTGACAATGTGAATTTCCGCAATAAAGCAAGGGGGCTTGGCGGTCCCCCGTTCAAGCGCTGAGTTTTAACTCTCTTCTCGGCACCACCCTAGTGCTACCCGTTGCCGTGTCGTTGCTGGGATCACTGTCTCCCACTGCCTCGACCAGGGCCAACCAGCCAAAGATGACACCACCTGTCACAACATGCGCGCCATCCCATGAGGATGCCGCCATTCCTGCACATGCTGTCCACTCCCCAGTGGTCAGCCATCTGCGCTCATTTGCAAAGGTGCAACGAGAGGAAGTCATATCTCTGCCTGCGATCGACCGGGTTATGCCGAACAGAATACGACAGTTCAGGCCAAACGTCTGTTCCGGGATGCCTGTGCTGATCCAGTCATGAGGCTGATGAGTACAATGGCAACTGTCGAGACCAGAATACCCGGCAGGATCTCGTACAGGTCGAATAGCCCGCCTTCCAGCTGTTTCCAGATTACCACGGTGAGCCCACCCGTGATGATGCCGCCGAGTGCTCCCAGCCGGGTCATAGGCCGCCAATAGAGAGATAGGATGACAACCGGACCAAAGGCGGCGCCAAAGCCGGCCCAGGCGTAAGCCACTAGATCCAGCACACTGCTGTCCGGATTCATCGCCAGGATGTAGGCGACCAGGGCAATGGCCAGCACCGCCAGCCGGCCGACGATCACCAGCTCCCGGTCACTCGCCTGCCTGCGGAAAAAAGTCTTGTAGAAATCTTCGGTGAAGGCGCTGGAGGCCACCAGCAGCTGCGAATCGGCGGTACTCATGATTGCCGCCAGGATCGCCGCTAGGCAGATACCTGCCACCAGCGGATGAAACAGCAAATCCACCAGACGGATAAACACCTTCTCGGCATCCGCCAATGGGGCGTCGAATACAACACCACCCGACAACCCTACGAGGCAGGCAGCAGTGAGACTGAGGGCTACCCAACTGACCGCGATGCGCCGTGCCTGGGGAATCAGCACCACGGACTGCACCGCCTTGAAGCGCGCCAGGATATGCGGCTGTCCGAAATAACCCAATCCCCAGGCGAGTAGGGAGACGATAGTAATCCAGCCCAATGTCTCCCCGTGTTTATCCGTGAAAGGGTTGAGCAGATGGGGATTGGTTTCGGCCAAACGGGTGTATAGGTTTCCGTCGGCACCGAATTCGGCCATTGCCATCAAAGGCACCGCCAGCAGCGCCACTGCCATGAGTAGCCCCTGCATCAGATCGGTCCAGGAGACCGCCAGAAAACCGCCGAAAGCGGTATACAGGATGACAGTCAGGGTTCCCACAGCCACCGCCCAGTGATAGGGCAGGCCAAACACCGACTCGAACAGTTTGCCGCCGGCCACCAGACCCGAACTGGTGTAGAAAAGAAAGAACAGCAGGATGAACAGAGCGGAGACGATACGAATCAGACCGCTGTGGTCGTCGAAACGGTTGGAGAGATATTCCGGCAGGGTCAGGGCATTGCCGGCCCGCTCCGAGGCCTCTCTCAGGCGAGCGGCCAGGATACGCCAGTTGAGCCAGGTCCCGACCAGCAATCCACCGGCCAACCAGATGGATTCCATGCCGGAAAGGTAGGCATAACCGGGCAGCCCCAGTAGCAGCCAGCCACTCATATCGGAGGCACTGGCACTGAGCGCGGCCACCCAGCTGCCCAAGCGGCGGCCGCCCAGTACGAAGTCCGACAGATTCCGGGTGCGCCGCCAGGCCACCAGACCAATCCCCAGTACCACGATCAGGTAGAGGAAGAAGGTGAGGCCGATCAACAGTTGACGGTCATCCCCCATGACCTGTCCTCCGCTGCGCGATCTTTCGCAGGTAGCTGGCCTTCATCGCAGTCTCGAATGTCTCGTTGTCGGTATAGTCAAAACCGAAGACGGGCCGCCAGAGGCGCTGATTCTCCATGCACAGATAGAAGAACACCTCAGCATGCCAAGTTCTCAGTGACGCATAGGCGAAACCGAACATCTCGAGTTTGATCTCGTCCGGGTAGGAGAGCTTGCCGTCCGTCTCCACCATCGGCATCTGCAGGATCTTGCTTTTGAAACCGCTCCTCGCCCGCAGCTGCTTGATCACCGGTTTGATGTAGGTCAGGGTGCCGAGAGAGACCAGTACGACCTCGTCGACGGAGAACATATGGGTGATCTGCTCAAAGATCTTCGCATAATCCTGCCGCCAGTTGTCGTAGTGAATCATTGGGTGAAAATGAAAACCCACCAGCACACCCTTATCCGCGACTCGACGCGCAGCGGTGAGGCGCGCCTCCAGAGAGGCGCTCAGATGTTCTTCATGGGCGATCAGGGTCGGGGTATTCAACGACCAGGTGCAGAGGATGTTCTCGGGTATCCGGTTTTTCAGCAGATAGCTGATGTTCTTCGACTTGGTTTTCAACTCCAGGATCACATTGGGATTACGTACGGCGAAATCCACCAGGGCATCCAGGATCCCCGCCTGGTTGCCCCACATCAGAGAGTCCGACGATTGACCGGTACCGATGTGATAGATCTTGTCTGGATCCAACTCAAGCTGCTTGAGCTTCTCGGGGAAACGGCTATCGAAGCGTACCTCGTCACCGTGATAGAAGGACTGGATGCTGCAGTAGCTGCAGTCGAAACCGCAATTCTCCACGGCATCCAGGGTCAGCAGATTGCAGCAACGGGTGCGCGGCGACGCCACCGGGCAAGCACCCAGGCCGAGTTGGGGTCTCTGCACGGTCAGGCGTTTGATCCTCTCCGGTCGATACTCCGTGCGGGTAAAAGGTGCCGGATAGCTGTTGGGTTTTTCCTTGAGCCCCAGCCAATGCTCCCGCAGGCTGGCCAGCAACCGCTGCCGAAGCTGTTTGTGTGAAGCCCCACCCACCTCGACCCTGGGCCAGACCTGCTGAATCGGCGCTTCGTCCCACATGTTGAGATCCCGGGCAATGTCGCCCAATTGGCGCAGCTCCTGCTGGGTGAAACGGTAACGCCCGGCCTGCTCGATGAGAAACGCCCGCTGTGTCTCCGGCAATCGTTCCAGACCGACCGCCTCGAGCATGCCCGAGAGTTTTTCCGCGTCGTTGGATTTGCTGCTCATCGGTTGCGATTGACGAATCGTTTCAAGCGCTGGCGTCGCTGAATCTGCCGATTGGTTAGCTTGTTCTTGCGCCCCTCGAAGGGATTACTGCCGGATCGGAACTCCAGGCGGATCGGCGTGCCCTGTAGATCCAGGGCCTTGCGGAAACGGCTGATCAGATAGCGCTTGTAACTGTCGGGGACCTGTTCGGTCTGATTGCCGTGAATCACGATGATCGGGGGGTTCTTTCCCCCTTGGTGCGCGTAGCGCAGCTTGATACGCCGGCCATGCACCTGAGGTGGCTGATGTTCCTGCACCCACAACTCGAGCAGACGGGTCAGTTCCGGAGTCGACAGATCACGGACCGCATTGGCATAGGCCTTGTCCACCAGATCGTAGAGATCCCCAACCCCCGAACCATGCAAGGCGGAGATGAAATGCAAGCGGGCGAAGTCGAGAAACGCCAGCTTACGTTCGATCTCCTCACGTATTCGCTCCCGTTGATCCTGCGTCAATCCGTCCCATTTGTTGACTACCAGCACCAAGGCCCGACCACTTTCCAGCACATGCCCGGCCAGATGGGCATCCTGTTCCCCGATACCTTGTCGGGCATCCAGCACCAGCAGCACCACATTGGCCTGTTCGATCGCCTGCAGGGTCTTGATGATACTGAATTTCTCGATCGCCTCCCTGATCCGCGCCCGCCGTCTGACACCAGCGGTGTCGATCAGGGTGTAGGATTTACCGCGATGATCGAAGGGGATAAAGATGCTGTCCCGGGTGGTACCCGGCTGATCATACGCCACCACCCGTTCTTCACCGAGCAGGCGATTGACCAGGGTGGATTTACCCACGTTGGGCCGCCCGACTACCGCGATCAGTGTACCGCGGTCTTCCAGTTGCTCGGCTGCCTCGACCACCGGGAGTGAGGAGAGCACCTGGTTGATCAGCGGCTTGACTCCTCTGCCGTGGGTCGCCGCAATCGAGATCGGATCGCCCAGACCCAGGGTGTAGAAATCCGCGGCGGCGACCACTGCATCCAAGCCATCACTCTTGTTGGCCACCAAGGTGACCGGGGTGCCAGTGCGGCGCAGCTGCTCGGCAAGCATTTCATCACCGGCTGTGCATCCCTGCTTGGCATCGAGTAGGAACAGAATATGGTCCGCCTCACCGATCGCCTGCCTGACCTGCTGCTCCATGAGCAGATCTAGCCCCTCGGCCTGCGCGCTGATCCCACCGGTATCGACCAATAAATATGGACTCTTGCCGAGCTTACCGATGCCGTACTGGCGGTCACGGGTCAGACCCGGCTGATCCGCCACCAGGGCGTCACGGCTGCGGGTGAGACGATTGAAGAGGGTTGACTTACCCACATTAGGGCGACCAACCAGGGCGATGACGGGCAGCATGCTGCGTTAGTCTGAAATCGGCTTGGCCTGCAGAGCGGTCACCCGGCCATTCCTATCGAACACATATACCACGCCGTCCACCACCAGGGGCTTGGTATGGATACCGTCCCGACCGGGTCTGATCCTGGCCAACATGCGGCCGTCATCGCGGGACAGCCAATGCAGATAGCCTTCCAGGTCGCCCACTACCAGATAATCACCGACAATCGTCGGCGCAGACAAACGCCGGGCGTGTAGCGTCTGCTGCTGCCAAAGAGTCGCGCCATTGGTCGCGTCCAGGGCCCAAATGTGATCTTCCGCATCGCTCACATAGACATCCCGCCAACTGGCATCCAAACCGGCATGGGTGGAAAGCTCCCGCTTCCACAGCACCACCCCGCTGTTCGCCGAAACGGCAGCAACGCCTCCCTGAAAACTGCCGGCGTAGATCGTGTCCTCCACCAATACCGGGTCGGCATCGATGTCCACCACCCGCTCGAGTTCGGTTCGTCCACCGGGGATAGAGATCGCCGCCTCCCAGATCAGGCTTCCGGACTCCAACGCCAGACACGCCAGTTTGCCATTCGCAAAGCCGACAAAGACCTGAGAATAGTTGACCACAGGCGACCCATTACCACGCAGGGTCAGGACCGGTACGCTCCGGTCGAAGTTCCAACGGCTTTCACCGGTTCCGGCATTCACTCCGAGCACCCGACCATCGGTGGTCCGCACCACGACGATACCCGATTCCCCGCCGGGAACGGAGAGGACCTCACTGCTGACCCGGCGGCGCCACCGTTCCTCTCCACTCTGGGCATCCAGGGCAAGCAACTCGGCCTCGCCGGTGCCGAGCAACAGTTGATCGCCAACCAAACCCGGACCGCCGGTCAATTCAGTATCCAGATCCTTTTCCCAAATCACCTCGCCGTTCATGGCATCCACCGCCGCCACATCGCCATCCGGATCGGCGATATAGAGTTTTCCATCCCGCACGATGGGGCGGATCGCCAGAAACTTTTCGTCACTGCTGCTCACGGAAAGATCCCACAGGATTTCCACCTCGAGGGATTCCTCGAATTCAACCAACTCAGCCGGCGGGTCCGCATTGTCCTTGGCGCCGAACATACTGCAGCCTGTGAGCAGTATGCTCAGCAGAGGCGCTAGCCATAATCGGGACATGTCGACCTCAGTTAGTGGCGATCGCCAGGTCGTCGAGCTTCATCTGCACCTGGTCCGGGTTCGCCACATTGAGCGTCAGGGCCTGGCTGTAGGCATCGTGCGCGGCGGCCCTGTCCTGTTTCGCCAGGGCGATATCACCGCGCAGCTCAGCGTACTCTCCGGCAAATCCCCCGTCGCTGATATCGGCCAGTTTGGCGGCGCCGTCCAGGTCTCCGTCGCTCAGCAGGACCCGCGCCAGGTTGAGTTGAATCAACTGCTCGAGGCTTGTGTTCGGGCTGTTCTGCATGGCCCACTCCAGTTGCGAGCGGGCCGCCGTGCTGTCACCCTGCTCCAGCTTGACCCGCGCCTGGGCCATCGCCGCCATGACTGCATAGCTGGTGGATGCATACTCACCCCTGAGCAGTTCGGCCTGATTGCTGGCCGCATCCAGATCGTTATTCTGAAAAGCGTTCATCAGCTGACTGAATGAGACCGAAGCCTCTCTGCCGATCCGTTCCTGATAGCTGTTCCATCCCTGCCAGCCGAAGACCGCCCCCAGGCCGATCACCAATCCGGCCACCACCGAGGTACCGTTCTCCTTCCACCACTTCTTTATCGCTTCAACTTGCTCTTCTTCAGTTTGGTAAACGCTCATGCCGTTTTCCCTTTATCTTTCTCTTGATTAAAACCATAGCGATCATACCGCTACAAACGCGTTGGACACTGGTGGTCAATTGTTACAAGCGGGCGTTCAACAGATCCACCAGTTCCGATATTTTCACTTGCTGTTGTGTGCCTTCACCACGCAGGGGTTTCAGACCTGTCTCGCCCCTTGCGAGTTCATCATCCCCCAGGATCAGGGCGTACCGGGCGTTGCTCTTGTCCGCCTTCTTGAATTGGCTCTTGAAGCTCCCGCCACCACAATGAGAGATCAATCTCAAGCCGGGCATGGCGTCCCGCAGGCGCTCGGCAAGCAGCAGACCCTCCCGCTGCGCCTGCTCCCCTACCGTCACCAGATAGAGGTCGATACCGGGCAGACGCTGGGCGAGATCGGTCTGTTCGAGCAGGGCGATCAAACGCTCCAGACCCATCGCGAAGCCGACCGCGGGCACCGGCTTACCGCCCAATTGCTCCACCAGGCCGTCGTATCGGCCACCGGCGCACACCGTGCCCTGGGCTCCCAGCTGGTCGGTGACCCACTCGAAAACGGTGCGGGCATAGTAATCGAGACCGCGCACCAGTCGTGGGTTGACCAGGTAGGCCTGCCCGACCGCGTCCAGGCCTGCACAGAGCTGCTCGAAATGCTCTCGCGACTCGTCTCCCAGGTGCCCCATAAGGCTTGGCGCAGCGGCCACCAGCTCAGCCATCTCCGGGTTTTTCGTATCCAGGATACGCAACGGATTGCTCTCCAGACGACGCCGACTGTCCTCGTCCAGAGAATCGTAGCAATCATGAAAATAGCTCATCAGTTCCTTCCGGTACTGGCTCCGCTCAGCAGCTGTGCCCAGGGTATTGAGCTGGAGCTGCAGATCCTGCAGTCCCAACGCCTTCCAGATACGCGCAGTGATGAGGATCAGCTCCAGATCCACATCGGGGCCCGCAAGACCGAAACTCTCCACACCGATCTGGTGGAACTGCCGATAACGGCCTTTTTGCGGCCGCTCGTGGCGAAACATCGGACCCTGGTACCAGAGCCGCTGCACCTGATTGAACAGCAGTCCGTTCTCCAAACCCGCCCGGACACAACCGGCGGTCCCCTCCGGGCGTAGCGTCAGACTGTCGCCATTACGATCCTCAAAGGTGTACATCTCCTTCTCGACGATGTCGGTCACTTCGCCGATAGAGCGCTTGAACAACTCGGTCAGCTCGAGGATCGGCATACGGATCTCGGCATAGCCATAGCGTGAGAGCACCGCGCGGACGCTGTCCTCGAGGAACTGCCACAGGGGCGTCTGCTGGGGCAGGATATCCTTCATCCCGCGAATGGCCTGGATGTGCTTTGCCATCGGTTGAAACTAACTTAGCGCTGCTTGAATCAAACGGCAAAGGGTACCACGGTTGTACACCGACTACCTAGCCGGTTTTTTCCGCCAGCAATCGCCGACTTGCCGATTGCCCGAACCGGTGGCTGAATTACTCGGGATTCAGCACAAAGCGTGCGACATTCCCGCGGGTGTGGGGGGCGAGATCGTATGACTCGCCATCGAGGGTTACGCGCACCACACTGGCATCGCCCAGGACGATCTTGAAGGGCCCGAGATCGGTATCGATCTCCTGACGGAATCCGGCACGCTTCTCACCATGGATCCGCGCCCTGCCGGTGGCATCACGTACCTCGGCCCAACAAGGGCCGTCAAACTCGAAGACCAGTTTTCCACTTGCTTCCGGTTTGGCCGGCGCAACCGGTTCGAGCTCCGCGACGGATTGCACGGTGTCCTCGAATGGCACAGTCGGCTGCTCGGCGACGGCGATCTCGGGCTCCTCCGGTACAGGGGCCTCCTCGACGACCGGCAGTGACTCGGTTCGGTCATCCGGAATGCGCTCCGACGGCTCCGGGAACTCCACCCGGGGTATGGGCTCGGCGGCTAGCGAGATGCTATCCGAACTGTAGTCTTCAGCACTTTGCACGATCACCGATGGTTCCGCCAACGGCTCGTCCAGGTCCAGTGGCTGATCGAGGCTGTCCACTTCCGGGAGCAGGTCCACCAAGGTATCTTCCTGCCAGCCAAATCGGCCCTGCCACCAAAAATACAACAAAACCAGCA
The DNA here is from genome assembly GCA_030066355.1 of Gammaproteobacteria bacterium. GTDB lineage: Bacteria > Pseudomonadota > Gammaproteobacteria > Chromatiales > Chromatiaceae > JASJBU01. Next base: position 2,066 of record JASJBU010000106.1, on the reverse strand, counting down.
GGCCGAGCGCGATCGACCAACTCACCAACCGCACCAGCCCATGGCTGCTGCGTACCTCCTGTTTGAGGGTCACCGTGCCTTTGGTGCTGAGGTGTTCCTGCTGATCCCCCGGCACCAGGTGCTGATAGGCAGCCAAAATCTCTGACTCCGGCAAATTCAACAGCCTGGCATAGTTCCGCAGATAGCCCTGGGTAAAGACGCTGCCTGGCAAGGCATCGAAGTCATCCCATTCGAGAGCCTCGACCATCGCTTCGCTCAGATGTAATTGAGCGGCCACCCGGGACTGATCCAGGCCGAGAGATTCCCGCTGCTTGCGCAGCCGAGCACCCGGTCCCACGAGGGGTTCTGCGGCATTTCCCGGCTCTGGATCATTGTTGGACAAGACGGTCATTCCGAGCAAACCACTCGTGTGAGTCCAACCTCGAAGGACCAGGCGGGATTGATGAAACAGTTGATAAGAGTCATGGCATTGAGCTAGAAACGAATGTGGATGTCAGGGATCACCATCCGGCTTGGTGTAGTGATTGAACCTCGGGGGCGTCGGGAAACTTTTCCAGCAGTTCCTGGCTATAGGTGCGGGCCTTGTGCCTGTCCCCGAGATTCCTTTCAATCTGCACGCCCAGCCATAGCGAACCGGCCGTTGCCTGAGCCACCCCGTTGTAGCGTTCCAGATAGGCACGGGCCGACAGGTAATTGTGTTGCTTGAACGCGATCTTCGCCATCTGATAGAGCGCTTGAAAATAATCGTCTTTCGCAGTCAGGGCCTCTCGGTAACGCCGCTCGGCGGTTTCCAGGTCACCCGAGCGTTCGGCACAAAGACCCGCATTGGTCATCGCCACCCAGGGAGTGGGATAGAGCGGATTGTTCAAGGCGCTGTCAAATTCGGCCTGGGCCTGCTCATACTCTTCCTGCTTGCAATAAAAACTGCCCCGCGCGTTTCGGATGTAGGGATCCCGCGGCTTCAGGCTGACCGCTTTCGTGTAATGCTCATCCGCCAATTGCGTCTCACCCAGGCGTTCATAGAGAATTGCGGTCACATTGTAGGCCTCGGCATATTGCGGATCGATCGAGATCGCCTTTTTCAGCTTCTTCAATGCCACCGCCGGCTGACCTTCCCGCAGATAGGCTATGCCCATTTGTACATAGATAGCTGCCGGGCTTTCACGTTGTTCAGCCCCCAGATCACCGGTGGTGTCGTCGCTGCCCCCGACTGGACCCTGCGTGGCGCAGCCAGTGATCACCAGCGACCCCAGCATGATCGGCAGTAGCGCTCGCAGGATCTTCGACCTCACGATGCGCGTACCATGGCAGAGGGGGGTTGTCCGCGTCTCAACTCCCGCCGACTGCGGTCCCTGACCTTGCCGACCAATTGACCACAAGCGGCAGCGATCTCGTCCCCCCTTGTCTTGCGGGTCGTGGCGATGATGCCGGAACGTTTCAGGCGCTGCCGAAAGGCCTCCACTCGCTCGTCAGGTGAGGCTCGATAGGGTGTGCCCGGAAATGGATTGAAGGGAATCAGATTGACTTTGGAGGGGGTACCTTCGAGGAGACGGATCAGGGCCTTGGCATGCGCCAGACTGTCATTGATCCCGTTCAGCATCACATATTCCCAAGTTACCTTGCGTCTTTTGTCCCCACGTACGAACTCACGACAGGCCGGGATCAGTTCCTCCAGCGGGTATTTCCGGTTGATCGGCACCAGTAGATCACGCAAGGTGTTGTCTGGTGCATGCAGCGAGACCGCGAGACTCACATCGCTGACCTTGCGCAGTTGTTGCAGGGCCGGTACGATGCCTGAGGTACTGATGGTGACCCGATATTTCGACAACATGTAGGCCAGATCGTCCTGCATGATGTTCATCGCCCGCACCACCGCATCGAAGTTGGCCAGCGGTTCCCCCATCCCCATCATGACCACATTGGTCGGTGGATGCCCCAGTTCCCGGGTGGCGATCCATACCTGGCCGATGATTTCCCCGACCGTCAGGTTACGATTGAAACCCTGTTGGGCGGTGGAACAGAAGGAACAGTCCAACGCACAGCCTACCTGTGATGAGACACAGATC
>JASJBU010000105.1 GCA_030066355.1 Gammaproteobacteria bacterium | reverse complement strand
GTTTTCCAACAGATGCTGCATGCCCGAGCGTCGATCCGCCAAGCGCTCGGGCATTGATTTCGCGTGCGGCACATAGCCGGTCGGTTTCTTGGCGGCTGGAGGAGGCTCCGACTTTGCGACTGAGGCTGTTTGCTCGGCGACAACTTCCCCGTCGTCCGCTTTTCGTGCTACGCCAGAGGTATTGGTTTGGTCGATCTCCGATTCCAGCCAAGCCACTTGTTCGTTGAGCACCCGATTGAACTCAACCGGCGTGGAATCATCTCGCAGTTCGGCAAGCACGGCCTGCTGGAGAATCTCGGTGTAGTAACCGATGATGGTTGGATCGATGATCCCCCGCGATTGACAGACTGCGAATACCCGTCCCTTGATATTGACATCGATGAGTTGTTGAAGCTGGCTATCCATGGGATTCGGAGTAATGACCTCAGTGGGTACGCATACCCTTCAGTTATCGAGAGGGTCATGCTAGGTATCGGAATCCCTTGGAAATACTTTAATTCCAGGCAAGCTCGAGCACCGCGTCCATCTCCACACTGGCGCCCTTGGGCAGCGACGCCACACCTATTGCAGCGCGGGCGGGATAGGGCTCGCTGAAATACTCGGCCATCACCTGATTGACCAGCGGAAAATGGCTGAGATCGGTCAAAAAGACATTCAGTTTGGCCACATCCGCCAGACTACCGCCCGCGGCTCGAGCCACGGCCTGAAGATTATCGAAAACCCGGCGGATCTGAGCCTCCATATCACCCTCCACCATCTCCATGGTCTCAGGCACCAGGGGAATCTGACCGGACAGATAGACGGTACTGCCGCATTTGACAGCCTGGGAATAGGTGCCGATCGCCTGGGGTGCCTGATCGGTGCGGATAATCTCGCGATGCATACTGTCTCCTTCACGATTTGAGCTTTGAGGTCTTGAATTGCTGACGGGTGATCTTCATCACCGAGGGTACCCGACGAATATGACGGATGATGCGTGCCAGATGTTGACGCCCCTTGACCGTGATGACGAACACCAGAGTCGATGACAGGCCGTCGCGCTCTTCCGAACCGACCTGTTCGATGTTGGAACCCAGCTCGGAGATGGTCGAGGCCACCGTGGCCAACAGGCCCCTGCGATTACCGGCTTCGACCCGCAGTTCCGTGGCGAACTCTGCATCTACGTTGGCCTCCCATTCGGCCTCGATCCATTTATGCCCGTGCTTGTCGTAGTCTCCCAGGTTGCTGCAGCCCTGGCGATGTATGACGATGCCTTTACCGGGATTGAAGACCCCCAGAATCGCATCGCCGGGGATCGGCCGACAACACTTGGCATAGTTCACCACCATACCCTCCGTCCCCTTGATATACAGCACCCCGGAGGGTTCGTCCGCTTTGTTTGGCACGTCTTCGGTGACTGCAACGTCTTCACCCACCAGATTCTTTGCAATCAACAAGGGCATCCGGTTGCCGAGGGCGATGTCCGCCAACAGATCATCGAACGAGGTCAGACGGTACTCCTTGAGCACCCGGTTGATCTGCGCGTCGCCGATCTTCACCAGGCTCTGACTGAGCAGGGTCAATTCCCTCTCCAACAAGCGCTGCCCGAGCCGCACCGCTTCCTGCTTGTGCAGGTTCTTCAAAAAGGCGCGAATATTGGCCCGTGCCTTGCCGGTGACCACGAAATTCAACCAGGCCGGGCTGGGGTTGGCCGTTTCGGTATTGATGATCTCCACCGTCTGGCCATTGAACAGTTTGGTGCGCAATGGGACCAGGCGTCGATCCACCCGGGCCGCCACGCAGGTATTGCCCACATCGGTGTGCACCGCATAGGCGAAATCCACCACTGTAGCACCCATCGGCAGGACCATGATGCGCCCCCGGGGCGTGAAGACATAGACTTCGTCGGGAAACAGATCCACCTTGACATGTTCGAGAAACTCGATGGAATCCCCCACCCCGTGCTGCATCTCCAGCAGATTGTGCAGCCAATCGGAGGCCCGGGACTTTACCCACTGCCCATTGGTCTCACCGGTCTTGTACATCCAGTGCGCAGCAATGCCTGACTCCGCCAGCTTGTCCATCTCCTCGGTGCGGATCTGGATCTCGATCGGTATGCCCTGAGGGCCGAACAGCAGGGTGTGCAGGGATTGATAACCATTGGCCTTGGGGATGGCGATATAGTCCTTGAAACGCCCCGGCATCGGCTTGTAGAGATTATGCACCGCTCCCAGGGCCCGATAGCAGGTATCCACCCGGTCGACCACGATACGAAAGGCGAAAACGTCCACCACCTCGGAGAAGGAAAGCTTCTTCTGCACCATCTTGCGGTAGATGCTCAGCAAATGCTTTTCCCGGCCGTAGACATGCCCGGCCAGACCCTCCTCCTCCAGCCGGCCGCGGATCGCGGTCTGCACATTCTCCACCAGCTCCCGGTGGTGGCCCCGGGCGTCCGCCACCGCCTTCTTCAAAACCCGGTAGCGCATCGGCCAATGGGCGGCGAATCCCAGCTCTTCGAGTTCCAGACGAATACTGTTGATACCCAACCGATTGGCGATAGGGGCATAGATATCGAGGGTCTCCCTGGCGATGCGCCGCGCCTTCTTCGGTTTCATCACCCCCAGGGTGCGCATGTTGTGCAGCCGGTCCGCCAACTTGATCAGGATCACCCGAATGTCCTTGGTCATGGCCAGAAGCATCTTACGCAGGCTGGCGGCCTGAGCCTCGGCCTGGGAGTTGAAATCGATCTTGGAGAGCTTACTGACCCCGTCCACCAGTTCGGCGATCTCGGCATCGAAGATCTCGGTCAATTGCTCTTTGGCAGTGGGGGTATCCTCGATGACATCATGCAGAATGGCCGCCATCAGACATTTGTAGTCCATGCGCATATCGGCCAGGATCTGCGCCACCGCAACCGGGTGGTAGATATAGGGTTCGCCGGTCTTGCGATGCTGGCCGGCATGGGCCTCGGCACCGAACAGATAGGCCCGGTAGACCTCACGGATGTGTTCCTGCTTTAGATAAGCCTCGAGTGAGACGCAGAGGTCGCTGATCAGGAAGCGCGGGGCATCCTGTTTGTCATCGGATCGATTGACTGAAATACCAAGGGGGTTGCTCATTCAGCACTCCGTCACGCGGCCTATTACGGATTCTGTGCCGAATTCCCCCCAGTATGCAAGATCCAATTCGATATTGAGAACGGCCGACAGCCGGAATCGGCTGTCGGCGGAACATTGGCTATTGACCGGGTTGGATCATGGGAGAGACATCCATGGTACTGAACTCATCGTCGATCACGATGTCCTCTTCCGGCTTCTCCTCGACATCCTGATGAGTAATCAGGCCGTCAGCAATCTCCCGCAATGCCATCACGGTGGGTTTGTCGTTCTCCCAGGGCAGCAGCGGATCCACTCCGTTCACCAATTGACGGGCGCGCTTAGTCGCCAACAGCACCAGATCGAACCGGTTATCCACATAATCAAGACAGTCTTCAACAGTAACGCGCGCCATGCTTTAAAACTCCGGGACATACAATAGAGCAGCGTATCATAAGCCAAGCCGATGGATAAAACCAAACGCTTGTCCATATCGTCTCTTTGCACATGCCCACAGATCGTCTGTCGGCCAGGTTCCTGACGGCCATCCAACAATGCAAGATCGGCAGGCGCCCCGCCCAGATCGAGGATTTGTTTCAAGGCCTTGCAAGAGGCCGCTTCGACCGCGCGAGGTGAACAAAAGAATCCTCGAGCGGCCAGATCCTGTGCACCGAGCTGTATTGCAAATTCGGTCTGGGACTTACCTTCCTGGCTTCTTTTATGCTGGATATGGGGCTAAGATCGATATCATCCTGCTAGATTCGGATTCGAGACAACCGGGAGGTCCGATGCGATCATTGTCGATACTCGATTTTCTAACTCTGCTCTATCCCGCGCCACTAGAAGCCGTTCCGCAAGCAGTTAGCTACTCATTCACATAACATCTATGATGATTCGGACCCGACTCAAGACCCTGGCCGCACTGAGCATCCTGCTAGTGATGTTCGTCTATCCGTTGGCATGGTGGGAATACCACGCCATGCAATCCCAGCAAAATCAGCTCACCATGATCGACGCACTACAAGCGGATGCGGTCAATCTCAACATCCTGAGCCTGGACCTGTTGCACAATACCGAAGCCCGCCCGCACCTTGGTCGATGGCAAACCCTTTACCAAGATCTCGAGCGTAAGATCACCGACACAATGCTGCCGCATGCACAGACCCAGGTGGGCTTAGCCGCCATGCTTCGCGCGCTGGGCGACCGCCTGGATGTCTTTTTGCGGTCTCGAAACAGCTGCCTGCAAGGCTCAACCGAACTCACCGATCCCGAAGACTGTCAGGCATTGGCCACCCGTTTAAGCAACCAGGTCCGACTCAGCCTGCAGGAACTGCTGGTTGAGATCAACGAGCACAAGGCCCAGGTCATTGAGCGGACACAAAAGCATGATTTCATCGTGCATGTCATGGTGCTCGGCCTGCTGGCCGTCATGTCGATGCTGACGTTGATTCTGGTGTTGCCCATGACACGAGTCATCGGTGTCGGCCTGACGAAGATGCTCGACGCCAGCCAACGCTTCAGCGCAGGCGACCTGGATTACAGACTGCCCTTCGATACTCGAAACGAGATGGGCAAGCTCGCCTCGGCCTTCAACGATATGGCGCTGCAGCGCAAGCTGGCGGAAAACGCTTTGCGGGAGAGTGAGGAGCGCTGGCAATTCGCCCTGGAAGGCAGCAGGGACGGCGTCTGGGACTGGGACGCAACGACCAATGAGGTCTTCTTCTCGAAGCGCTGGAAGGAGATGTTGGGCTATGCAGAGGACGAAATCTCGAACAATTTCGAGGAGTGGGACATTCGGCTTCACCCGGATGACAGAGAGCGCTGCTATGCCGACCTGGAAAGACACCTGAGTGGCAACGCACCCTATTACGAAAACGAACACCGCTTGCGCTGCAAGGACGGCTCTTACAAGTGGATATTGGACCGGGGCAAGGCCATTACGCGGGATGCCGAAGGCAAACCACTGCGTGTGATTGGCACTCATACCGACATCAGCCGGCGAAAACAGACGGAGCAGGCCCTGCAGGAAAATGAAGCCCTGTATCGCGCGCTGGTGGAAAACATGAGTGATGGCGTCGCGGTCTACGAGGTCATCGGTGACGGAGAGGACTTTCGATTCAAGGAGTACAACCGTGCCGGTGAACGGATCGGCGGTATACCCAGGGAACAGGTGCTTGGCCGCAGTGTGCGGGAGATATTCCCCGGGGTCGACGACTTGGGGCTGTCCGAGGTCTTTCAGCAGGTTTGGCGCAGCGGCGAACCGCAACACAAACCGGTGAGTCACTATCAAGACAACCACTTGGCGCTGTGGGTGGAGAATTACGTCTTCAAGCTGCCCAGCGGAGAAATCGTCGCGATCTACGAAGACGTCACCCAACGCAAACTGGCCGAGACCGCATTGCGGGAGAGCGAGGAAAAATACCGACTACTGGTTGAGAATCAGACCGACCTGATCGTCAAAGTGGATGCGCAGGGCAGTTTTCAGTTCGTCAGTCCTTCCTATTGCAGCCTGTTCGACAAACAGGAAGACGAGCTATTGCATAACAACTTCATGCCTCTGGTCCACGAAGATGACCGGGAAGCCACAGCCCGGGAGATGGAGAAACTGTTCCGGCCACCGCATAGTGCCTACCTGGAACAACGGGCCATGACCAAGGTCGGCTGGCGTTGGCTGGGTTGGCAGGATACGGCCGTGCTCGATGAGAACAATCAAGTCATCGCCATCATCGGTGTTGGACGTGACATCACCGAACGCAAACAGGCCGAGCAGGCCCTGGCAAGGAGCGAGGAACGTTTCAGAAATCTCCTGGAGAGCAGTCAGGACTGGATCTGGGAGGTGGACAGTCAGGGCATCTACACCTACGCCAGCCCACGCTGCCAGGCGTTGCTGGGCTACGCACCGGAGGAACTCCTGGGCAGTACACCCTTCGACCTGATGCCGGATACAGAGGCTGAGCGGGTCGCTGAGAGGTTCCAACAGCTGGTCAGTCAACTGGAACCGATCGTCAACCTGGAAAACGTCAACCGACACAAGGCCGGCCATCTGGTGGTCCTGGAAACCAGTGGCGTACCCTTTTTCGACGAACAGGGCCAGCCAGCCGGCTACCGCGGTGTCGACAGGGACATTACCGAACGCAAACTGGCAGAGCAGAAACTGCACTACCGACTGAGTCTGGAGGCCACCCTGGCCAAGGTCTCCTCCGAACTGTCACAGGCCGGTGAGGAGGACCTGGAACCCACCATCCATCGAACACTTGGTTATTTGGGCAAGGTGGTCAGTGCCGCTCGCAGCTACTACTTTGAGATCGACCATCAGTCAGGGAGCTTCAGTAATACCCACGAATGGTATGCAGAGGATGCAAGCCCCCATAAGATGGATCTGCAACAAATCCCGATCACTGATCACCAGGGCGCTTTCCGGCGCTTTGCCAATGGTGAGGCCCTGCATGTCACTCAGCCGAGCGAGCTGCCGGATGATCTGCAGTCGTTACGCCAGACCATGCTGAAATCAGGCATCCAAGCCCTGATCAATGTACCGATCCTGCGCAAAGGCCGCTTGCTGGGAGTGATCGGCTTCGATTCTGAGCACATCGAGAATAACTGGTCAGCCGAAGACATCCAATTGCTGCAGACCGTTGCAGAGACCCTCGGTTCAGCCCTGGAACGGCGTGAGGCCTCAATACGGGAGCGTGAACACACCTGGTTTCTCGAGAGCCTGGACCGGGTCTCGAAGATCCTCACCAAAGGTGACCGGCAGACGCTACTGCTGCTGCAGGAGTTGACCGAGATGGTGTTGGAGATCTTTCAGGTCGACCGGGCCTGGCTGATGCATCTGGGCGATCTCCAGGAAAACACCTTCAGTGTATCGGTGGAATCCACACGTCCAGCATATCCCGGTGCAGCCGAGTTAGGTGCCCGACTGCCCATGGATGACACCAACATGGGATTGATCCAGTCAGCCATGGACAGTCAGCAGCCGCTGATCCTGCAGATCGAAGAACTGCTCGACCCACCCGATTATTTCGCTCAATTTCAGATTCGAACCTTGATGATCATGGCCCTACAGCCACAGATAGGAGACTCCTGGTTGCTGGGTGTCCATCAGTGTTCCCATCGGCGTGACTGGCACATCATCGAAGAGCAATTATTCCGCACCATCTCAGAACGGGTGGAAAGTGCCCTGACCAGCAACCAGCTGCTGGAACAGATCCGTGAGAGTGAACGCAAGCTGCTGGAGGCAGAAGAGATCGCCCAGCTGGGCCAGTGGGAACTGGACGTGGCCAGCGGCCTGGCCCACTGGTCAGCACCGGTTCACCAGATCTTCGGTACCGACCCGAATCAGCCTGTCGGCCCCGCCTATCTCGCCGAGGTGGTCAACCCGGAGGACTGGCCGGGAGTCGAGCGCTCGCTGCAGAACACCATCACTACCGGCGCCAAACACGAGATGGAATACCGCATCTTTCGACCCGATGGAGAGGAACGCTGGCTCTATTGCAAGGCCTACCGCAACCTGGATGAAGCGGGCAACCCGTTCAAGCTGACGGGCATCGCCCAGGACATCACCGAGCGCAAACAGGCCGAGGCCGAACTGCGCGCCAGTGAATCCAGATACCGGGTGGTGTTCGATCAGCAGTTTCAATTCATGGCGCTGCTCTCTCCAGCAGGCATCACTCAGGATGTCAACGAGCTGTTGTTGCATGCCACCGGGACTCGCCGCGAGGACTTCCTGGGACGTCCCTTCTGGGAGTCACCGCTGTGGAAGGACTTGCCGGAGTGGCATGAGATCTGGTCAAAGCGACTGGCCGAGGCGGCCGAGAGCCCTGGACCGATCTTCTCCGAAGATATATTTCAAGGCGCTGATGGCCAAATCCACTACGCCGACGCCACCAGCACCGCGATCCGTGATGAGTCGGGTGAACTGAGCTTCTATTTGCTGCAGGCTAGCGACACCACGCAACGCCGCCAGGCGGAGCAGGAGCGCAACCGGCTTTTGGAAGAGATACAAGCGCTCAATGCGGATCTGGAGGACCGGGTGCGGGAGCGCACCGCCGCCCTGGAGGTATCCAACAAGGAGTTGGAATCCTTCTCTTATTCGGTTTCCCATGACCTCCGGGCCCCGTTGCGAGCCATCGATGGCTTCAGCCTCGCCCTGGTGGAGGACTATGGCGAGCAGCTCGACTCGACCGCCCACGACTATCTGCAAAGGGTGCGCGGCGGCGCCCAACGCATGGGCATGTTGATCGACGATCTGTTGCAGTTGTCACGGGTCAGCCGCGGCGAACTGCTGGTGGAGAAGGCCGACATGGGTGAGATCGCGCAAGCGATCATGGCCGAGTTGACAGCCAGCGAACCACAACGCCAGATCGAGTTCGAACTGGGTGATGACCTGCAGGTCGCTGGAGACCCACGGCTGCTGCGGGTGATGTTGGACAACCTCTTGAGCAACGCCTGGAAGTTCACCAGCCGGGAAACCATTTCCCGTATCAGGTTCTACCGGGAAGCGGACAACCCACAGGTTTTCACGATACGAGACAATGGGGTAGGATTCGATATGCGCCATGCGGACAAACTCTTCGGCGCTTTCCAGCGGTTGCATCGTACCACTGATTTTCCCGGCACCGGGGTGGGCTTGGCTACCGTACAGCGCATCGTCCACCGTCACGGCGGAAGGATATGGGCCGAGGCGCAGGAGGGCGCAGGTGCCAGCTTCCACTTCTCACTGGAAGGGGCGCCCCAAACTGAAGGTCTGTTGGCGGATCGAAACAAGCCATAACGATAATCAACAAGGAGAGACGAGATGCAGCAGAAGTGCCTACTGCTGGTGGAGGATAATCCGGATGACGAGGCCTTGACCCTGCGCGCCCTGAAAAAGCACAATCTGGCCAACCGGATCGATGTGGCGCGTGACGGCCAGGAGGCCCTCGACTTTCTGTTCTGTGAGGGGGAATACCACCAACGCGATCCCGCAGAACTGCCTCAGGTGATCCTCCTCGATCTGAAATTACCGAAGCTGAGCGGCCTGCAGGTGCTGGAACGGATGCGCGCCGATACCAGAACCCGGCACATACCGGTGGTGGTGTTGACCTCCTCGGATGACGAGCAGGACATCATGCGCAGTTACGACCTGGGCGCCAACAGCTACGTGCGCAAGCCGGTGGATTTCGAACAGTTCCTCGAAGCGGCCCGACAACTGGGGCTCTACTGGCTGGTTCTGAACGAGATATCTTATGGACGAGAATGAGAGACGCGGCCTAAAGGTACTGATCACCGAAGACTCCGAGGATGACGCCCTGTTGATCCTGCGCGAACTGAAGCGCGGCGGTTATCTGCCGGAGGCACAGCGGGTCGACACGGCCTCAGACATGCAGACCGCATTGGAGACCTCCGATTGGGATCTGATCATCGCCGATCACAACATGCCGGGCTTCGACTCCTACGATGCTCTGGCCCTGGCCCAACAGCACGACCCCAATATCCCCTTCATCTTGGTCTCCGGCAGTATCGGTGAAGAGGTTGCCGTGGACGCCATGAAGGCGGGTGCTCATGACTACGTGATGAAGCACAATCTGACTCGATTGTTACCGGCCATCGAGAGAGAGTTGCGGGAAGCGGCAAACCGCCGTGCCCACCAGCAAGCCCAGGCGACGATTCATCACATGGCTTACCATGATCATCTCACCGAACTGCTGAATCGCGTCGAGTTCGAACGCCGCCTCAACAATGCGGTGGAATCAGCCCGCACCGAGGATGAAATACACGCCCTGCTCTATGTCGACCTGGACCAGTTCAAGCTGGTTAATGATTCCTGTGGTCATCTCGCCGGCGATGAACTGTTACGCCGGATTGCCAAGCGCATGCAGCGCAGTATTCGTGAAAGCGACAGCCTGGCGCGCCTTGGTGGTGATGAGTTCGGCGTACTGTTGAAAAATTGCCCCCTGGAGCGAGCAGAGGGCATCGCCCTGAGTGTGCTGGAAAACATCAGGACCTATCAGTTTATTTGGAGCGATCGGAGTTTCAAGGTGGGTGCAAGCATCGGGCTGGTACGCGTCAACGGCAATGAAGACGCCTCCGCTTTGATGAGTCTTGCAGACATGGCCTGCTATGCGGCCAAAGACAAAGGGCGCAATCGGGTGCATATCTATTCCGAAAGTGATAAGCAGATGAGCCTGCGGCGCGGTGAGATTCAATGGGTTCAACGTCTGCAACATGCCATGCAGAAGGACAAGCTGGTTCTCTACCACCAGCGTATCCAGTCTCTGCAAGGATCCGACTCACACCATGAGGTACTGATACGGATGGTGCGGGAAGACGGATCGCTCATCATGCCCGGCCAGTTCATTCCCGCTGCGGAAAGATATAACCTGATGCCGGAAATCGATCGCTGGGTTGTTCATCACGCCTGTGCTCAGATGCACAAAGAACTGGCCGGGAATAGCCCAGGCATCCTTTTCATCAACCTATCCGCCACCTCCCTGAGTGACGACCAACTGGTAAAATACATCCGTGAGCAGTTACAGTTGTATGGCATTCCACCCGATCGCATCACCTTCGAAATCACCGAAACTGCCGCTATCTCAGATTTTGATTGTGCCCTGGACCTGATCAAAACCTTGCGCCATCTCGGGTGTAAGGTAGCATTGGATGACTTCGGCACCGGCATGAGTTCATTTTCCTATCTGAAATCCCTGGATGTGGATTTCCTCAAGATCGACGGGGGATTTGTTCGCAGCATGCTGGAGGACCCGATGGACCATGCCATCGTGGAGGCGATTAACAGCATAGGCCACATTGCGGGAATCCGCACCATTGCAGAGTTTGTCGAAAGCCAGGCCATCATGCAGAGACTCAGCACGCTGGGGATCGACTTTGCCCAGGGCTGGGCCGTGCATCATCCCCAGCCCTTCACAGAACACAGGAACCCGGTTGTCGCCCCCCACGCTTGACAGCGGAATCACAGTTCAGCGCAGCCCCTCGTCTCCGCGCTGCAGGAAGCGAATCCCATCCCACCACCATCAACATTTTTGAGGCAGCGCCGATACTAAGGTATTAGGGCCTGCAGTGTTCCCAAAATTAACCCTAAGCGCAGATAGTGATCCGAGACATTCAGATCTAACAGGATGACTGCGAACCAATCGAATTCGGCAAACAGATCAACGGCAGTTCAAGATTGATGCAATGATCAGAAAAATCAGCACCAGTGAATTACGCGTAGGCATGTACGTGCATAGCCTGGGCCGGAGTTGGATGGATCATCCCTTCGTCAAGAGTCACTTCATGGTCGATACCGTCCAGACCATTCAAAAAATTGCCAGTTCTGGGATTCGTGAGGTTGTCATCGACACGCTCAAGGGGGTGGATATCCAAGATGTATCCCTGTCGGATGAAGTGCTGATCTCAGAGCCGCAAGGACCCAACGACCGGGATAAGAGTTCAAGGCTCTCTGTCGCCGAAGAGTCGACCCGCGCCAAGGCTCTATATCGTGAGGCCACCAGTGTGATCCACAACATGATGCGGGACGCACGACTCGGTAAACAGGTCGAAGTGCAATCTCTCGACCCGTTGGCGGAACGCATGGTGCAGTCCACGATACGCAGCTCCCATGCCTTTTCCGGGATCAGCCGGATCAAGACCAAGGACGAATACACGTTCATGCACTGCGTGAGCGTGGCCGGTCTGATGACGGCCTTTGCGGTTGAGATCGGCCTGGATGAGGAGACCATTCATCAAGTGGCCATCGGTGGTATGGTGCATGACATCGGCAAGACGCTGGTACCTGACAAGATCCTCAACAAGCCAGGCAAATTGGACAGGGATGAGTTTGGTGTGATGCGCCAACATGTGGATTTCAGCGATCAATTGCTGAAGGAACATACCGGATTGAGCCAAGTGGCGAGGGACGTCACCCTGTTGCATCATGAGAGGATGGATGGCAGCGGGTATCCGCACGGCCTGAAAGATGACCAGATTAGCCTCGTCGGACAGATGTCAGCGATTGTCGACGTCTATGATGCCTTGACCTCGGTGAGGGTTTACAAGGATGCCTGGGAACCCGCGGTGACCTTGAAAAAGCTCCTGGAGTGGTGCCCGGACCATTTCAATCCGGAACTGGTACAGAAATTCATTAAATGCCTTGGCATCTACCCCGTCGGCTCACTGGTTGAACTGGACTCGGGTCGGGTCGGCATTGTCATGGAGCAGGGTGCGAATATGCTCCGCCCACAGTTACGCATCATCTACAACACCAAACAGAACGGCTATGTCCGGGTCACTGAATTGGATCTCGCCAAGGAACTGGTGGATAAAATCAAAGGGGTTCGCTCACCCAGTGAGCTGGGAATCGATCTCGCCAATTTCCTCTGACCGAACAGACTGAATACCCTCAAGAGAAGCCAATCGTCTTGCAGGAAGGCTGGATTGGGCGAGGGAATCAGTAACTGCGTTCGCAAAATCCAGCATGCAGATTTGTGCAGATACTCAACTCGAGCATATGGCTCTATGCAAGCCGTTACTTAACCGCTTTTAAACCAACATGCAATACCGCGTAGCTGGTGACAGCAAGCACTTGACTGCCGCAAGCTAGACTGACTCATAATTTAAGGTGTAAGGCAATCTGCGAACGATGACTATAATCCCGCAAGCCTCGAAGACCATGCAGATTGCGCTGATCATGCTTCTGGGCTCAAGGGATAACCCTGCATGTTCACAATCTGCACCATGACCATGTGGATGAAGTGAGTGTGCATGTGCATTCAAGCAATGTGCACTTTACCCGGGATTTCGCGCAGGACGATCAACATGAACTGGTGATCGCACAGTTCGATATCAGCGATAACGGGTGATTCAAATCACTGATTCACATCATCCCCAATCCAGCGTTTCTGGTGATCTTTGTTCTGCTCATCGTTCGCGAGGATGCCTGGATCAAACAGCAACGGAAAGCCCGCTCTCCACTGACCAGGCACTACACCTCATCACCCCCTTGCGGGCCAGCCACGCCGCTCTCATGGAGAGAAGCACATGATGCATTCACAATACAACCATTGACCACCGCATGGCGATGTATAGAAGACAAACTTCTTTCCGCGATTGCTTTGGATGTTTATGACTGCAGGCATGAAAAAACCGAAGTCTGCACAGGGACCGCTCGAAACCCGTTATCGGGTGATGCCGAACGATCTGGGTCTGTTCGTACAGATGAACAATGGTCGCGATTTCTCCATTACCGATCTCGCCCGGATCAAGGTGCTCGTCCGGGCGGGCATCTGGCGGGCCATGCGTACGGGAGATCAATCCGGTCATGGCGGGTGACAGCGTGCCGTTTGGAAAACCCCTGTTGGCATACCAGAACTATCCCATCCTCACCCGGACTCAGGGGTAGGACGAGAGGTGTATCCATGTCGAGCTTCTGTATCAGCATAGCGACACCCTACATACCTTGCTTCTGGTGAAACTCGGGCTCGCCCTGCAGCGACTCCGCGAACTCGTTGGGCAGCGATCCGCTGCAGCTCAGCATGTGCACGAAATGACCGAAGCATAGCAGCGTACCAGTCAGATTCATTGCGCAGGTCAGGTAGAACCGCTTACCGAGTCATTCACCCCTGGCCGTAATCTGCCGGGTGGATCTGGCGGTTTCCCAGGCCTGGATTGCCAGTTTCCGCTGGCCGCCCCAGCGATATTCACCCACATCACCCGATTCACGAATCACCCGGTGGCAGGGAATCAAATAGGCCAACCGGTTCGCGGCAAGGGCACTGCCCACCGCTCTCTGAGCGTTTGGCGAGCCGGCCATGCGGGCTAGCGTGCTGTATGAGACGATGCGGGAGGAGCCGATTTGCAGCAACGCCTCCCAGACCTTGAGCTGAAAATTAGTGCCATGCAGCAGCACGGAAAGCTTGCCGGGCCTGGGATCG
>JASJBU010000104.1 GCA_030066355.1 Gammaproteobacteria bacterium | reverse complement strand
AACACAACACCATCTCTCACGCGACCGGCGCCACGGGGATGGGGATCGGCTTCAAGGAGACCTCGGATGTAGATGTGATCGGTAACCGGATCCTCTATTGCGGCACTGGGCTCTATCTTGACGTCTCACCCTATCAGCCGGAAACCACCAACCGTATCTGGGACAATCTGATCGCCTACAGCGGCATCGGCGTGCTGTTTCTGAACGACTGGGCGGGCAACATGATCGAGCACAATCGCTTCCTGGGCAATATCACTCAGGTTGCTGTGTCCGGCGGTGGCAAGACCGCAAATCGCAACCGCTGGCTGGGCAACTACTGGGACGATTACACCGGTTTCGATCTGGATCGAAACGGCGAGGGCGACACGCCATACGAGCTCTACAGCTATGCGGACCGGATCTGGATGGATGTTCCCTCGGCACGCTTTTTCAAGGGCTCGCCGGTCTTGGAAGTGTTGGATTTCCTGGAGCGTTTGGCGCCTTTCACCGAACCCGACATGTTGGTCAGAGATGAGAGGCCACTAATGAGGACAACTGTCAGGGAAGCAGGCAGACAGGCAGAGCAGCCCTCGCTGACCTCCGCCCAGCAAGACGAAAACAAACCGGAAAACGAGGAGTTGCATTCACAGGGTGAGGGATTTGATGCCCTCAGGGCGTTACGTGAATCCCTGGAGCGCTAGCCATGGAGGTTTGATCAGAATGACAGAGAAACGACCGCTCAAACGAGGCAAGAAACCGCTGACACCGGTGCGCAGGGAGCAGAGCCGCCGTGAGTTTCTGCGTTCCACAGCCTTGGTGGTCGGTGTCGCAACCGCCTCGATCATGGGTGTGGTGCCCTTGGTGCGGGGTACCTCGTTGCGTTTACGCCCCCCTGGTGCCTTGAAGACACCTGAAGACGAACAGGCGTTCTTTGCCTCCTGTATCAAGTGTGGCCAGTGCGTGCAGGTCTGCCCGGTACAGGCCATCAAACTGGCCGATCTGGACGATGGCTTCGGCGTCGGTGTCCCCTATATCGAGCCCCGGGAGCAGGCCTGTGATTTTTCCTGTGACGGCCTGCAATGTGTACTGGCCTGTCCGACCGGGGCCCTGACGCACGATCTCGATTATCCAGCCGATACGCGGATGGGATTTGCCCGACTGGCCCGGCCGGAGGCCTGTCTGGCGGTACAGGGTAAGGGTTTCAAGGGGGTGGCACGAGGTCCGGATTATAAAGGACTGCTCAGATACGAGGAGATTGACCGTTGGAACCCCCTCCCGGTCGCCGCTCATCCGTATGATCTGGAACTCTGTGATCTGTGCGTGCGCCAGTGTCCTATCGAGATCCGCATCAAGCAGTGCAAAGAGGAAAAAAGGCGCAATAAGAGAAGAAGCTCTGCCCGGGTGGCACAACGGGTGGGTAACGAGTGTCCGCCCAAGCATGCCATCAACATGAACCTGGTTCAGTTGGCGAATGGTGAAACCCGTATGGAACCATCGGTGAAACGGGGTTGTGTCGGTTGTGGGGTGTGCGAGATGATCTGTCCGGTGGAAGGCCCGGCCATCGTGGTCGATATCGATAAGACCACCGATTCCTTGAAGCATCGAGGCAAGTGTTGGTCATCCGGCCCACCTGACCGGAACAAGGAATGTTCCTCTAACAAGGTACGGAGGGGGGGATGAAATGAACTATCTCGTGGAATCCTTGAGGCAGATCATGGGGGCCAAACCCAGCCGCCCGACAAAGGCCGAGCAGTCGGCCGAGGTGCGCACCATCTATGCGGGAAAGCGTGGACATCTCACCAAGGCGGACGTGGAAAAGGTGCGTCATGAACACATCAAGGCTTGCTGCAACCAGTGGCAGCGCCGCCGCTGGCTGGTACTCATACTGGTCAACCTGTTGTTCGTGGTCTCTTACTTTTTCGATGTGCAACTGCTGGAGGGGGCACTGACCGCATCGAGATTCGTCGGTTTCCACATGGCGGATCTGAATGCCAGCCTGCAGGTGATGCTCGCCTACAAACATCTGGTGCTGAATCTCATCATCGGTACGGTCACCGTGTTCATCCTCTGGTTGCTGTTGGGAGGGCGGACCTTCTGTTCCTGGGTCTGCCCCTATCACCTGCTGTCTGAGTGGGCCGACTACCTGCATGTCTGGCTGGTCAAGAAACGGCTTATCAAGAACCATACTTTCAACCGCAAGGTGCGTGGCATCTTCTATGTGATCTTCGCCTTGCTGGCGCTGCTCTCTGGTTACACCGTGTTTGAGACCATCTCGCCGACCGGGATACTCAGCCGGGCCTTGATCTACGGTCCCGGGGTGGCGCTGATCTGGGTCGGTCTGTTGCTGTTGTTTGAGGTGTTTTACTCACGCCGCGCCTGGTGTCGCTATGTCTGCCCGATCGGCGTGACCTACGGGCTTGTCGGTCTGGCTTCACCGATTCGGGTCAAATACAATGCGGTGGATTGTCACCATGAGGGTGACTGCCGCAAGGTCTGTCTGGTGCCCCATGTGCTGGACCTGACGATCCGCGGTGCGGCCTACGATGTGAATCAGGACGTAGGCGCAGACTGTACCCGTTGTGGCATGTGTGTGGATGTCTGTCCCACCAACTCCCTGACCTATGAAATCAAGGGGCTGAGCAAGATGTTGTCGGGTGCCGCAGAGACTCGATGATAAACACTATCGAAATTGAGAGGCGGGTGTTGCGTGCAGTCCCAATGGGACCTGGAGCATACTTCCCTGTACACTTGACGACAGTATCCTGGCCGGCTGTATCCACCACTGAGACCGGCCGAGAGTGAAAATTGTGAGAGAAACGAGACGATTGGGTTTAACGTTTCGATAACTTCCAGCAGTTGATCCCTGTGCATGATCCAGTTTGAAAATATCGTTAAACGCTTCGGCCGGCAAGAGGTCTTGAAGGGTGTGAGCCTGAGTATCAAGAGGGGCCACCGGGTCGCCCTGGTGGGTTCCAATGGAGCGGGCAAGACGACCCTGATCCGCTGTCTGCTGGGGGAATATACCTGCGAGGGTCGAGTGAGTGTCGACGACATGGATCCGCGCAAGCAGCGACGGGAGGTGCTCTCCAAGGTGGGTTTCGTACCCCAGCTGCCGCCACCCCTGCGCATGCCGGTCGGCCAGTTGATCCGCTATGCTGCAAGTCTCTGTGATTCCAATCCCCTGCGCATGCATGACGTGGCCGGCGAGCTCGGCTTCGATACCCGGCAGTTCCGCCGCCAGCCCTTCGTCAAACTCTCCGGCGGTCAGAAACAGAAGCTGCTGATCGCCATCGCCCTGGGTCGGCGCAGCGAACTCTTGGTGATGGACGAACCCGCCGCCAATCTGGACCCGGAGGCCCGGCATATCTTCTTCAAGCTGCTGGCGGACAAGCAGGAGCGGGCCGCGATGCTGATCTCCAGCCATCGCCTGGACGAGGTGGCCAGCCTGGTGAACCGAGTGATCGAAATGGATCAGGGTATGGTCGTGCTCGATGATCGAGTGGCGGACCTGGTGGAGCTGTCGTCACGCCTGCATTGCCGGTTGCGGCTCATCCAGGCGGAGGCGGCCTTTGCCAAGACGATCCGGGAGTGGGGTTTCAGCAGCAGTGATGACAATCGGGTTTGGGAGGGATTCATCGCCGGACCAGATCGGCTGCGGTTTCTCGGCGTGCTCTCGAGATATGCAGCTTTGCTGGCGGGCATGGAACTGGCCGAGGCGCCGTATCAGGGGAAACAGGCCAATGTGGTTTAAGCCTCGCTTACTCGTTTTGAGCTTCGTGGTACTGCCTCTCCTGAGCGCCTGCCTGGGGGATGCGGGCAGCGGTCCCAAGGAGGTCAAATGGGACCGGGACGCCTGCGAGCGCTGCCGGATGGTGCTGAGTGATCGTCATAGTTCCGCGCAGATCCGATATCAGCCGCCGGATAAGAAACGCAGCCGGGTGGCGGTGTTCGATGATTTCGGTTGTGCGGTGCTTTGGTTGGAGGACAAACCCTGGAAGGATGATCCGAATACCGAGTTTTGGATCACCGATCATCGCAGCGGTGCATGGATCAATGCCCGCCAGTCAACCTATCTGCCCGGCAAGCTGACACCCATGGAATATGGTCTGGGGGGGCAGCTCGAATGGCAGGAAGGCGGACTCAGCTTCGAACAGGCCAGACAGCACGTGCATAGCGTAGAGCGGCGTTTCACGGTCCAGGGTGTGCAACTGCTGGATCGTTATCGGGAACAGGCGGCGCAACGCGAGGCACATCGACGGCAACATCAGGATGATGCCACGCTGCCCAGCATCATTCCGGACAAGGAGTGACGCATGCACCACCTCTGGCTCACCGCCTACGCAGATATTATCGAATCGCTCCGCGCCCGTTGGTTTCTGGTTTATTCCACGGTGTTCGGCGGTCTGATCGTGATCCTCTTTGCGTTCGGTCTGGCAGAGTCCCGGGTGATGGGTTTCACCGGTCTTTCCCGTCTGCTGATCACCTATATTCAGTTGTCGATGGCAATGTTGCCGATATTCGTTTTGATCACCACGGTGCGTTCGGTGGCCGGTGATCGGGAGGCGGGGGTCTTCGAATATCTGCTCTCTCTGCCCATCACCCTGCGCGATTGGTTCTGGGGTCGGGTGTTCGGGCGATTTTTCGTGGTCTTCCTGCCAGTGTTGCTCGCCATGCTGGGGGCGGCTGCCTGGGGTGCCTGGGGGTTGGACGCCAGGGTGCCCTGGGATTTGCTGCTCTACTATACGGCTCTGCTGATAGCCCTGGCCTGGTGTTTTCTGGGCATCGGTATGCTGATCTCAACCCTGGCCCGCTCCGCTGATGTGGCTCAGGGCGCAGCTTTCGTGGTCTGGCTGATCCTGCTGCTGTTTCTCGATCTGATCCTGCTGGGGGTGCTGATCCAGGAACACCTGCCGCCGGAGAGTGCGGTGGCCATCGCCCTGGTCAATCCCATGCAGGTGTTCCGGACCGCCAGTATGATGTTGTTCGATCCCCAGCTCGTACTGTTGGGACCGACCGCCTATGTGATCCTGGATAACTTCGGGCAGAGCGGCTATATCGCCTATGCTATTGTCTATCCTATTCTGCTGGGGACACTGGCGGCTGGAGTCGGCTTTCTGCATTTCAAACGCAGTGACCTGCCTTGATGTTTTATGAGATATTTGAGTTAACGTGAAATCCAATCTGATTCTCTGGTCTGTCACTGGAATGTTGGTGATAGCGATCGCGGGCGTGGCTCTTTACAAAAGCTGGCCGTTGCTGTTTCCCGTTGTACACATCAGCGTACCGCTGGACAGCGAGTGTGATCTGCGCGCCGGGCCCTGTGTCTCACCGTTGCCCGAGGGAGGCCGAGTCAGTTTCGCTATCGAACCCCGTTCCATCCCCGTGGTGAAACCACTCGAACTGCAAGTCAGGCTTGAAGGAATGGCCGTTGAGCGGGTGGAGATCGATTTCAGTGGTGTAGACATGAACATGGGGTTCAATCGTCCCCTGTTGAGTAAGCAGGGGGAGGGGCACTTTTCCGGCAAGGGCATGCTGCCGGTGTGTGTGCGCGACGCCATGGAGTGGGAGGCGAGGGTGCTGCTGCATACCGATCAGGGTCTGGTTTCCGCTCCGTATCGCTTCATCACGGTGAAGCCGGGCATGGAGCTGTCGGCGGAGTGATGAGACCTAGAAAGGGCAGTTGACCGCTCTATTTTAAATGTATCTGGTTGAAGCAATAGAACTTCACTTCTATTCGTCTCTTTATCAGTGGAGTAGATTACGCGACGGGCTGAATTACATGCCCTCAGCGGCGCATAGCCGACCTCTGTTCCATTCAGTGCCGGCATTTCCCACTTCCATGTGGGGCAACTGCGTTGCAACTCCTTGGCATAGGATCACTATTATTCCGGGCATCCTGCCCTCCACCCTTTGGGCCAGCTTTGGCTGTTTAATCGCTCCAGGCGATTTAATCCGCAGCGTCGCACGACGTACATGGATGTACAAATGTCGCGATTGCAGGATGCACTGGAGCGACCCTTGCTATGCACCCCTATGGACGCGCTCTACTGGGACGTAGGAAGTGCTGAAAATGCAGGAGCATTTTTCAGTGTGCCCTTCAACCCGCCCAACAGCCGATTCTAGGTTCAGTCATCCACGATGGAGAGGTAGGCGAAGATGTCTTTCAATTCATCGTCGCTGAAGTCGGCCAGCAATTCCTCATCCGGTGCGTCTTCGTCATGGATACGGATCTTGTTCCGGTATTTCTTCACCTGCCGCCAAAGGTAGTTGGTGTACTGACCCGCCAGCATCGGCACGGCTTTTTTCGCATCTCCCCAGCCCTCATCGCCGTGACATGAGGCGCACTCCTTACGGTAGAGCCTTCTGCCGGCTTCGATATCACCCTCGGCACGGGGGATCTGCATCAGACGCTTCGATTCCAACAGACGTGCATAGGCGTCAAAGCCGGGTGCGGTTTCGTCCACCGGCGGCAACCGGGTCTGCAGTTGGATCTCGGAGAGATAGCGGGAGATGTCCTGGATATCCTTGTCCGGCATCTGGCGGTGATCCACATACTCCACCATGGCCAGGTTGGGACGATCGCGATCTCTGAACAGGTGCAGCTGTTTGGCGATGAACTCGCTCGGCATCCCTGCCAAACGGGGGTATTCGCCCTGTTTGCCCCCTTCGCCGTATGCGCCATGACAACCGGCGCAGACCTCGTTGATCTCCTCGCCGTTGTCCGGATCGTAGTCGTAAGCCATAGCCTGCTGGATCATGGCCAGTCCAACCCACAATTGTAGAAGGCAGAACATAGGGTAACGATTCATTCTAGTCATTCTCAAGTCAGATGTTTCCTTCACCCTCCGGAGTAAGGCAGGATCGGATGATGAGAGGCCGGGAAAACTGACGATTAAATATCTGTGCAGTAAGCCTGATTCCAACCGCTAGATTCAATTTGGCAATCAAGCGTAGCCCAGTGGCAAACATGGGTGTTATGCCATTGGTGATTCAACCATTAATCCATGGTGCGCGGCTTGAGGCCTTGATGAATATCAAGAATAAAATCGAAATCTATCGGTAAGTTATCAAGCAGCACGATGTTACTTGTGGACAGCATAGTGATTACCCCACGTGATGGAAAGCTGGTAAAGGGTGAAATCACTTCGGTTGGGCCTTTCTAGGCCAATCACATCCGCGTCATTCAACAAAAACTTATCGCCACTCATGAAGCCTGCAGCCATTCTCAGCCTTATTGTAATGTCCGGCATTCTTTTAGCCGACCAAGTTGAAGACTTACCGGTTGGAGATTGCACCAATCCCGCCGCCATGCAGGATCTTCGCCACTGCGAATTCAATGGTGGTCAACTGCATGACGTCGACCTCCAGGGGGCGCAGTTGGACGGTGTCGATTTGCAGAATGCCAATCTCACGGGCTGCAATCTTTCAAGGGCCAGCTTGAAAGGAGCAGACCTGAAATGGGCGAAATTCAACAACTGTAAGATCGTCGGTGCAGATTTCATCGAGGCCGATCTGTTTCATGCCAACTTCGATGGGTCGACAATGAATGGATCAAACTTCAGCCGCGCCAATCTGTTTGGCGCCAGTCTCAATGAATCCATTATCAGGAACGCGGACTTCAAACTGGCATACATGAAAGATATATCCATGGAGTTGAGTGATCTGTCTGCATCCCGTTTCGATAAGGCCTTCATGCTCAGAGCGGTGCTGATTGAGAGCCGCTTGGTGGGGGCAAGCCTTCGTACCGTGATCCTCACGGGTGCTGCATTGGAGGGAGCCGATTGTTCCATGAGCGATTTCTCAGGATCTGTTTTGAATGGAACAACATTGACCGGCAGCCGATTCAGTGGCGCTGAACTCAGTGGCGCGCTCTTTTACAATGCGCGTTTGGACGGAACGGACTTCAAAGGAGCGCTCAATATACCCGAACACCTTGTTGAGCTGCTCAAGACCCGGATGATCTCTGGGAATCTTTAAAGATGAACATGATGCTGGATGCTGGTCTGGATGGGGGTTCTTGCCACCAAACGATATTTCTTTATGGCTAGTAAGGATATTACTGGAGCATTGAGGAGCATAATATCGTGCAGCTACCGGATAGATTATCTGCTTTTTTCTCACAGGAAAAAGCGCGACAACGATGTGGAGAGAAACATGAACTTGGGTGCTTTTTCTATAAGCCTTTCAGTCAAGGATATTGTGATCTCAAAAGAATTTTACGAGAAACTCGGATTTGAGTCTCTCGAAGGCGATTGTGAGCAAGGGTGGCTGGTCTTGAAAAATGGCGATCATGTGATCGGGTTGTTTCAGGGTATGTTTGAGAAAAACATGCTGACATTCAATCCGGGCTGGAACCAGGCTGCGCAGAACATTGATGTATTCACTGACGTGAGAGAATTGCGTGACGAATTGATTCGTCGGGGGTTGACAATCATTGATGACAACACCAAACAAGCTGTGGGTCCGGGCAGTATTCTGATTGAAGACCCAGACGGTAATCCGATACTGATCGATCAACATAGGTAGATTTTCGGTATGCCAGGGTCTTGACTCCTCACGGCCTTACGGGTCCTTGAACTCTTTGATTATCTGAACAATGACAGGGCATTAAATGAATATCGAAGTTGTAGAGGCGGATTATTCCAACGAGCGACATAAACAAGAAATACCCAAATTGCTTGATCAGTATGCCGCGGATCCCATGGGAGGGGGGCGCCCCCTTGCTGATGAGGTAAAATCCAATTTGGTTAATGAATTATCCAAATTGCCTCATGCCTTCTCGATTATCGCTTACGCCAACGGCCGATCAGTTGGCCTGATCAATTGCTTCGAGGTGTTTTCTACCTTTGCCTGTCGGCCACTGATCAATATTCATGATGTGGTTGTGCTGAAAGAGCATAGAGGTAAAGGCATCAGCCAAAAAATGCTGAAAATGGTAGAGCAAATCGCCAGGAAAAAGCATTGCTGCAAAATCACGCTAGAGGTCCTGAGTAAGAATGATGTGGCCAAGTCAGCATATAGAAAGTTTGGTTTTTCGGGTTACGAATTGAGTCCTGAGCTGGGAGTGGCCATGTTTTGGCAAAAAACCATTTAAATGACCCATCACATGGGATCGGGAATTCAATGGAATGAACAGGATTACCAGTCAACCTGCAGAATCAGTGGGCAGGGGCCCCTGCTGTAAAAACAATGATGACCCAATCTTAGGGTAATGACGATCATCTGCCCGGAGCCTGAGGTGCTTTCACGCCAAATGGGTGCGAATGAGATCTGGGATATGGAACTCCATGGAGATCGATCAATTACCCGAAACACCATAGACTGCCCGCATGGTGTCAGCTGGGTAAGGATTTGGATTTGCGCGTCGCCGTCAATTTGCCTGACCATCACAACAACCCGCTCCCCGAATTGACTCGACGAGGGATCTGAATCAAGCCATCCTTCCGAATGGTGCTGGACTATACTTGAGTGGAACAATAAGTTATACCGACCTTGTATGAGACGTAGTTGGTGGCTGGTCATGAGTGAAAGATCCAAACGAGAACGTATTGTCGATGCAGCTCTTTCTCTGGCAGAGACAAAGGGTTGGGAGGAGGTACGCCTGCATGATGTGGCCGATAGCCTGTCCATTTCACTCGAAGATATCCGACAGGAATTCAGTGAAAAGGATCAACTGGTGGATGCATGGTTCGATCGGGCCGATAGTGCCATGCTCCAGGATGCTGCAGAGTGGAAAGCTCTAGAGCCGAGCTGTCGGCAACGCATGCACAGAGTGATGATGACTTGGCTGAGTGCCCTTTCCGGCCATCGTCGGGTGACGCGGCAGATGATCCTCGGCAAGCTGGAGCCTGGGCACATTCATATCCAGATCCCGGGTTTGATGCGGATCAGTAGGACGGTACAGTGGATGCGGGAGGCGGCGGGTTACGATGCCGGTTTTCCACGGCGTGCCCTGGAGGAGACGATTCATACCAGTGTCTACTTGGCCACATTTTCCTATTGGATGTTCGATGATTCATTGAACGCCGAACGAACTTCACGCTTTCTTCAGCGACAATTGAGTCGTGCCGGGTTCCTCTTGAGTTGTGATGCGGATCGATCGAGAGGGCATGGCGATGCCCGGACCGCCAACAAAGAACCGTCAACCAATGACTATGATCCGGTGACCTAGATAATGCTGAAAACTCATTCGTTGACTGACATGTCATGAACGAATATGGATACCCTGACTCATGCACTGTTGGGGGGGCTGCTCGTCAGGGCGGTTACGCCCGACAAGGGCTGGTCTGGCAAGGCCAGTCACGGGACGGCCGTATGGGTGGGTGGACTGGCCGCTGCCTTTCCCGATATCGATTATCTGAGTTTCTGGTTAAATCCACTTCTGTTTCTGGCTGATTGGCATCGGGGGCCTACCCATTCACTTTTGATGGCGCCTGTTTGGGCACTGTTGATGAGCCTGTTGTTTGCTCGAGTCCTCCAAAATGCACTGAGCTGGCGGTCGATCTATGTCATCTCACTGCTGGCATTGCTGTCCCACATCGTCTCCGACTGCATCACGGCGTTCGGCACCCAAATATGGTGGCCGCTGTCCGATCTGCGTGTGGCGTTTTCCACCACTTTTTTTATCGATCCTTACTTCAGTTTCGTCGTCTTGGCCGGGTTGATCCTATCCATAACCTTACCCCGGCCAGGATTGTCCGCCAGGCTCGGCCTGCTGGTCCTGACAGGATATCTCACCGGCCAAGCGATATTGCAGCAACAGGCCAGATCGATAGGTGAGGCATATATCCAGAGCATCAAGCATGAACAGTCTACTGCCCATGCCCTTCCGCAGCCTTTGTCCCCGTTTAATTGGATGATTATCGTACCTGATCAGGATCGATATGACGTGGCGCTGGTGAATCTGGGCCATCTCGAAACCAGTCAACAGTTGGCCGAACGCCTCGGCTGGCTCGGTGATCTGTGGTTGGCCTATCGGCCCGTGGAGCACCTGATCTGGCAAACCCGACACCTATATGGTACGCGGAATGATGAAATCGAGCTTGTTAAAGTGGTTTGGTCTGACGAAAAATTTACTCCCTTCCGACGATTTGCGAAATTTCCGGTCATCTATCGCCTTGACCTATCGGAAGGAGAGCGTTGTGTGTGGTTCACGGACCTAAGGTATGTGCTGCCTGATCTGACACCCCCGTTCCGCTATGGCATGTGTGACGGTGAACAAACGGATACCTGGCAACTTTATCGGTTGCGGCGCTCCACTGAAAACGCGCGTCATTTTCTGGGATAAGCTTGCGATAAGCGTGTAATTCGGGTGGTTTTGTATGCACATGAGGTTTAGACCGTGAAGATCAGAGAGGCGGAAGAACGCGATCAACGGGAATGGGCGCAGATGCGAGCCCAGCTCTGGCCGGGTGCATTGGAGGATCATCTTGTGGAGATCGGTGAGTTTTTTTCCGGACAATCCATCGATATCGAGAAAGCATATGTCCTGCAAGACGAAGCGGGATCGCTGGCTGGCTTCATCGAGTTGAACGTTCGCGATTTTGCCGAGGGGAGTCGGTCATCACCTGTGCCATATGTGGAAGGCTGGTTCGTTCAGGTGGGGTATCGGGGAAGGGGATTGGGCAAACAACTCATGCAAAAAGCCGAGGTTTGGGCCATCGATCAGGGCTTTTCAGAACTGGCCAGCGATACGGATTTGTCCAATGAGCTTGGCATCACCATTCATAAGACGCTCGGTTTTGTCGAAACGAAACGGGTTGTTTGTTTTCTGAAAAGACTTGATTAGTTGGATGCGCTGCAAGGAGGTTGGTGCCGAAAATGGTAATGCAAATGTCTGATCGAATGCGCTTGAGTTCACCAGGACCGGCGTTCGTTACATTAGCCGGAAAGTCGCTGTCAGCGGATGAGAGGAGAAAATTAATCATTCCGCAAAGGCAAAAAAAGATCGAGCTGGCATTGATTGAGAGGGAAATGCAGCGTCCGATGACGTGGAATTTCGGGTAATTGCGCGGGATATGAAGTGAAATCCCTAACTATTCAGGCAGTCCCAGAAAGCAGAGAATGATACATAGCAGATAAAAACACAGGATCTCCGCCGGTTAATATGGAGAAAGGATGAAAAAACAATGACGACCGGCACTCGATTGAAAACAAGATTAAGTACCTTCCTGAGTGCGGTTCGGGAGTGGCTGCCCAGATTATCGGAAAAGCCGACTAAGCCCATACGCAGGGTGGCGTCGTTGCTTGGAGTGATGCTGTTGTCCAGTCTTTGCCTGATGCCGATGACGGCTCACTCTGGGCAACGGACCATGTTGGAGCTGCTCAAGGTACTGCGTGACAACGGTACCATCAGTCAAGAGGCCTATGACGTTCTGTATAAGACGGCGCTGGAGGAAACAGATGGAACGGCCATGGAAAGGACCACTGAGACCGTATCACCGGCTCAAGATGCAAGCATTTCCCGGAGCAAAGATCGGTCGGCTACCCGGCAGGTAATCAAGGATTCAACGGCACGCTTCACTAGCCGTGGTCTGCAAGTCGAGTCGGCGGATGGTGACTTCCGCTTCGAGCTGGGTGGCCGCTTGTTAATCGATGCAGCCTGGTACGATGAAGATAAGACAAGGCTCGATAACGAGTCCGAGATTCGCAGCAGCCGGTTGTCTCTGCGCGGTAACCTTTGGGATGATTGGCAATTCAAGTCGGAGGTGGAGTTTGCCCAGGATGGTGCCGAGCTGAAAAGCAATTACCTGAGGTATCGGGGCTTCAAACCCCTGCTCATCACGCTGGGTAATTTCAAGGAGCCCTTTGGCCTTGAGCGTTGGACCTCTATTTCGGAGACCACTTTCATGGAACGAGCGGCGGTATCTGGCGCTCTCGCTCCGGCACGCAGCCTGGGTTTGGGCCTGCGCAGCAGTGTAAGACGATGGAGCATAAGCGCCGGACTGTTCGGTGACAGGGACTTGAGTCGCAGCAGTGGGGACGATTCGTCCGACGAGCAGAGTCGGGCAGTCACGGGTCGCGTTACTTATTTACCTCTGCGAAGCAAAACCTCGATGCTGCATACCGGGCTGGCCGCATCCTACCGGGTCTTCGATGAGGGTCAGATACGTTTTAAGGCACGACCGGAGTCTCATCTCATTGAAACCCCGTTTATCGATACCGGCAATATCAAGGATGTGGACGAAGTCAGGCGTTTCGGTGCGGAAGCCGCCGCAGTGATCGGACCATGGTCGCTGCAGGCCGAATATATCAAGACCGAGACACACCGCAACGGCGATAATCCGACCCTGGATTTTTCTGGCTGGTATGTCTACACGAGTTATCTGCTGACCGGAGAATCGCGGCCCTATCGTCATCAACGAGGTGTGTATCGCGGCATAGCACCCAAGCGGCCGTTGAATCTGGGGGGCGCCGGTGCTTGGGAGCTGGCACTGCGCTACAGCCGGCTCGATCTCACAGATGAGGAGGTGGTCGGGGGAGAGTTGGACCTTTTCACTCTCGGTCTCAATTGGTACCCGAACGTCAATGTGCGCCTCATGGCCAACTACATCCATGTGCTCAATGTCGATCGCCCGGGCAGTGTTTATGACGGTGATGGGTCACAGATCTTCCAGATTCGCAGCCAGCTCGATTTTTAATCTTGATCAAACCCTGATGGTATCTTGTTGGGCAAGATCAATAAGACCTGGAGGACGATGAGACGATGGGGCGTGACCACAGCTGAGCTGTGCGGGTTGAACGACCGTAAAATCACTGGCTTGTCTTTTGAGTGGTTTTTTTTGATATTCTGTTGGCTGAGGAAAGCGGTCATGGGGGTGGTGGTGCACATCATCGCAATGCGTCATGGACAATCGGAATACAACATTCTGGGGCTCTGCAATGATGATCCGGAACGTCAAGTTCGGTTGACCCTGGCCGGTAGGCGGCAGGCTGAAATTGCGGGGCAGAAACTGCGCCAGGTTCCTTTGCAACATATCCTGTGTTCTCAGCTGCCACGTGCCCACGAAACG
>JASJBU010000020.1 GCA_030066355.1 Gammaproteobacteria bacterium | reverse complement strand
AGCGCTTCCGGCAGATGCTCGAACAGGGGTTCGAGGGCGAGGTCAGGCGGCTGGTACGCATAAGGAACCTAACTCCTGACTTGCCATCCATGCGGTCTGTAGGCTATCGTCAGATGTTCAGGTACCTGTTAGGCGAACTCGAATGGGACGCCATGGTCGAAAAAGCCATCATTGCGACCCGCCAGCTCGCTAAACGACAGTATACCTGGCTTAGGGCAAATCGAGACTGTCATTGGCTTGATGAAGAGGGGGGAGATCTAGCGGCGCAAACACAACAGCTGCTCAGGCAAGAGCTGCCTGAATTGACGATGTGACGCGCTGGTGGGGCTTCGAAAGCCAAGAAAATCAGAACATTGTGCTAAACTCAGGTTGCGAAACGGGTGTGTAGGGAGTTGCTGCAGTTTCGTGTAGTTTTCTTCAAATATCAGATACAGATAACGACAACAAGGAGAATGACAAATGTCTAAGGGGCAAAGTCTACAAGACCCTTTTTTAAACGCGCTGAGGAAGGAACGGGTACCGGTTTCCATCTTCCTGGTGAATGGGATAAAGCTGCAGGGCCAGGTCGAGTCATTCGATCAATTTGTAGTATTGCTGAAAAACAGTGTCAGTCAGATGGTTTACAAACACGCAATTTCAACCATCGTTCCCGCTAGAAATGTACGCATCCAACACAGTAACGGCCAGACGGAGGAGCAATCATCCGCCGGAAATTATTAACCTTGCATCCATGGCCGCCGGCTGGGCGGACTTGCCGGTTCGTCCAGCCGCACTAGATCGCACGCAGGCTGCTTGCTTAATGCCTATCTCCCATGTTTGAACGTCCCAAGTCGGGCGAACGTGCCGTACTGGTGCACATCGATCTCGGTGGGAGCACAGATCCTGATGAACTGGAAGAATTCACCGATCTGGTGATTTCAGCCGGTGCCGAGCCTATCGAGTTCGTCAGAGGCAGCCGACAGTACCCCGATCCGAGATTGTTCGTAGGCCGTGGCAAGGCCGAAGAGATCAAATACCTCGTCCAGGGCGCCAAGGTGGAACTGGTGATCTTCAACCACCCCCTGTCGCCCAGTCAGGAACGTAATCTGGAACGGGAGTTCAACTGTCGGGTCGTCGACCGTACCGGACTGATCCTCGATATCTTCGCCCAGCGGGCCCGCTCCTTCGAAGGTAAGTTGCAGGTGGAGCTGGCGCAACTTCGACATCTCTCCACTCGGCTGGTACGGGGTTGGACCCATCTGGAACGACAAAAAGGCGGCATCGGTCTGCGCGGACCGGGCGAGACTCAGTTGGAGACCGACCGGCGATTACTGAATCAACGGATCGACCAGATCAAAAAGCGTCTTCAACGTGTCGAATCTCAGCGAGAGCAGGGTAGGCGCGGGCGCGAACGGGCCGATATCCCCACAGTATCCCTGGTTGGTTACACCAATGCGGGCAAGTCGACCCTGTTCAACACTCTGGTTGGTTCCGGGGTGTATGCGGCTGATCAGCTGTTTGCCACCCTGGATCCCACCCTGCGGCGACTGGACCTGAAGGGCGAGGGGGCGGTGGTGCTGGCGGATACCGTGGGTTTCATCAGTAACCTGCCCCACGATTTGGTAGCAGCCTTCAAGTCCACCCTGCAGGAGACCAGCGAGGCGTCACTGCTGTTGCATGTGGTGGATGCCGCTAGCCATCAACGGGCCATGTGCGTTTCCGAAGTGAACCGTGTCTTGCAACAGATTGGCGCGGATGAGGTCCATCAGATAGAGATCTACAACAAGCTCGATTTCCTGGAAGATGCGGTACCCCGTATCGATCGGAATATTCAGGGTCAAGTGGTGCGTGTCTGGCTCTCCGCACGCACCGGTCAGGGCGTTGAACTGCTGCACCTTGCTCTGCAGGAATTCTTTCGACGCAGCCATGTGCGTCAGCGTCTTCGCCTCGATGCTTCGAACGGGCGATGGCATGCGCTGCTGCATCGGCGGGGTGAGGTGCTGCAAGAGTTGGGAACCGAGGAAGGGGGTTGGGAAATGGAAATTGACATGTCGGAGCGGGAGTTCCGGCGACTGTTAAAGGAAGAACCGGAACTGGAAAACTGTTTCGTATGATCTGAGCATCGTTCGGACGCGCGTTGCAAGGCCAGTCGCTGGAGGATCTTTGTACTTCGGAAAACTGATGTGGGTGATCATCGGATGGATGCCGCCCTCGCCGGATGGCGCAGGGCTTTGGAGCTGAGTGATCCGGTCTGCGGCGCGTTGGCTCGTCGATTGCGGCGACAGACCCTTAATGGGTGTGGGCTTCATTCCCCTCAGTCCGACAGGCTGATAGAATGCGACTCCGCAGTGGCTTGAATAATGTTTGCTAGTACCCAATGTGTTACATAAGGTGCCTTGATGCGAAATCAAGGCACACAGTCTTTTCAGCTGATAATTTGGAGTAATCGATGGCCTGGAACGAACCGGGTGGCGGTAATAAAGATCCCTGGAGCGGTAAAGGTGGCGACCAGGGTCCGCCGGATCTGGATGAAGTGGTAAAAAAGCTTCAGGAAAAATTTAGTGGCATCTTCGGCGGCGGTAAGTCGCCCAAAGCCGAGACGGAGGGCGGTCGACACGGACCCAGCTCCACCAGCATCGGCCTGATTCTGGTCGTTGTCGTACTGGTGTGGTTGGCATCCGGCATTTACATCATCGAACCGGCGGAGCGGGGGGTGGAATTGCGTTTCGGGGCCTACTCGGCGACCACGGATCCGGGACCCCACTGGCACATCCCCTACCCGGTCGAAGAGGTGCTTAAGGTCAATGTCGATCAGATCTCCTCGTTCCGGCACAAGGCGACCATGCTGACCCGTGACGAGAACATCGTGGACGTGGAACTAACGGTACAGTCCCGTATCCAGGATGCAGCCGACTATCTGTTCCAGGACCAGAATCCGGAAAAGACCATCCGTGATGCGATAGAGACCTCGGTGCGCGAAATCATCGGTAAGAGCGATCTGGATTTCATCCTCACCGAGGGTCGAAGCGCCATTGCGGACCGTATCCTCAGTACCGCACAGGGTCTGATTGACGATTACAAGACCGGTTTGGTAATCACCAGTGTCAACACCCAACCGGCCAAGCCGCCCGAGCAGGTCAAGAACGCGTTTGACGACGCCATCAAGGCGCGTGAGGACAAGGAGCGGCTGGAAAACAAGGCCGAAGCCTACGCCAACGAGGTGATCCCCCGGGCGCGCGGTGAAGCGGCCCGTCAGGTGGCCGATGCCAAGGCCTACAAGGAACGGGTGATTGCCGAGGCGGAAGGTGAGAGCAGCCGTTTTCTGGCGGTGCTCACTGAGTATCAGAGGGCGCCCCAGGTGACCAGAGAACGTCTCTACCTGGATGCAGTGGAGACCATGCTCGGTCAGTCGAGCAAGGTGATGTTGGACAGCGCCGGCAGTAACAGCCTGATGTATCTGCCGCTGGACAAACTGATTCAGCAGACTGGTGGGCAGTCCCCGAGTGTGCAGAGTTATTCAACGGAAGCCGCCAGTCCAACATCAACCCGACCCGACAAACGGGAGTCCACACGTGGCAGGAGCGTTCGATGATGAAAAGTATCAAACTGCTGATTCCGGCCTTTGCGGTCGTTGCGGTGGTCATCTATGCCGCCGCCTTCACCGTCAACCAGTGGGAGGTCGCCCTCAAGCTGCGTTTGGGTGAGATCGTCCGCAGTGACTACGAACCCGGACTGCATTGGATGGTGCCGGTGATCAACAATGTGAAAAAGTTCGACGCGCGTATCCAGACACTGGATGCACGGCCCGAACGTTTCCTGACGATCGAGAAAAAGGACGTAATCGTCGATTCCTTCGCCAAGTGGCGCATCTCCAATGTTGCGCAGTTTTTCCGTTCCACCGGCGGTAGCGAGGCAAAGACCGCCAGGCTCCTGGCGGAGCGCATCAATACCAGTCTGCGCGACGAGTTCGGTAAACGCACGATAATCGAGGTGGTATCCGGCGAGCGGGCGGAGATCATGGCCCTGTTGACCAAGGACATCGATGCCAAGGGCGCGGAGCTGGGGGTCGAGATCCTCGATATCCGGGTCAAACAGATCGATCTGCCACCGGAGGTCAGCGAATCGGTCTACGATCGCATGCGCGCCGAGCGTGAACGGGTAGCGCGGGATCTGCGGGCGCAAGGTGGAGAGGCGGCGGAAAGAATACGCGCCGAGGCCGATCGAGAGCGGGTGGTGATCGTCTCTGACGCCTATAAACAGGCTGAACAGTTACGTGGTGAAGGGGACGCCAAATCCGCTGAGATCTACGCCAACGCCTACAGCCAGGATGCAGAATTCTATGCCTTCTATCGCAGCCTCAACGCCTACAAGGCCAGTTTCAAGGATCGTGCTGATGTCATGGTGCTGCAACCCGATTCGGATTTTTTCCGTTATCTGAAGAACCAACGGGGAGAATAGACAAGACCTGCCGCCTTTGGGAGAATACGCGGCGGCTTTCGATCGGGTAACCTGTCGAATGGTGACCTGGCAAACGGGCCGGGTTGCCTGACAACAGATGGTGGGGATGGCACCTGAAAAGTCATCAGCGTTCCCTCCATACCTGGTGGTCCGCAGAATTTGCTCCTGGCAATCTATCTGCAATTCCTCCATCCCTGGAGGTCCGCAGAGGTTGTTCCGGACAATTTACTGCATTTCCTCCATCCCTGGAGGTCCGCAGAGATTGCTCCGGACAATCAACTGCATTTCCTCCATCCCTGGAGGTCAGTTGTGATGCGATTTTTTTATCGCTGAGTACGTTGAAACATACCAGGAAACGTATAACCACATGGTTTGTTTCCGTATTCTGAATCAATGTTGGATTCAATCGGGGTTGATTAAGCAACCGGGGTGTTCCCGGTTTTTTTATGGGGCGAAGCGATGTGGCATGATCTCGGGGTGGCGCTGGCGTTACTGCTGGTACTGGAAGGCATCCTGCCTTTCCTCAACCCGGAAGGCATGCGCCGGATGATGCTGTCGATCGCCCAGCAGAATAATCGTGCACTGCGCATCAGCGGTCTGGTCAGTATGATCATGGGTGTAGTGTTGCTCTATGTGGTGAATTGAAGAGAGCGATGGAAAATAAAAGCTGGATATTGCCTGACGGCATCGATGAGGTTCTGCCGCCCCAGGCCGGCTTGATCGATCTCAAACGCCGGGAATTGCTGGACCTCTATCGAAGCTGGGGCTATGAATTCGTTATCCCGCCCTTCGTTGAATTCCTCGATTCCCTGTTGACCGGCACCGGCAGCGATCTTGACCTGCAGACCTTTAAGCTGACCGATCAGCTGAGCGGCCGCCTAATGGGCATCAGGGCGGATATCACCCCCCAGGCCGCGCGTATCGATGCTCACCATATGGGCACGGAGGCACCGGTGCGTCTCTGTTACCTCGGAACGGTGCTGCATACCCGCTCCGACGGATTCGCCGGAAGTCGCAGTCCCTTGCAGATCGGTGCGGAGCTATATGGCCATGCCGGGGTGGAGAGTGATATCGAGATCCTGCGTCTGTTGATACAGACTCTGGAGAAGACCGGTGTCAAGGATGTCTACCTGGATCTCGGCCACGTCGGCATACTCAAAGGGTTGGCGGCCCAGGCCGGGCTGGACAAACAGCAGGAACTCGCGCTGTTCGAAGCCTTGCAGCGCAAGGCGCTGCCTGAAGTCGCGGAACTCCTGGCGTCTTATCGGATCGAGCCCGAACATGCACAGATGCTCTACAAGCTTGGCGAGCTGAATGGCGACAATGCCCTCGAGTTGGCTGCACAAGCCCTGCGGAATGCGGCGCCACCGGTCCAAGCAGCCCTGGAGTATCTCAAGCGGATGGCCGAGCAGATTTCAATCTGGCTGCCGCAGGTGCCGGTGCACTTCGATTTGGCGGAGCTCAGGGGCTATCACTTCCATACAGGTGTGGTGTTTGCCGCTTTCGTGCCCAGCAGCGGCAAGGAGATCGCCAGAGGGGGACGGTATGATGATATCGGCAAGGTCTTCGGTCGAGCACGTCCCGCAACAGGCTTCAGTACGGATCTGAAGACTCTGATGTTGCTTGCCGAGTCTGAACAGACAGCTGCACAGCAACCCTGTGTGTTTGCCCCCTGGAACGAAGATCAGGGTCTGCAGCGGCGTATTGAAGAACTCCGCGAGTCTGGATACTGTGTGGTTTGTGGACTGCCAGGGCAGCAGGGGGGGGCCAGGGAGCTGGGTTGCACTCAGCAGTTATCATTGCATGGCAAGGTGTGGGAATTGATACCGGTTTGATTCAACGACAAGGCGTTGCAGGCGCATCGCTTGTCGTCTCTTACAGTGCGGGCTCTGACCTGCAAAATTAGCATTTCGAGAGATACCATGGGAAAGAACGTCGTAATAATTGGAACTCAGTGGGGTGATGAGGGTAAAGGCAAGGTGGTTGACCTGTTGACTGATAGGGCCGCTGCAGTGGTCCGATTTCAGGGGGGACACAACGCCGGCCATACCCTGGTCATCGACGGCAAGCAGACGGTGCTGCATCTAATCCCGTCCGGTATCCTGCGTGAAAATGTACGCTGCCTGATCGGCAACGGAGTCGTGCTCGCACCGGATGCCCTGCTGGAAGAGATCGCTATGCTGGAGCAGAATGGTGTACCGGCGGCCAGCCGTATGGGTATCTCCGAGTCCTGCCCACTCATTCTGCCCTGTCACATCGCCTTGGATGCAGCCCGCGAGAAGGCCCGGGGCAAGAAAGCCATCGGCACCACCGGCCGCGGTATCGGTCCTGCCTACGAAGATAAAGTCTCTCGACGAGGCATTCGCCTGGGTGAGATCTTCGATACCGACCACATCACCCATCGCCTCCGGGAAGTGATGGATTATCATAATTTTGCTCTGAAAAATCTTTTTGAGTACGGAGAGGTCGATTATCAGGAGGTGTTGGATAATCTGCTGGGACAGGCCGAACGCCTCAAACCCATGGTGGAGGATGTCACCGGGACGCTGCATCAACTGCGCAAAGCGGGTGAGAACGTGATGTTCGAAGGGGCTCAGGGTGCCCTGCTGGACATCGATCACGGCACTTATCCATACGTGACCTCGTCCAATACCACCGCAGGCGGGGCGGCATCGGGCAGCGGTGTCGGTCCGCGCTATCTTGATTACATCGTGGGCATTGTCAAAGCCTACACTACCCGTGTGGGAGCAGGCCCTTTCCCGACCGAGCTGTTCGATGCGGATGGAGATCATCTGGGTACCAAGGGTCATGAGTTCGGTGCCACGACGGGTCGTAAACGCCGTTGCGGCTGGTTGGATCTGGTCTCCCTGAAGCGTTCTCTGGATATCAACAGCGTCACCGGCATCTGTATTACCAAGCTCGACGTGCTGGATGGACTCAAAACGATTAAGATCTGCGTGGCCTACAAGCTCAATGGGCAGGAGGTCACCACACCGCCGGTGGGTGCGGATCTGTTTGAAAAGTGTGAACCGGTGTATATCGAGATGCCGGGTTGGCAGGAGTCCACCGTTGGGGCCACCGAGTACGCTCAATTGCCTGAGGCAGCCCGGAATTATCTGGATAAAATCGAAACGCTGTGCGAGACCCCTATCGATATCATTTCCACCGGGCCTGACCGCAAAGAGACCATCATCCGGCGTCACCCTTACGATATCTGATCCTGCCGAAGCCCTGTTCCCCGCATGTGGAGAACAGGGCCGCTGACCCTGGATGAGCGTTCCCCGCAAGCAGCGTCTTGCCTATCATGAGGATAGCGCGCTGCTGTTTGAATCGATCAGGGATCTCCCCTGGCCGGTATTCCTCGATAGCGCGCGACCCATGGTCGAGCAGGGCCGTTATGACATCATCAGCGCCGCGCCCTTTCAAACCCTGATCACCCGCGGGCAAACGACAGAGATTCGCACCGCCAGCACCAGGCGCCTGTCAACCGAGGATCCTTTCGAGCTGTTACGGGGCGAACTGGCTGTTTCCTTGCTGTCTCCAGGTTTGGACTTGCCATTCGCCGGGGGCGCCATCGGTTATTTTTCTTATGATCTGGCCAGGCGAATCGAGCAGCTTCCCGCTGCCCTGAAGCCGTTGGAAGATATGCCAGAGATGGCAATCGGTCTCTATGACTGGGCGTTGGTGGTCGACCACATCGAACGCTGTAGCTGGTTGGTGAGCGCCGGTAGCGATCCTGCGACGGCAGCGCGCTGGGCGAGTTTGCTTGAGCGTCTCAGCCGTCCACCGGAGCATTCCGTAACCCAGACGTTTCGTCTCCAGAGCCCGATCCATTCGAGCCTGAACCGGACCGACTATCAGCAACGCTTCAACAGAATCCAGCGCTACATTCGGGAAGGCGACTGCTACCAGGTCAATTTTGCCGAGTATTTCCAAGCCGATGTGGAGGGAGACGCCTGGGAGGCATACAAGCGTCTGCGTCGGATCAACCCCGCCCCGTTTAGCGCCTATCTCGAATTTCCGTTCGGCAGAGTTCTGAGCTCTTCACCAGAACGCTTCCTGAAGGTCAATCAAAGGCATGTACAGACTTGCCCCATCAAGGGCACGGCACCGCGCCATGTCTTGCCGGAACAGGATCAGGCGGCGGCCAGTCAATTGAATGAGAGTGTCAAGGATCGGGCAGAAAACCTGATGATCGTGGATCTGTTGCGTAATGATCTTGGAAAAGTTTGCGAGATAGGCAGCGTGGAAGTCACATCACTGTTCGAGGTTCAGAGTTTCGCCCGGGTCCATCATCTGGTGAGTGTGGTGGAGGCAGTACTGGCCGGCGGGCAGGATGCCATGAGTTTGTTGCGGGCCTGTTTCCCCGGTGGCTCGATTACCGGTGCTCCGAAGCTACGCGCGATGCAGATCATCGAAGAACTGGAAACGGCGCGGCGCGGGATCTACTGTGGATCGATCGGATACATCGGATTCGCGGGAGCAATGGACAGTAACATTGCGATCCGCACTCTGGTCAACCAGTCCAACAGGATCAGCTTCTGGGCGGGTGGGGGAATCGTTGCCGACTCCTCGGCGGCAGCGGAATACCAGGAGATCCTCGATAAGTCAGCGGCGATCTTCGAGATGCTGGATAGCTGCTCTCGGAAGAGATCACTGCGAGATCCCGGTGTGCCCGGTTACTGATCGAGTCGTTGTAGGCGGGTGTTCGAGAGCCTGTCGTGCCAGGCCAGTCGCTCGGGATCGACGAGGATCCAGAGGAAACCCAATCCCAAGGCGAGCCACGAGAGCAAGGCGGCAAAATGACGCTTCAGGGCATCCATCCAACTCACCGGGGAACCGTCTTTTCTGATCACCCTCAGCTTCCAGGCACGCATGCCCAAGGTCTGTCCGCCTTTGACCCAGAAACCGCAAAAGAAGAGCAACGGGATGAGCTCGAACAGGAGTATTTGATAGAAAACGAGACCCGCTCCAGACGGCATACCCAGAGGGAGGGTGATCGAAGCGGTCGTGACAAGGATCAGGGCCAATAACAGCAGACCGTCATACAGCATGGCGGCTATCCGGCGGAAAAACCCAGGTGCGACAAAGGATTGTTGGCTATTCTTGGGATTATCGTTCATGACTTGCTCATTTCCTGCCAATCCTGAGTTATGGCCTGGGATAATCCCTAAGTAAATGGGGCAATCATCCGGGTATCAGCCTAAATTATTATATTAGATACTATGCCCACCCTGAACAGATTGACATAAGAAAGCGGGGAGGAAGGAGGGAAGCGCATTGCACGGTCGAATTAGACACTGAGTGAGGATGGTGGACAGTGATTCTGATTTCCGAAATGACAATGCAGTGTGACCTGCTGAGCTGTTGTGCGTCTGGTCGTAGTGCCCCCAATCTATGGCTGGAGCTTGGCTTATTCATCTCAGCGGGCAATGTCAAAACAATAACGAGTTTATCGAGGTAATCTTCGAAACCCCTATGAGGCGCCTGTGGCGCCTCTTTTTTTTGGTGAAGTGTGAGCATTTGGCGATTCATCGATGCCTGTCTGGATTTATCCAGCCAAGAGGGGTAAAAGATAGTCTCCTATGGAGTGTCCTCACAGGCAATTCACATTATAACTACCGATGTTTACGCCAGACCGTAGCAGAGATCAAAGTTGGATCGCGCGTGTTCCACTACCCTGGATATCTGTTTTCGTCGGGCTGTTTTGCGGCTTCATTGCATGGCTGATCATCGATCCATTCCAGTCCAAGGAACTGGGTGATTTTTTTCAACGTGATCTTGAGAGTCGACTGGAGATTCGCGCCGCCGACACCAGGCGGCGTTTTGAATATTTTCTGACGGACCTGGACGAGGCGACGCGCAAACTGGCTCAGAACTGGCGTCTGGTCCGACATGTCTATTCCCCGCAATGGGATCAGAGCCGGGAAAAGACCTTTGTCTATTTCAATCAGCCCAGCCCTTGGATGGAACAGGGATTGCCGTTACGCGGTGCTGTGGAACCCAGTCATGTGCTGTTGCTGGACCTGCAAGGCAATCCAAGGGAGATCTACCACCAGCAGGACCAGCCCTTTCCGATCGACATGGCCCTGGAACTCTTCGACGATGAGTTAAAGGGGATCACCACGGCCCTCTGGCAGGTTCCCTATTTTATCACTTGGGCAGAGATCGCCGCAGGTGCCCAGGAAAAACGGGCCATACTCATGCTGGTCATGCCCATTAACGAACAATTCCTGTCTGCTTCACAGCAGTATGCCGGCCTGGATGGCATCGTGATCGGGCTATTCGAAGGGGATCAGCAAAAATTGCTGACCAGCAGTGAAGTCAGTCAAGTGGGACCCGCGACCTTGCTCGATGATTGGGCAGAGGATTATCTCATCACATCCCAGGCACTGGCCCTGTATCTCGCGCCGCAAAGTAATCTGCAGTTTTTCACATTCATTTCCCGTTCGCGCCTGACCGCCAAATTGGAGCATATTCTCGCTTCCGTGCGGCAGCAGCGTTTCTTCGAGGCGCTGGTCTATGTGGCCGCCTTCACCATCACGCTGTTTCTTATCTCGTCCAGGCTCAGCCACATTTTGCAGAGAATCTCGACCTTTGGTCACAATGCCTTGGGTATAGAACAGCAGTCACCCGGGCACGGCAACCAACTCCTGCTATTGGAAAACCGCTTACAGGAACTCTTTCAACAGGTCAGTTATGTGAAGGACGAGACCAAGGTTGCCCAAGAGCACCGTATTCGTGAATCGGAGGCATTGAAGAGTGCGTTGCTGGAAAACTCCTTGGACCCGATCATCACGGTGGACAAGAAAGGTCTGATCGTCGAGGCCAATGCAACCGCACAGGAATCTTTCGGCTATCACAGGGAGCAGTTGTTGGGGAATCCCATCGATTTACTGGTGATCCACCCGAAGGACCATTTGCAGATTCGGGAAATGTTGGCGCGCTGTCGTCAGAAGGGAACCCTGCAGAAGTTGTGTCAGGCCCAGAAAATGCTGAGTATCGATGCCTTTGGCGGCGAGAAACCGGTCGAATGCTCCGTTATGCCCATCCAACTCAAGGAGAGGATGGTCTTCACGATCTATCTCAGGGATATCAGCGAGCGAGAAGAGGCGGAGAAACGCATTCAGAGTCTGGCCAAGTTCACCAGTGAAAACCCCAGCCCGGTATTGCGGGTGAACGATCGGGGCGTCATCATTTACGCCAATTCCGCGAGTACACCACTGTTGGATTACTGGGGGTGTGATCGGGGACAGACGCTGCCGCTGTATTGGCGAAACCTCATCTTCGATGCCTTGCAGGATGGCGAGAACAGGGAGTATGAGATCAATCTTGAAGAGCAGATCTATTCACTGCTGATGGTGCCGGTCCTGGAACTCGACTATGCCAACTTGTATGGAAGGGACATCACCCAGGTGCGCACCGCAGAACAACAGTCCAGGCAACACCAGTCGGAACTGGTACATGTCTGTCGCCTCAGTACCATGGGTGAAATGGCCACCGGCCTCGCCCATGAATTGAATCAGCCCCTTTCCGCCATCGTGAATTTCGCCAGTGGCTGCGTACGTAGACTGCAGACCGGCATGGGTGGGGAAGCCGAACTGGTGGATGCCATGGCACAGATCACGGTGCAGGCCGAACGGGCCGGCGAGATCATCAAGCGCCTGCGGGCCCTGGTCGGCAAACGGGCACAGGAACACAGTGTCGTCAATCTGAACCACCTGGTCCTGGAAGTTGCCTCTTTTGTCGAATATGTCGCAGAGAAGCACCACGTGGATGTTACTCTGAGGCTTTCTCAGGGGCCTTTGCCTGCGGAACTGGACCTGGTACAGATAGAGCAGGTATTGTTGAATCTGGTACGCAATGCAATCGATGCCATGAAGCATGTGGACATCGATCGTCGAAAACTGGAACTGGTAACCCGCAAACTTGGAGAGGACCAGGTTGAGGTTCTGGTCAAGGACACCGGACCGGGGATACCACCAGAAAACATTGAGCATCTGTTCGATGCTTTTTTCTCCACCAAAGAGAGTGGGATGGGCATGGGCTTACCCATCAGTCGCAAGATTATTGAATCGCATCATGGTCAGATCTCCGCGACATCTGAAATCGGCAAGGGCGCCGAATTCAGAGTGGTACTGCCCTCCGATCCCAATCTGGAATTGGCAGGCTTTTGAGACTATGAATCACAAACCAACCGTATTCGTTGTTGATGACGATCAGGCAATCCGCAGCTCACTCAAATGGTTGATCGAGTCAGTGGCCATGCAGGTTAAGACCTTCGAGTCCGCTGACGCGTTTATCGAGAACTACTATCCGGGGCGCTCCGGTTGTTTGCTCCTGGATGTCCGCATGCCGGGCATGAGCGGCCTTGAACTGCAGGAGTATTTGGCGGAACAGAGGATCAGCATCCCGGTCATCATCATTACCGGACATGGCGATGTGCCGATGGCAATCCGGGCCATGAAGGCGGGAGCGGTGGATTTCATCGAGAAGCCCTTCAATGACGAACTGCTCCTGGAAAGCATCCGCCATGCCCTGATGCTGGATGAACAGCAACGCGACAAACAGTCGCAAAAGGCGGAGATCGCGACCCGCCTGGCCCGTTTGACTCCCCGTGAGCACGAAGTCATGGCGATGGTAACCGAGGGCAAGGCCAACAAGGAGATCGCCTCGGCGTTGGGTGTCAGCGCCAAGACGGTGGAGGCTCACCGGGCTCGGGTCATGGAAAAGATGCAGGCCGGCTCCCTGGCGGATCTGGTGCGCATGGCGATGCTGGCCAATATCGGGATGGATGCCGGTATTTAAGCGGCCCGGCCGATCGAACCGGTCAGCTTGGCGCTTGCCGGGTGACCGGATCGCTAGGCAGCTGATCCAGTCCCTGGTAGCTCCAACACTGAGATAATCCATGCAGCGAGCCCGGCGAAAGCGCGGTGTCCTGGCCTGGGCCTTTTATGATTGGGCCAATTCGGCCTTTGCCACGACAGTCATGGCCGGGTTTTTTCCAGTGTTTTTCAAGCAGTACTGGAGTACCGGTGTCGCTGCAACCGAGAGCACCTTCCGCCTCGGCCTGGTCAATTCCATCGCCAGTCTGGTGATCGTCTGCCTGGCCCCGGTACTGGGTGCCATCGCGGATCAGGTGGGTGGGAAAAAGGGCTTCCTGCTGTTTTTTGCCGCGCTGGGGATCATCTCTACGGGTGCGCTCCAGCTGGTGGCCATGGGCAGCTGGATGGCCGCCCTG
The DNA here is from genome assembly GCA_030066355.1 of Gammaproteobacteria bacterium. Lineage (GTDB taxonomy): Bacteria > Pseudomonadota > Gammaproteobacteria > Chromatiales > Chromatiaceae > JASJBU01. Next base: position 6,314 of record JASJBU010000020.1, on the reverse strand, counting down.
GTGCTCTATGGTTTGGGCCTGATCGGTTTCTCCGGCAGCAACATCTTCTACGATGCCCTGCTGGTGGATGTGGCGGACAAGCCTCATTACGACAAGGTCTCATCCCTGGGATTCGCTCTGGGATATCTCGGAGGTGGGCTGCTGTTCGCTTTTGCTGTGTTGATGACCCTCTATCCCGATGTCTTCGGCCTGGTGGATGCTGCAGAAGCGGTCCGCCTCTCCTTCATTTTGGTCGCTTTGTGGTGGGCGCTGTTTTCCATTCCGTTGTTTTTCCTAGTCCGGGAGACGGGCGTCGAATCGCCAGCCAAGGATTGGCTGAGCGGTGGCTTCAGACAGTTGGCAATGACCTTCAGGAAGATCCGCCAACTGCGTATGACCTTTCTCTTTCTATTGGCCTATTGGTGTTACATAGACGGGGTGGACACCATCGTTCGTATGGCGGTCGACTACGGCCTGTCCATCGGTTTCGATGCGAACAATCTGATGGTCGCCCTGCTGATCACCCAGTTCGTCGGATTCCCCGCCGCTTTGTTGTTTGGCCGTATTGGTGCGAAACGCGGTCCCAAACAGGGCATCATGTTGGCCATCTTCGTGTATCTATTGATCCTGCTCTGGGCCTACCGGATGGATTCGATCTGGGAGTTCTATCTGCTGGCGATGGCTATCGGGCTGGTGCAGGGCGGTATTCAGGCCCTGTCACGTTCCCTGTTTGCGCGTTTGATCCCCCATGATCAGGCCGGTGAGTTTTTCGGCTTCTACAATATGCTCGGCAAATTCGCCGTGGTCATTGGGCCTGTGCTGATGGGATGGGTCGGTGTGCTGAGCGGTGACTCGCGCATGGCCATCCTCTCCGTGAGCCTGCTGTTCGTGATGGGCGCCCTGTTGTTGGCCAGAGTGGATGTGGAAGCGGGGCATCGGGCCGCTCGTTCCTTCGAACGTGCCTGAGCAGCGGTCAAATGCTTTCGCAGATACAGTGATAGGGCAGTGCCTTAGCGACCCGGGTGATCGCCCGGTGGACCTCTGTTTCATCCCGATTGAACAATTCCGCATCCGCCCGGCCCTCCCGGACCAGCCGGCTCACCAGGTCATCTGTCACTGGCTGAGAGGCCTGGGGATCCCGGGATTCGGTGACACCGTGACACACGGGGCACATGACAAAGCGGCCGCTCTCCAGGCAGATTCGGGTGGCAACCTTATCCTGCTTTTGCCGAGTGGTTAAAAGAAAATCCAAAAATCCCATGTTGGTTGCCCAGGTCGAGAATCACCTCTATTTTATGCAGTCAAGCCATTCTGCGTAAAATAGCCGCTTTCTCCAACTCGAATTCCATGACCGGTAAGACAAAACAGGACAGACTCTACGCCGAGATCCAAGCCGGTATTGCGGATTTCGTCTTCGACGAACGGGTGGCGATGGTGTTTCCCGATATGATTCGCCGCTCGGTGCCCGGCTACGCCACCATCATCAACATGATCGGTGCCCTGGCGGGACAGCGGGTCGCTCCGCACAGCCGCTGTTACGACCTGGGGTGCTCTCTAGCTGCAGCCGCCCTGGCCATACGTCAGGGGGTCGGCGACCTGGACTGCCGGATCATTGCGGTCGACAACTCCCCCGCCATGCTGTGGCAGGCACGGCATTTTGTCGAGCGTGCCAAGTCGACGGTACCGGTCGACCTGGTGTGTGCGGATGTTCGCCATATCCGTATCCTCGATGCCTCTATGGTGGTGCTCAATTTTACCCTGCAATTCATCCCGGTCGCCCGACGCCGAGCCTTGCTCCAGTCGATCTATGCCGGCCTGTGGGACGGGGGCATCCTGGTGCTGTCAGAGAAGATCCGTCTACCGAACAAGGCGGGAGAGACACTCTTTGTGGAAATGCACCATGCCTTCAAGAAGGCCCAGGGTTATTCGGAGTTGGAGATCAGTCAGAAACGTACAGCGCTGGACAAAGTGTTGATCCCCGAAAGTCTGGAGACTCATCGCCGGCGCCTCCGGGATGTCGGTTTCCAGACGGTCGAGGTGTGGTTCCAGTGCTTCAATTTCGTCTCTCTGCTGGCCATCAAATGAAGCGGGATTGGCACTGGATCGGGCCTTTGCTGGAGACGCCATTGGGGCGTTGGTTGGAGAAATTGCCTGAGCAGGTCGAGGCGATTTGGCGTGAGCGTTCCCACGGTGATTTGGCCAGATGGCAAACCGCGATCGACCGGCTACCCGAGTTGCCGATCAGCCAGGCGGTGTTCGATTCCGCCAGAGTCACTGCAGGCAGTGCGAGTGACTGTGCTGACAAAACACGTATGGCGATGGCTGAATGTCTGATGCAGTTACACCCTTGGCGCAAGGGGCCTTACGAACTCTATGGGTTGGTCATCGACACCGAGTGGCGCTCCGATTGGAAGTGGGATCGTCTGCGCCCGCATATCCAGCCATTGTCGGGCAGGCTGGTATTGGATGTAGGGTGCGGCAACGGCTACCATGGTTGGCGCATGGTCGGTGAGGGCGCGCGGCAGGTCATCGGCATCGACCCAACCCAGCTCTTCGTCATGCAGTTTCGGGCGATCCGTCACTTTCTCGGAAGTCGATATCCGCTGCAGGTTCTGCCCTTGGCGATGCAAGATCTGCCGGCTAATTTACAGGGTTTTGATACGGTCTTTTCGATGGGGGTCTTGTACCATCGCCGCTCCCCATTTGCCCATCTTGCCGAGTTGAAGGGCGCTCTGCGCAAAGGGGGAGAGCTGGTGCTGGAAACCCTGGTGATCGAAGGTGGCGAGGGAGAGGTGCTGGTTCCTGAAGGCCGCTATGCGAAGATGCGCAACGTCTGGTTCATGCCAAGCGTACCCACCTTGGTATCATGGTTGCGGCGGACCGGCTTTTCCGGTATCCGATTGATCGATCATTCATCCACAACCCCCGAAGAGCAACGCTCGACTGATTGGATGCGCTTCGAATCCCTCTCACACTACCTGGACCCTGAAGATCCCCGTCGAACGGTGGAGGGTCATCCGGCGCCTCAGCGGGCCATCTTGCTTGCCAGGGCATAGGTACCGTTGGCTTGGAGTTTGTGATGCCGATCATGCACAGTGAGTTTGAACCGGCCTGGTGGTTGCGGGGTCAGCATGCCCAGACCCTCTGGCCCAGTCTGTTTCGTAAGCGCAACCTGCCGGCGATCGACTGGGAACGGGTGGAGTTGGAGGACGGGGATTTTATCGATCTGGCCTGGTCGGGACCTGCCAAGGGCCGTATTGTCCTGTTCCTGCATGGTCTGGAAGGAAGTCTGCAGTCCCATTATGCCGGTGGCATGATGCAGCAACTCAATCAACGGGGGTTCCGAGTCTGTTTGATGCATTTTCGGGGTTGCAGCGGAGAACCGAATCGCCTGCCGGTCAGCTACCACAGCGGCAAGACCGATGACCCCCAGACCGTTCTCGAACATATCCAGCAGTCCCGCGGTCGTGCGGTCTACGCCGCCGTCGGTGTCTCCCTGGGTGGGAATGTGCTTTTGAAATGGCTTGGGGAACGGGCAGAGTGCTCACCGCTGCGCAAAGCTGCGGCCCTGTCGGTGCCTTTCAAACTGGACGACGCCGCCCACAGGCTCAGGCAGGGTCTGTCTCGGATTTATCAACGGTATCTGCTGAAGCAGATGAGACAAAAGTACCAGAGTAAATTTCGCCGTTTTTCTACTCCCCTGAAGGTCGATGTGGATCGATTGAAGACGTTTCACCAATTCGACGACCAGGTCACAGCGGTGTTGCATGGTTTTTCCGGGGTCGACGATTATTACCGCCGCTGCAGTTGCCGGCAGTACATCTCGCAAATCAGGGTGCCGACCCTGATCCTGCATGCCCAAGATGATCCCTTCATGTTTCCCCGGACTGTCCCCTTGGAAGCCGAGCTGCCGGGGAATGTCTGGCTGGAATTGCCCGAAACCGGTGGGCATGTGGGATTTGTCAGCGGCGCGGCTCCCTGGCGTGCGGAGTATTGGGCGGAGCATAGGATCGCAGCATGGTTGGCCGCCGAGTGCTCCAGCAATATCCAACAATAAGCGTGCTAAGGATTGGCCCCCAGAGCGATCTCACCGATTTCCCGAAAGGGTATGTTGAAGAGGCTGCCCGGTGAGCTCAGGCTGCCACTGAGTTCATAGGCAAAGGGTTTGCCCCGTCGTTCTTCGAGTGACTGGAACTGACGGATGATGCCAAAGATGGTGCTGCTCACCTTGACTTCGAGCAGGCTTTCAGCGTAAGCAGGGACGCTGATCTGTTGGTTGCTGACCCCGGAGGCGAAGGCCTTGCCGTTTAGCTTGAGATCGAAGCTCATGCCGTCTATCACCAGGGGATCTCCCGAGCGGTTCTGCACACGTAATTTGATGAGGTAACGTTGTTCCATCAGGGTGGCGTCCAAAGGAACCATATCGTTGATCGAGATCTTCACACGTTGTTCCTGATCAATCAGGCTGGCGCAGGCGGAAAGCACGAGCAGGACGACAATCGATAAAATGGATTTCAGGTGGCGCTGCCGCCAGGGTCCGTCCACCGATGAGCGATCGGGCTGTGAGATGCAATGGAACCGGTGTGAGGGTCGATCCGCTATTGGCTCGAGGTGCATATCAGTTACCTGGTTTGTTTCTGTCGAGTTGTTGGGTGTCCTCCTGGGGTTTGCGAAGGGAGCCGAACAGGAGTGTCAGCAGACCCAGCAGGAGTTCATCCGCAAAGGGCAGCATATCTGGAATCAACAGATCGATGACGAACAGTGCGGCGGTCAACAGGAAGAGCTGGCGAAATCTCAGCTTGTCGGCAAACTTCAGGATGGAAGAGGTCAAGAGGAAACGTGTCATATCCGTTTTCTCATTCGGTATGCTCCCGCACTCCGGCAGACAGATGAGATCTGCGGACTGATTCCGTCAGGTGAACAGCAGGACATGTTCACCGTCTCACTCAACGATTTCGATCAGAAAGCTCGGTGCGTCCTGGATATGTCGCTTCACGGCGCACAGCCCCATGGCGCGGATGATGCCTTCGCGATACTTCTCCGGGAAGCCCTCCGGCAGGGTTAGCAGCAGCTTCATCTCGGTGAACAGCTTCTTCTTTGCATCTCTTGTGCAGGCCATGCGCAGCCCGATCCCCTCGGTGGGCAGATCCCGTGATTGACAGAAGTTCCAGGCGAAGATTCCGGCACAGGTGGCGATCGAGGCGAGGAAGAGGTCGAAAGGTTCTGGAGCGGATGCGTTGCCTCCGTATTTTACAGACTGGTCCGTGTGAATGGTGAAATCTCCTACCTTGGCATCGATTCGCTTACCACCGGGAAAGCTGACTTGGATGTCTTGCATGGATTTAATCCCGGGTGAGTGGATAGAGTTCCTTGACCGGTCCCGGATTCTTCACTTCGACCTGGGCATAAAGATTGTTGAGGGCCGCCTGCAGCGCCTCCTCGATGACCGGATGGTAAAAGGGCATGCGGATCAGGTCGCCGACACTGAGTCCCTGGCTGATCGCCCAGTTCAGCAGATGTGCCAGGTTTTCTCCCCGGGTGGTGACCATCTCGGCACCGAGAAGCAGGCCACTGGCCTTTTCCGCATAGACCCGAATTACGCCGCGGTTCTGGCCCATGATCATGGCTCGACCGACCGGTGCCAGCTTGACCTCGCCGATTGCCGTGGTCGCCGGGTCCAACTCGGCGTGAGTGGCACCGACCAGACAGATGTTGGGATCGCAGAAGTTGATGGCCAGCGGGACCTTGCGCTGGAAGGCCGTAATCTGCTCACTGGCGGCATTCTGCCCGGCGATCTTTCCCTCATCCCCCGCTTCATGCAGGATGGGACGCTCGCCGTTGACGTCGCCGGCCAGGAAGATGTGCGAGTCGCCGCACTGCATGGTGTGGCGGTCGAACAGTGGGATCCCACGGTCATCCAGCTGAATACCGGCATTTTCGAGTGCCAGACCTTCCACATTCGGTGTGCGCCCTATAGCGCAGAGCACCTTGTCGACGAGCACCGCACGCTCGCCGGCGCTGACTCTGAGCTGTTCACCTTGCGCACTGATCTCAACGGCTTGACCCAGGATGATATCGAAGCCCTTGCGCATGATCTCCAAGGCCATCTTGCTGACCTCCGGATCGGTGGTGCCGCCGATGGTCTCGGCCGCATCGAAGCCGGTGACCGCGATGTCCAAACGACTGAGGGACTGCCCCAGCTCGAGGCCTATCACCCCGAGACCGATGACCGCCACCGACCTGGGCAGGTCCTCAGTCGTTTGGACATCGCGGTCACCGGCTTCGATGCGGCCGAGACCATCGGCGGCACCACCGATCCGGAGGTCAGCAAGATG
>JASJBU010000056.1 GCA_030066355.1 Gammaproteobacteria bacterium | reverse complement strand
TGGACCAGGTCTGCATAGCCATGTTTGATCTGCAGCAACAACGGGTCGACATTCTGCGTATTCTGATTACGCCCCTTGACTTCCAGCTCCCGGGCGAGTCTGGACAACTGCCCGGCACCGAGATGGGCGCTGCTCGACTTGAGAGTATGAGCATTGCGACGCAGCACCTCAAAGTCGCCTGACGAGGCCGCGCGCTCCAATTGTTCGATCAGCTGTGGCGTGTTCTGGAGGTAGATTTCAATCACGTGCTTCACCAGATCAGGCTGATTCGGCTGCTGCAGCTGGGAGATTTCATGCAGTGTACTGCTATTCAGAATATCGAGTGACGCCTGCTCCTGATGTGAAGGCTGGATTTTTTGATGGGTCTCAGAAACAACCTGATCCTGCTTGGGGAACGGTTGCAACCAACGCGCCAAGGTCTTCTGCAGTTGCTTCATGACCATAGGCTTACCGAGAAAATCATCCATCCCTGCAAGCTTACAGTTGTCTTGGGTCTCCTGATCGGTACCCGCAGTCAGCGCTATGATAGGAATATGCTGATCCTCTGCTTGTTCCAGTTGACGTAGCCTTCGCGTCGCCTCGAAGCCATCCATTTCCGGCATCAGGCAGTCCATCAGGATCAGTTCAAAACCACCCTGTTGCCAACTCTCCAAAGCCTCGATACCGTTGGCCGCGGTGACAACCTCACAACCGAGCCCGCGTAACATGATCTTCGCCACTTCCTGGTTGGTGGAATTGTCCTCCACCAGCAGGATACGACCTTTGAAACGCAATCTGTCAACATCGATCGTGGGCAGCGCACTGGCGGCCCCAGTCATCCCCAAGGCATGCGAAATAGCCTCATGTAAGGCGGAACTCCGTACCGGCTTGGTCACCACGGTCTCGATCTGCGGGTCCTGATCAAATTCCCGTAAGCGGGCATGCCCGATCGGCACCAGCAGAATGATGTTTAGGCCAGCCAACTCAGCAACGGAGCGAATCATCCGGACCAGGGTCATGCCGTCCATCCCCGGCAGATCTTGCCTTATCAGCAGTAAATCATAGGGTTGACGCGACTGCTGCGCTGTATACAGTCGATCCAGTATGCGGGAACCTGCGGTGGTATAGGTCTCCGTGTGTAGTTTCCAGGTATCACAAAGCATCTGCAATGCCTCACAGGACTTCTCGTGGTGATCCACGATCACCGTTCGTACTCCGGAAATATCCAAGGGTGGCTTGGCATCCTGGACCTCGACATCAATTTCCAGTTGGACCATAAACCAGAATCGGGAACCGCTCCCTAATTCACTCTCGACTCCGATATCCCCACCCATGGCTTGACATAAACGGCGGGCGATAGTGAGTCCCAGACCCGTCCCTCCGTATTTGCGGGTCGTGGAACCATCGGCCTGGCGGAAGGCTTCGAAGATATGCCCGGTTTCCTTTGCACTCAACCCGGCACCGGTATCGTTTACTTGGAACAGATACTGGGACTTCCCGGCCGAACTATCGACCCGTTCCGCATACAAAGTAATCTCACCCCGGTCAGTGAATTTGATGGCGTTACTGATCAGGTTGACCAGGATCTGACGCAGTCGCAGCGGATCCCCCCGAACCGCTACCGGCATATCGGGTGATATCATACTGATCAACTCCAGCTCCTTCGCATAGGCCTGCTCGCCCAACATCGCCAAAGTATCCTCCAGCTCGTCACGCAGATTGAACGGCTTGTTCTCCAGCTTTATCTGGCCCGCTTCGATCTTGGAGAGGTCGAGAATATCGTTGATGATACCCAGCAATGAATCGGCCGAACGTTTGATGGTCTGCACATAGCGTGATTGAGTACGGTCCAAGACGGTTTCCAGCAACAACTGGGTCATTCCCAACACTCCGTTCATCGGCGTGCGGATCTCATGGCTCATGGTGGCGAGAAACAGACTCTTGGCCGCGTTTGCCTCCTCCGCCTTACGCAGTTCCATGAGTCGCTCCAGGCGACGGGTCTGAGCTCGGATGAACATCCACACACTACTGGCCAGGATCAGTAGATAGAGACAGTAGGCCCACCAGGTTTGCCAAGGTTCAGGACTCACCCGGACAGCCAGTTCGAGACCTGTATCGTTCCACACACCATCGCTGTTGGCAGCCTTTGCCTGAAAGGTATAACGACCCGCAGGCAGATTGGTATAGGTCGCCCGGCGCTGCGAACCCGCATGAATCCACTCATCGTCGAATCCATCCATGCGATACATAAATCTATTGCCTGCCGGATTCGTGTAATCAAGAGCGGCGAAATCAAAGCTCACCATATCCTCATCATAGGCAAGATCGAGCCTATCCAGTCGGCTCAAGGACACCTTGGGGTCGAAGGGTTTGTTGTATTTTCTCAGCGCCGTGAGGACTACTTTTGGCTTGTGGCTGTTCTCCTTGATGGAGATTGGGTCGAAGCTATTGAATCCATTCACACCCCCGAAAAAGAACTGGCCGTCCGGACTGCGATAATAAGCACCCTGATTGAAATCGTAACCTTGCAAACCATCAGTGATATCGTAATTCTGGATGTTGCCGGAGGGGATATCGAGACGTGATATCCCGCGATTGGAGCTGATCCAAAGCCGTCCTTGAGGGTCACTCAGTATGCCGTGGATCGAGTTACTCGGGAGACCCTGCTCACGGGTGTAATGGCTAAACACCACTTTTCCCTTGCGCCGGTGGGCAGACCGCCAACGACTCAATCCACCTCCTCCGGTACCTATCCAGAGATCACCTGCCTCGGACTCGTGAATGGCCCAGATACTGTCACTGAGCAGGCTCTGCGGGTCGTCAGGCTGATGGCGGATCTGAGAGAATCCGTTGCGCTGCCGATTGAGCAGATTCAATCCCCCGCCATCTGTGCCGACCCACAGATCACCGTTCCGATCGAGCAGCAGACTCAGCACCTGATCGTTGCTGAGACTGGAGTTATCTTGAGGATCATGCCGATACTGCTTGAATCCCTCCTGCCCCGGCACGCGCCGATTGAGGCCGCCCTGGTAAGTGCCGACCCACAAGGTGCCGGGTTTATCTTCGAGGATGGCGGTCACCCCATTGTGACTGAGACTGTCCTCACGCTGCGGATTATGTTCGTAGTTTCGCAACTTACCGGTTTCGCCATCGATCCTGAACAAGCCATGATCGAACGTCCCCACCCAAACCCGGCCTTGCGAGTCGACATGTATCGTCATGACCTTTTCGGCTTGCAGTGCTTCGGGCCCTGGACTGAAGCGACCGATGCGCTGATCAAAAACCTGCAGCCCTCCGCCATAGGTGCCGATCCAGGTAGCTCCTTGGCTGTCACCGGCAAACGAGGTCACCACGTTGTTCACCAGGCCCTCCGGCCTGTTCGGAGTCTGTTGGTAGTGTCCGAAATTGCCAGTCAATGGATTCCATTTGTTCAGACCATTGTAGGTACCAACCCACAACACACCGCCCCGATCCTGAAACAGGGCGTTGACCCGGTTCTCGCTGAGACTCAGCGGATTGCTGCGGTTGTGCACATAACGCTCGAAACTTCGTGCATCATCACTCCACTGGCAGAGACCTCCGTCACTGCCGACCCAGATATGGTTCGACTGATCCTGAAAGATATCGCGAACCATGCCCACGGCCGAGTTATGGCGGCCACGCAGCTGGCTTGTGAGATTGATGAAGCGCTCTGCACCCGGATCAAGGCGGTACAGACCACCATTGTAGGAGCCAACCCACAATCGATCCTGTCGGTCGGAAAACAGCTTGGCAATACGGTCTTCCTGCAGACTGAAAGGTGCGTCGGGCTCGTTGCGAGAGAACTGCAGGGTACCGTTTGCGGGATCCAGACGCATCAGACCATTACCGTCAGTACCGACCCACAGTTTGCCCGAGCTGTCTTGATCGATACTGGTGACCCGCAAACCTCCAGATCCAAAGTTTGCGGTGCTGCTGATATCGATTCGCTCGATTTTTCGCTGCTCGATATCAAGACGATCGAGACCGCTCTGGGTGCCGACCCACAAATAACCCCGGGCATCCTGGTGCAGGGTCCAGATCCGGTTACTGCTCAAAGAGTTTGGATCAAGTGGGTCATGTTGAAACTGTTCCAGCCTAGCCTCATGGAGATCGACTCTCACCAGTCCTTTATGCTTGGTACCGACCCATAATGCCCCCGCCTTGTCCACCAAGAGGGTCTCGATCCAACCCTGCAAAAGACTGGCATCTTCTCCGGAGGCCGGCTGGAAAACGCTGAAATCGTATCCGTCATAACGGTTGAGCCCCTCTTGTGTACCGATCCAGAGAAAGCCAGTCCGATCCTGAGCGATGCTGCGCACAGCCGCCTGGGAAAGACCGTGTTCGAGTGACAGGCGTACGAAGGGAATGCTCTGTTCAAGGGCGAACGCCATACCCAGCACTCCCATAAGACAACCCAGTAAGAGGGCACGCAACCAGATTGCCTTACCTAGAACCATGTTTCAGGCACCGCATGACCATTCTTGGCTCACCACAGGATTATCTGTCCTGGGAACCATCGGGAAGCGCTGAAAGGTAGGAAACACAGCCGAGGAAGCATTTCTGGGAAGCATTTTTTTTCATCACCCCTGATCTGGGCCACCGACTGGCCTGCTCATCTTGGTTATCACCAATCTATTGTCAGACCCTATGATCCAGGTTGGGCTCAGCTGCGGTCGGCACCGAAATAAGCGGAAGTTTTCTCCATTCTTCTTAAATCTATCCTTGTATCGGTTGAGTATGGAATTTCTTGAAATTCCCTGACTAGCTTACAGAACATCAGAGTACGGATGTGTCAAAAAGGGGTGGTGAACGGCGGCCGTTAGTGGCCGCCGGTAAGAAGTGTTATTCCTGAGGCACCCATACGTTGATGGAAACCGAATCGACAAGGCTGTCGCTCCACAACATGGAATCCGACCAGAGCATTGAATCGGCCCACAACATGGAGTCGCTCCATAACATCGAATCAGACCAGAGCATAGAGTCCGACCACAACATCGAGCCGGACCACAACAGCGAATCACTCCATAGCATGGAATCGGCCCAGAGCATGGAGTCAGACCATAACATCGAATCACTCCACAACATGGAATCAGACCACAGCATACTTTGGCCATCAACGATCTCGAAGTAGAAGTTGCCGTCCTCATCCTGGCGCACCAGACCAGTGTAGTGGGCCTCGCCGCTCAGGTCCTTACTGATGTCCAGGCCCCGGTTGGCGCAGCCGTATTCCGTCGAGTAGACCGCCGCATAGGCATCAACCAGACCGGCACCCTGGTGCAGGAGGCTGTAGCGCGGGCTGCCATCGGCGTTGCGCGCACCCTTTGCCGAGACCATCAGCCGGCACTTGACATCATCCGGACTCAGGCTCGGATCGGCCTGCAGCATCAGCGCCGCAACACCGCTGACTACCGCCGCGGATTGGGAGGTACCGGACATGGTAAAAAAGATCCCACCATCGTGATATTCCGGATGCTCCAGTGCGATCTGTCCATCATCATTCATCAGAGCGGTGACATGACCGCCCGGTGCGATCAGATCGGGTTTGACGAAACCCTCCACTGTCGGTCCGGTCGAAGAGAAGTCAGCCAGCTTGTCGTCACTGGGGTCGTCCAGTGTGTAATTGTCGGTCATGGCGCCCACCGTCACCACATAGGGCACATTACCGGGAATCCCGATGGTCATGGGATCGGGACCCGTGTTGCCTGCCGAGGCCACAACGACGATGCCCGCCTGCCAGGCCGCCATCACCGCCTGATTCAAGGGATCATCCCAATAATGGGATCGTGGTGCCGCACTGAAAGAAAGATTCAACACACGAATGTTGTAGTTGTCTTTCTGCGCGACTAACCAGTCGATACCCCGAATGACATCCGCATAGCTTCCTTGACCATGCTCATCGAACGCCTTGACTGAAACTAGATTTGCATCGGGAGCAATGCCCCGAAACCGACCCGAGCTGTATTCCAGTTCACTGTTGATACTGATACTGGTGACATGGCTACCATGTCCATTTTCATCATTGGGCGCTGCCCAGACCGACAACTCTTGATCGTTGATTGCATCGTATTGGGAAAGTGTTCTTAAGTTCCCACCCGTGTCGCGTTTAAGCGGTCTGAAATCAGCCAGCCCCGAATCGAGCACAGCCAAGGTGACACCGGCACCGGTCATGCCCTCCGCATGCAGTCGGTCTGCCGACACACCGCTGACATGAGCGCTATGGCTGGCACTGTTATCAACGACTGGTTCCGTTGTCCCAGCGCTATCGGCAGCGACGGAGCTCACCTTCTTCTTCGCCGTTTCTACCTGGCTGTTGTCATACAGGCGTAACTGTTCAGAAGACTTTAATTGAGCCTGCTGAGCCAAGGTGAGCCGTGCGCCAACCGCGCGAATCAGGCCCAGCTCGTGGGTGATCTCACCACCGACTGCCTGCACGGCGGCCTTTACCGCTGCCAGGTTGTTACCCTGGATGATGTAGCTCCCCTTTGGGGTCGGCTCGGACAGGGGGTTGAACCAAGTCGCGCTCAACAGACCCAAACCGAGCGTCAGGCAGGCTAACCGGCCCATGGGTTTATTTACTTTAAACATGATCTTGATCTCCAAGCAATTCTCTGGAACAACTCACTTGATGTACGCATTTGGGATTCAGTAACCGCAGATGGTCATCAAGTGGCGGGGCAGCCCTCAACTGCCCCGCCGTTGGGATTACTCTTGCGGGATCCAACTGTTGATATTGATGGTCTCGCTTAATCCATCGGACCAGAGGTAGCCGTCACTCCATAGATAACCGTCGGACCACAGATAACCATCGCTCCACAGATAGCCATCGGACCAGAGGTAACCGTCGCTCCACAGATAACCGTCAGACCAAAGATAACCGTCGCTCCAGAGGTAGCCGTCGGACCACAGATAACCATCGCTCCACAGATAGCCGTCGGACCAGAGATAACCTGTACCTTGGCCAAATGCTCCGTCCCACAAGGGTAAGCTACCGCCGTCTGGATCCATCAGATAAAAACTGCCATCGGGATACTGGTTAACAGGACCACCAAAGTGACTGGTAGCGTCAAGATCCGCCGCTAGATCAAGTCCTCGGTTGGCACAACCACTCGCTGTGCTGTTCACCGCATCATAGGCATTAACCAGACCAGCACCCTGTTGCAGTATGCTGTATGCCAGTGCGTCGCCATCCATGGCTGGTCGAGCCGCATCGATCAAACGGCATTTGACATCATCAGGCGTCAAGCTTGGATCGTCCTCAATCATCAGCGCAACGATGCCCGAAATGACTGCCGTGGCCTGTGAAGTGCCTGACATGGAAAAGTAGTGACCATCGAGATGCATGGGATACTGGCTGGGGAACAGCGCGACAGGGTCAACGATACCGGTCATGTGTCCACCAGGGGCCACCAAATCCGGTTTGACAAATCCTGCAATGGTGGGTCCTGCGGAGGAAAAGCTAGCCAGCAGGTCGTCACTACCGTTGTCGGGGGTGTAGTTGTCTGTCATCGCGCCAACCGTGATGAGATAAGGCACATTGCCCGGTGCACCAATGGTCATGGGATCGGGACCGGTATTGCCCGCAGAGGCCACCACCACGATGCCGGCCTGCCAAGCAGCCATCACGGCCTGATTAACGGGATCGTCCCAGTAGTAGGACCGAGGCACCGCACTGAAAGAAAGGTTCAGCGCACGGATGTCATACACATCCTTATTTTGCACGACCCAGTCCAACGCATGAATAATGTTGGAGTAACTCCCACGACCGTCATTGTCGAATGCTTTTACACCAACAATGCCTGCATCCGGCGCGATGCCGTGATAACCATACTCGGGATCTGCTGTGCTATTCAGCATGATGCTGGTCACATGGGTTCCATGACCATTCAGGTCATCACCCAAATGCATCTCCTTGCGGATTGCGTCGTATCGAACTGCATAGCGAGCCTGCCCTGTAGTGTCGATGGCCAAAGGCGCTGCAGGCCAGAATCCGGTATCGATCACAGCGATAGTGACGCCTTGTCCGGTGATGCCCTCAGCGTGCAGTTGGTCCGCAGCGACCAGCTTGGGATAGTGACTATAGGCCGTGGGTGCCTGAACGGCTTCGGGATCACTCCCCTGGGTGCCGACCGCACCGCTGATCTCAACATTGTCGATTACCACGGAACCGGATAGAGACGCTGTAGCGACAAACCGCACACTCACATCTGCACCGGTATAGGCGGCGATATCGGCACTGAATGTCTGTTCCTGAGTGCCTGAGATTCGGGTCAGCTCGTTCCAGCTATTACCCGCATCAATTGAGATTTGAACGCTGACAAAATCGTCATCCGCCTCACTCAGCATGCTGACATAATCGATGTTCAAAACAGCTGTGGTAGCATCTGTCAAGTCAACGGATCTTTGGACGCCTACATCAGGTGCGTCGAGAATGAGACCCTGCTGTGTATCCCCTGTATAGGCACCCACAAAAACGGAGCCGAAACCTGGTCCGTCACTTTCACCAATTTCACTCCAATCGGACAGCCATTGGTGTGTACCGTCATTATTGGAATAGGTGGCAAAGTTAAACTCGTCACGCATACTCCAGGCGCCTGAGGTCGCACGTACTTCCACATTGTCGACATAGAAGAACTCGTTGCTGCCGCCGTAATATTTCAACACACGGAAACGCACCCAGGTGTCATTTGACAAGTAATCAGCCAGGCTATAAGTACGTCGTCCAGAGCTTTCACCTTGCAAGCCGTCGATGACTTCCAGTGTGGTATACATGCTATCGCTGGGTGCGCACATGGGGCAGCCCGTATAACCCGAGGAAACCTCAACTGCGATCTGATCGCTGGTGTCCACGCCTGCAGAGGTGCGGAAATCGAAGCTGAACAGGGCATCGGTTACACCGGAGAGATCCACCCGTCGTGCAACATGTGGGAAGCCACCGGTATTCGGTTGGTCGTCCAAGCGCAGTTCACCATTGACGATCTGCACCTGACCTGACCAAGGTCCGTCACCACCAGACTCTGGATCATTTTCGTACCACTGTAGTACCCAATTATCTGGACCATCATTGTTGTTCCAGGATGCTGCGTGGAATTCGTCACGTACTGTGCGGTTGACAACACCGTTGCCGGCCTCGGTGGATGCACTGATACGCAGGTCATCGATGGCAAAGTAGTCACCCACATTGCGGAAACCCGAGGCCAAGCGCACGCGTACTTTGGTATCCGCTGAGATGAAGGCTGAGATGTCGTAGATCTTGGAGCCGGAGTGAGTACCGGGTGTGGCATTGAACTGCTCCAGCATTGTGTACCAGCCACCGTTGTAATACAGCTCAATGGCAACCTCATCCCACTCGTCGCTGACATGCATGTCATAGGCGAAACTGAGCGTTGCACTACTAAATCCAGTGAGGTCAGCCTCACGCTTCGCCCACGTGGTGTTGCTGGTGGCCTCACGAGTCATTAACAGGCTGCCGTCGTTTACTGACACAGCGCCGCCGTAGGGACCTGGCTCAAGACCATCGCTCTCAACCCAGCTCGAACTCCACTGCACAGTGCCGTCGTTGTTGTCGAACGAGGTAGCATCGAACTTGTCACGCACTGACATCGGACCGATGCTAGAAGTATGGACATCAGCATCATCCCAGACACGAATGCCAGTCATTGTTTCGAGCTTTGCTCGTTGTGCATCTGTCAATGATGCACCTACAGCACGAATGATGGCGAATGTTTGGGTTACTTGACCACCAGCCTGCTGAACTGCCGCCTTTGCACTGGCCAGGTCTTGTCCCTGTACGATGACATGAATCACCGACTGTTCGATTTGGGACTTTGATTGTGAATTGACCGGTGCTTTTGGCAAATCAGCGAAGCTGACATCTGTACCGCAGAATAGAACACTGATTGCTGTAACCCACAACATTTGCTGTTGCTTTTTAAACGCGATGGATTTGCTCCATCTGGCTAGAGCCTCAAACGCGTCGAGCAATTTAAACCGATGGGCCGGTCTGCTCAGAAATAACATGACTCATTCTCCTGTAACTGTTTCAGATTGAAGGGCAGAGCCCAACTCGCAGGCCCAGCCGATGCTCCCTGAAAGGGATGCCAGGGATTGCCCAATAATCTGCATCCTTCGTGCCAGATTTTTGAAGCCGATTGCAGAAGACTCGGGTTTCGCATTTTTTTACAATATTTCATATGGTTATCTATGTTGTGTTGGGTGACTTCCTGGGCATATCGTGCTACATAGCCGGTACCGGCGGTCAAGTCAGTAAACGGTGGATGGTTCAGATTTTCGGTTGATACACCGAAATTTCAGTTTTTTCGCCACAAAAGTGGTGTATCGATCAGCGAGCCGGCAGATTTTCAGCCGAATTTCGCTTTACCCATACCACGTAGCTCGGTTTTCCGCTGTCGCATGTTTGATGCTGCTTGTTTATTACAAGCAAGCTGATGAAGAGCTAAGATGAAAACTCCCAATGCGTATCTGACCTGTTGGCCCGAGGATCCCAGATGGCCCGACCCATCCGGCCAGGTTACCTATGACGTGGCCGGTTGAGCGAGTAGAGAGTAACCTGGGTGAAGCGCAGCGTTACCCAGGTTCGGATGCCGTGGCTTCCCGGGTTGGACCCCGGTTACCCCGCTTGTTCCACCCCGCCAAACGAGCAGATAGAAGTTAGAAAGTGGAACAAGCGCAGCGGTTCCACCAAATCGATTTAGGTAAGCAAAAGCCCGGCCGAGGCCGGGCGAATCAGGTGTGGTTGCAACGGCCGCCTGCGACCGTCGCTGTTGGTTACTCTTGGGGTACCCAAACGTTAATGGAGGCGCTTTCAGTCAAACCGTCACTCCACAGGTAACCATCAGACCAGAGATAACCGTCGCTCCACAGATAGCCGTCGGACCAGAGGTAGCCATCACTCCACAGATAGCCGTCGGACCAGAGGTAGCCGTCACTCCACAGATAGCCGTCGGACCAGAGATAGCCGTCGGACCACAGGTAGCCGTCACTCCACAGATAGCCATCGGACCAGAGGTAACCGTCACCCCGGATGAAATCACCATTCCACAGCGGGTATTGGCCACCTGTCGGGTCCATGAGGTAAAAGTTGCCGTCCGCGTCTTGGTTGACCGGCCCCCCGTAGTGTTGGACGTCATCCAAATCCAGGCCGACATCCATGCCACGGTTGGCACAACCGCTGGCGGTGTTATGTACCGCCGCATAGGCATTGACCTGACCGGCGCCCTGCTGCAGAGAGCTGTAGGCGAGCTCACCGTTGGCATCGAGGGCCGGACGGGCCGAAGCGATCAGACGGCACTTCACGCTATCCGGGCTCAAGCTCGGGTCGGCCTGCAGCATCAGGGCGGCCACGCCGCTGACCACCGCGGTGGCTTGCGAGGTACCGGACATACTGAAGAAGCTCGCCGCATTCTGGAACTCGGGGTGCTCGCTGGCGATGGTCGCATTCAGCGGCATCAGACCCAGCGCATGGCCACCCGGGGCGACCAGCTCGGGTTTGAGAAAACCGTCCGGGGTTGGACCGGCAGCCGAGAAGGAGGCCAGCAGATCGTCACTGCCGTCAGCCGGGGTGTAGTTGTCGGTCATGGCACCCACGGTCACGATATAGGGCACATTGCCGGGGGCGCCGATGCTCATGGGATCGGGACCGGTGTTGCCGGCCGAGGCCACCACCAGGATGCCGGCCTCCCAAGCGGCCATCACCGCCTGGTTCAAAGGATCGGCCCAGTAGTGGGAGCGGATCGGGGCGCTGAAAGAGAGGTTCAGCACGCGGATATCGTACTGGTCCTTGTGCGCCAGGATCCAGTCGATGGCGCGGATCACGTCCATGTAAGTGCCCTGTCCCGCGGCATCGAAGGCCTTGACCGAAACCAGATTGGCAGCCGGAGCGACGCCGTTGAACTTGCCATTGGTGGCGGTATTGCTGCTCAGGATCATGCTGCTGACATGCACGCCATGACCATTGGCATCGGTGTCGATATTCAGCGGATCTTGCTCATCGGCGATGGCGTCGTAGTGGGCCAGCAACCGGCTCACGCCGTCTTGGTCGAAGTCCAGGGTCTCGTGGGAGAAGTAGCCGCTGTCGATCACTGCCACCGTCACACCCGCACCGTCGATCCCCTCGGCATGGAGTTGATCGGCGTCGATCAAAGTCGGATAGTGGGTGTCAGGAGACATCGTATACTGAATCTCGAATGAATCGAGCACGATCTTATCCGGATCGGCCGCGCTGAAGTTGTGAGTGGTGAAACGCACGTCTGTATTCGCCCCGGTATACGCGGATATGTCATAAGCCATGGGGATCAGGGAATCGTCACTGACAGCGGACTCGCTCGCCTCGATACGATCGATCTCGACCCAGTTCTGGCCACCGTCGGGCGACAGTTCCACGAGCAGATATTCGTCCGCGTCGAAGTTGGTGCGCCGGTATTCGAAGCTCATCCTTGCACTGCTCGCCTCGGACAGATCCGCGCTGCGGCTGACACCCGCGTCGCCCGCTTTCAAGACCAGTTTACTGCCATAGATTTTCGCGTAGCCGATCACCGGCCCGTCGTTTTCACCGATTTCACTCCAGTCGCTGAGGAACTCGACATTGCCGTCATTCTGGTCCCAACGCTTTTCAGTGAACAG
>JASJBU010000019.1 GCA_030066355.1 Gammaproteobacteria bacterium | reverse complement strand
CAACGCAAATTGTGATTCCAGACATCATGGTACATGTCAGTAGCGCCGACCTCCGTCCCATTTTCGTGGTTTGGCCTTGCCTTGGTAGGCTGGTGCCGGTAACCGTGCCCTGAGCTGCTGTCTGAAACAAGGCATCCATCAAGAGGTCTCGATAGGGTTTCTGGGTGAGTGCAATGTTGACGCCTTATCGTATCTCTCATTATTGTCTTGTATAGACTGCCGTGCAAAATCAGGTAAGTGACGGCAGACTCAAGAAGATACCCATAGCAAAGCCTCTGACTCCATCATCACCCTCCCCGTGGTCCCGCGGGGGGTGTTATTCTTCTGAGCAACCTCAATGGATCAGGTGGGAGGCCATCAGCAAATCACGTTCCAGGGGGATTGGGTGGGTGATGCCCATCTTTCAGAAAAGCACAGATTGATCGATCAATCCTCGGCGAGATACCTCGACCAGTCCACGGTGCTGTCGCCGAACACGAAGAAATAGGGATTCAGCAGCGACTCTTTGGTGTTGTAGCGTAACGGTTGCATATCCAGTTCGGTAAGTTTACCGCCGGCCGCCTCGACGATGGCCTGGGCGGCGCCGGTGTCCCATTCGGAGGTCAGGCCGAGCCGTGGGTAGAGGTCCGCCTTACCCTCCGCCACCAGACAGGACTTGAGGGAGCTGCCCATGGAGACCAGCTCGTATTCGCCAAGATTCGCCAGAAACTTCTGCAGTGATTCCCCCGCATGGGAACGGCTGCCGGCCACTCGAGCGGGGTTGCGGCGCTGTTTCACCACCGAGATCGGTTGCAGATCGGCACCAGCCTCGCTCATCCAGGCCCCATCTCCGACCACCCCATAGTACAGCTTGTCGATCACCGGTGCATAGATGACCCCCAGGGTCGGCTGCTGATCCTCGATCAGGGCGATGTTCACGGTGAATTCTCCATTGCGCTTGATGAACTCCTTGGTGCCGTCCAGGGGATCGATCAGCCAGTAGCGCTGCCAGGCCTGGCGGGTCTCATAGGGGATTTGGCAGGACTCTTCCGAGAGTACCGGGATCTCCGGGGTGAGTTTCTCCAGGGTCGAAACGATGATGTTGTGGGCCGCCAGGTCCGCCTCGGTCAGGGGGGTTTTGTCGGCCTTGTCGGTGACGTTGAATTCGGTGTTGTAGATTTCGAGGATCGCGGCGCCGGCATTCCGGGCAAGCTCGATGAGCGCTTCCTTGGGTACGGGTAGGGTCATGATAAAAAGTCTCTTGTCATGTATAGGGCGGCAATGGAGCGCGCCTCGGTCAGGTCGGGTTGGGCCAGTAGTTCGTCCCAGTTGGAGAGCTTCCAGGGCACCACCTCGATGGGTTCCGGTTCATCCCCCGGTTGTCGGTCCGCGAACAGGTCGCGGGCGAGGATAACATGGGTCTGGTGCTGGATGTAGGAGGGCACGATGCTGACAGTACGCAGCAGCCGCAGTTCGTTGGCGCCATAGCCCACCTCCTCGCGGATCTCCCGGTCGGCCGCCTGCAGGGGGTCTTCGTTCTCCTCGATGCGACCCTTGGGCAGGCCGAGTTGGTAGTCACCGCTCCCGGTGGAGTATTCGCGGATCAGCAGCACGGTGTTGTCGTCCAACATGGGGACCACCAGCACCGAGCCCCGGCTGCCGCCGAGCAGACGCTCGTAGGTGCGTTTTTCACCGTTGGCAAATTCCAGGTCCAGTTCTTCCACCCGGAAGATGCGGGTCCGGGCGAGCAGTTTTCTGCTTGTGATTTTCGGTTGAATTGGCATTTTAGGGTTGCACCCGTTGGAATTCGAATTCAGTAAAGAGGCGACCCTTGAACCAGCTGTCCCAGGCGATGCGCCCGGGAGTCTGCTGCATCGACCCGGCCTTACCCGGTAGCGGCTTCGCTGATGCTAACTTGATGAGGTCTGCCGGATAACGAATCTCCAGGCTGACCCGCATGGGATAATATCCGTCCAGAAAGCGGCGCATGAAGGGGCCGTTTCTTAGCTGATATCTGCCGTCTTCGAGTACGGCGAGGGCCCGGCTCTCCGCCCGCAGGCAGAGCCGCGCGCTAGGTTCGATGCCCTGGAGCTGCACCGTGGGGCCCTCGACCCTTGCCTGTGCGATATTTTTTGTCGACAGCAGGTGGATCTGACGGATCCGCTCGGGATGGTAGACGATCTCCAATGCACCCACCGGGTCGAGGTCGCTGTGGCACTGCTCCAAGACCACCCATCCGCTCTCGAGACTGCGCTGGCTGATGCGGATCGTATTCCGATGATGGTGCGCCGGATGGTCCGGCTCTGTATCGAGCAGGGTCAGTTCGCCGTCACTGACCTCGGCGATTCTGGCTTCCAGGTCGTCATCCGGAAAGGCCCAATCCTCCATGGATTGAGCGGTTGCAGTGGAGACTGCAAGCAGCAAGCCGAGTATCATTATCTCTACTTTCATGGCGACACTTTACCCGATGATCGACTGGAACCAAATCGACACCGTCCTGCTCGATATGGACGGCACCCTGCTGGACTTGCGTTTCGACAACCACTTTTGGCTGGAATATGTGCCTCAGCGTTATGCCCAGGCACGGGGGATGATTGAGGCCGATGCCAAAGCGGAACTGCTGGAACGCTACAAGAGCCGGGAAGGCACCCTGGAGTGGTACTGTGTGGATCACTGGAGCCAGGAGCTGGAGCTCGACATCTTACTGCTCAAGGAGGAGGTGGAACATCTGATCGCAGTGCATCCCCATGTGATCGACTTTCTCGACCAGTTGGTCTGTGCCGGCAAGCGTCGGGTGCTGGTGACCAATGCCCACCAGAGGACCCTGGCCTTCAAGATGGAACGCACCCGTCTGGCGGGATTCTTCGATCAGGTGATCAGTTCCCACGCTATCGGACTACCCAAGGAGGATCCGGCCTTTTGGGGAAAATTGCAGACGGTGGAGCCCTTCGACAAGCACCGGACCCTGTTCGTGGATGATAACCGTGCGGTGCTGGATTCCGCCAAAGACTACGGCATCCAGTGGTTACTGGCGGTGTTGCGGCCCGATTCCGCGGCGCCGCCCAAATCGGCCGGGGATTATGATGCGATCCACGACTTCTCCGAGATCATGCCGGGGCTCAACGCGTTCTGTTACGCCTTTCCCCGGGACTGATCAGCCACCCGCTCCAGGAGCTGCTCCATGCGTACCAGGCGTTCCTCCATCTCCCGGGTGCGCTGCTCGATGCTGTGCACCTCCCCCGCCTCGCCCTCGCCGCTCTCCCGGGAGAACTGTTCGTGCTCCTGCTGCAGGGTCTCCAGCACGATGCCGATCATCATGTTGAGGAACACGAAGGCGACGACGAAAATGAAGGAGATGTAGAAGAACCAGCTGAACGGGTACACCGCCATGGTCTCGTACATCACATCGGTCCAATCCTCGAAGGTGGCGACCCGGAACAGGGTCAGCATGGAGATGGTGATGTTGTTCCACAGCTCCGGATTGACGTGGCTGAAGAAGATGCTGCCCATGGCGGCATAGATGTAGAAGATGATGAACATCAGCAGCGATACATAGCCCATGCGCGGGATGGCGGTGACGAAGGCGTTCATCAGCACCCGCAGCTCCGGAATGATGGAGACCAGGCGCAGCACCCGGAAGATCCTCAACAGGCGGCCCAGCAAGGCGGTCTCGCTGTCTTCGAAGGGGATCAGGCTGGCCACCACGATGACGAAATCGAAGACGTTCCAGGCCTTGGTGAAGAACCGCTTGAGACTGCGTTCGGCGATCATACGGATGATGATCTCGGCCAGGAAGAACAGGGTGATGCCTACATCCAGGACCGCGAAGACCCGCTGGGTGGTTTCCGGGATTGCGTAGGTCTTGGCGCCGATCACCATGGCGGAGATGACGATCACCAGGATCACGAAGGTCTCGAAAAACTTATTCTCCCGGAGGTCGATGAATCTTTGCTGGAGTGTGTAAACGTTGATGCTCATGGAACTGTACTGAAGGAATACGACGTTTCGGTGTTTGAAGGGTCGCGAATTATACAACCTGTTTGAATCTATGCCATGTTCTCGGAATCTCAGGCTATGAGAGGCTTGGATACGGAAAGTTCCAATGGCTCCTTGCAGATGCTGTCGGCGTCACAGCGAGCCGGGTATCGTTTATAATCGAAAGGCATTTATCAGGGAGTCATAGGAGCCGAATCATGCGTGGACAGCTACTCCGTTTTGTCGCCATCGGTCTGATAGCGTCGCTCACCGGGTGCAGCGGCCTGTGGCAGGCCATGGGCCATGACAGCTCCAGGCAAGGTGTTTCCAGCAGCCTGGTCGATTTTCTCTATCCCCGGGGTGAAGCGCCACCCGAGCAGGATGGATCAGTACCGCGCCTGCAGCTGCCATTGCGCGCGGGGCTTGCCTTTGTGCCGGGTAATTTACGCAAAGGACTCTCGGAAGAGCACAAAATGGAGCTGCTCAACCGGGTTAAACAGGCCTTTCAAGAGCGGGAGTTCATTCAAAAGATAGAAGTCATTCCCGATGCCTACCTCAACAGTGGGCGGGGATTCGATACCGTCGACCAGATTGCCCGTTTGCACGGACTGGATGTCATGGCGTTGGTGTCCTATGACCAGGTGATCTATGCGGAGGATACCGCCGCGTCGATCCTTTATTGGACCATCGTGGGCGCCTATCTGATCAAGGGCAGCACTAATGATGTACATACCTTCGTTGATACATCGGTATTCGATATCTCCTCCAGGAAGTTGCTGTTTCGTGCACCGGGAACCGACCGATTGGAGGGTAAATCCACCCTGGTCGGCAGTATAGAGACCACGCGTAGAGGGCAGGAGGCCGGTTTCGAAAATGCCATGGCCGATATGACGACAAATCTGGAGCAGGCGCTCGACGAGTTCGTGATTCAGGTGAAACGGGAGCAGGTGGCGGAGGTCAGTTACCGGAAGGGTTACACAGGTGGAGGCGGGGCCGGCAGTATTGGCTTACTGATGTTATTGCTGTCTATCACCTGGATCAGGCGATTTAAGCAATGACGTCTCACCCCATGGAGTGCAGTGGTCCATGCGCAAAAGTCAGCCTAGCGTCCCCAGGTCTTGAAGCGTTTCTTGCAATAGGCGAGTAGTTCCGCGTAGTTGCGGAAGTAGAGCTCGAAGCCGTCCTCCGCCGGGGCGTCGAACTCGCACCAGCCGTTGTCATAGTCCCGGCAGATCTGCGGCCGTTCCTCGTAGATGCCGCAGGCCCCGCCGGGCAGTAAATGCTCGCAACTGCCGTGAATCAGCAGGAACCAGCCATCCGTGTCTTTGTAGATCTCCACGCCCTGATGGGAGATCTGCCACAGCAGATGGTCGAAGTCGGCCTTGGAACGGGGTGCCACACCCAGTGCCTCGGTGGTGTAGGTGCAGCACTTGGAATTGCGACAGCGGCTGCATTTGTCATCCATGTCAGCTGGACTCGCCACCGCTCTGGGGTGGTTTGGCGCTGCGTCTGCGCCGTCGCCGGCGTTTCTTCGGTTTGTCCGAGGCGCCTTCCGGCTTTTTGTGCTCCTTGTGGTGATGGCCCTTGCCGTGGCCCTTGCGGCCCTCCTTGGGGCGGCGTTGTTGGCGGCTGCCTTTCTCCGGGTAGACGCGGCTCTTCGGGTCCAGCTCCACCAGCATCGCCGGATCGACCGGCTGCATCGGGATGCTGTGCCCCACATAGGCCTCGATATCCGGCAGGGAGAAGGCGTAGGTCTCGCAGGCGAAGCTGATGGCGTCGCCGCTGGCCCCGGCCCGGGCGGTGCGGCCGATGCGGTGCACATAGTCCTCCGCGTCCTCCGGCAGATCGAAATTGATCACATGGCTGACATCGGAGATGTGCAGGCCGCGGGCCGCCACGTCGGTGGCCACCAGTACCGAGATGTCGCCCTCTTGGAACTTGCGCAGCAGGCTGAGGCGCTTCTTCTGCGGCACGTCACCGGACAGTACCGCGGTCTCGATGCCGTTACCCTGGAGGAAGCCCCAGACCTTGTCGGCGGTGCGTTTGGTGTTGATGAAGACGATGGCACGGGCCTCCTCCAGGCTGCGCAGCAGGCCCACCAACAGGGGAATCTTCTCCTCGTTGGCAGTCATGTAGCAGACTTCCTGCACGTTTTCGGCAGTGACCTGTTCCGGTTCCACCTCCACGTTCTGCGGGTTGTTCATGTGCTCGTAGGCGAGTTCCTTGACCCGATAGGAGAGGGTGGCCGAGAACAGCATGCCCTGACGCTTGTCGGGTTTCGGGCAGCGCCGCAGCATGAAGCGGATGTCTTTGATGAAGCCCAGATCGAACATGCGGTCCGCCTCATCGAGCACGATCACCTGGATCGCCTTCAGATCGTAGACACGCTGTTTCAGATAGTCGATCAGGCGTCCCGGGGTGCCGATCAGAATATCGACACCGTCTTCGAGCTGCTTGCGTTGTTTATCGTAGCCGGTGCCGCCGAACACCGCGGCGCAGGTGAAGCCGGTGTGCTTGCTCAGGCTCTGCGCATCCTTATGGATCTGCACTGCCAGTTCCCGGGTCGGGGCGAGGATCAGGGCGCGGGGCTGATTGGCCCGACGATGCTCGTCAGCGGGCTGTTCCAGCAGATGTTGCAGGGTGGCGACCAGAAAGGCCGCGGTCTTGCCGGTGCCGGTCTGGGCCTGGCCGGCCAGGTCTTTGCCTTGCAGGGCGATCGGCAGGGTCTCCGCCTGGATCGGAGTGCAGTAAACGAATCCCGCCTCCGCTATGCCCTGTTGGATTTCGGCGGCCAGTTCAAATTGGTCGAATCTTGTCTCTGTCAGGTGTTTTTCGCTCATGGCGGGCTAGCATACAGGATAATCGGCGAAGAGCACACGAAGCAGGCGTAGAAACCGCCAAACGGTGAAAAAAACGCACCCATCCGCACTTTTCCTTAGAATAGGCACCATGAATATCCATCTGCTCACCATAGGAAACCGAATGCCGCGCTGGGTGGTCGAAGGTTATGCAGAGTACGCGCGCCGCATGCCGGCCGAATGTCGGCTCCGGTTGGTGGAGGTTTCACCCGGTCATCGCGGCAAGGGCGCAGACATCAAACGTACCATGCGAGACGAAGGTGGGCGTATGTTGAAAGCAATCCCTAAGGGCTGCCAGGTCCTCGCTCTGGATATCGGGGGACGGAATTGGAGCACCGAGGAGTTGTCGGGCAAGTTACGCGATTGGATGGCGGACGGTCGGGACCTGGCGCTCTTGGTGGGCGGTCCCGAGGGCCTGGCCGCAGAGTGTCTGGAGCGAGCCTCTGGCCGATGGTCTCTGTCGGCGCTGACCCTGCCCCACCCATTGGTCAGGGTGGTGGTGGCAGAACAGCTGTACCGGGCCTGGAGTCTGCTGAGGAATCACCCCTACCATCGGGCTGGCTAGGCCCCGTCATTCTTAATGTAAATATCCATCGACAATGGCCGTTTATTCACAGACCAAGGCGCTCTAAGCTGGTGAAGATGTACCTCGCATCTCAATCTCCACGCAGGAGCGAGCTGTTGACACAGATCGGTGTGCCGCACAGTTTACTCGAGATTGAGGTGGATGAAGCGCCGCATGCTGGAGAGACGCCCGAGGCCTATGTGTTGCGGCTGGCCCGGGACAAGGCATTGGCCGGTCGTGCAAGCTTGCCGGAGTGGGCGGACTCCCTGGTGTTGGGAGCGGATACCGCCGTAGTGATCGACCACAAGATTCTCGGTAAACCGCGTAACCGAGAGCACGCCTTGCGCATGCTGGCGGGGCTATCGGGGGCGACCCACCGGGTCTATTCCGGAGTCGCGGTGATTGGTCATTCGCTGGAGTCACGCCTGAGTGTGAGCGAGGTGACCTTTCGGCCGATCAGTCCGGGTGAGGCTGCGGCCTACTGGGAGAGCGGCGAGCCCGCTGACAAGGCAGGCGGTTACGCCATCCAAGGCCAGGGAGCGGTCTTCGTCAGTGAACTCCGCGGCAGTTACTCTGGCGTCATGGGTTTGCCTTTGTACGAAACTGCTCAATTATTGGGTAATCAAGGTATAGTGCTACCCAGGTAATGAAAAAACACCGGTTGCGCCAGCAAATCCTGGATATGGTGAAACGCCGGACAAACCAAGAATTCCATGAGTGAAGAGATATTAGTCAATGTGACCCCCCCGGAGACCCGCGTGGCGGTCATAGAAAACGGCGTGCTTCAGGAGATTATCATCGAACGCACCAGCAAGCGGGGACTGGTGGGTAACATATATAAAGGTAAGGTTTGCCGGGTGCTGCCGGGTATGCAGGCGGCATTTGTGGATATCGGCCTGGAACGTGCCGCCTTTCTGCATGCCTCTGATATCGGCAATGGGAATCAGGGTGGTAACGGCGAGGCTAAGAGGGAGAGTATCGATGAACTGGTCAGGGAGGGTGAGTACATCATCGTGCAGGTCTTGAAGGATCCACTGGGCACCAAGGGCGCACGGCTCACTACCAATATCTCCATACCTTCCCGTTATCTGGTGTTCATGCCCGAGCTGGGCAATATGGGCATCTCCCAGAAGATCGAGTCAGAGGAGGAACGTCAGCGTCTGCGCATTCTGCTCAATAATACCGCCGAGTCGATCGAGGTGAATGGCGGTTTCATCGCCCGTACCGCTGCCGAGGGGGCCGATGAATCGGCCCTCGAGGTGGATATGCATTTTCTCACCAAACTCTGGGAATCGATTCAACAGCGCAGCAAGGAGGCAGGCGACATCGAGCTGGTGCATGAGGACATGTCGCTCGCCGTGCGGGCCCTGCGGGACCTGGTGGGGCCGGAAATGGAGCGGGTGCGGATCGACTCCTCCAAGACCCACCAAAAGGCGATCGAGTTTGCCCAGAAATTCATTCCTGAGATCAAGCGGCACATCGAGTACTATCCGGGGGAGCGACCGCTGTTCGATCTGTATGGGGTCGAGGAGGAGATCCAAAAGGCCCTGGAACGCAAGGTACAGCTTAAATCGGGTGGCCATCTGGTGATCGACCAGACCGAGGCGATGACCACCATCGATGTGAACACAGGCGCCTTCGTCGGTCATCGGAACCTGGAGGAGACCATCTTCAAGACCAACCTGGAGGCGGCGCAGGCGATCTGCCGGCAACTGCGGCTGCGTAACCTGGGTGGCATCATCATCATCGATTTTATCGATATGACCGATCCTGAGCATCGCCGACAGGTATTGCGGGCCCTGGAGAAGTGCCTGGCCTCGGATCATGCGCGAACGCATATCTCTGAGGTCTCCAGCCTCGGTTTGGTGGAGATGACCCGCAAACGTATCCGCGAGTCCCTGGAGCATGTGCTCTGCGAACCCTGTACCTGCTGTGGTGGAAGGGGATCGATGAAGACTGCCGAGACCACCTGCTATGAGATCTTTCGAGAGATCCTCCGGGAGGCGCGTCAGTTTGATGTGGAGTCGCTGCTGGTCCTGGCCTCCCAGGAGGTCATAGACCGATTGCTGGATGAGGAGTCCACGAATCTTGCCGAACTCGAACAATTTATCGGTCGCCCAATCAGGCTGCAGGCGGAGGCGCTGTATAGTCAAGAGCACTATGATGTGGTGCTGATATAAATTATCCGGCAGTATCCAACGATGTTACAGATTGCGAAGTACCTACACGGAAAGTTCTGGTTGCTCCTGTCCTGGCTGGTGATCTTCACTGCGGTCGTCCTGGTCCTGTTACGGTTGTTTCTACCGCTGATCGATCTTACCCCCTATAAGGCGGAGATCGAGAGGATCGCTGAAATGGCAGCCGGCATGCCGCTGAAAATCGGCTCCATGAAGATCGAGCTGCACAGGGCCCATCTGGCGCTGAAATTCAGCGATATCTCATTGCTCGATACCGAAACCCAACTCTCCCGGCTGCATTTCAAGGAAGCCCACGCCGACATACGACTGCTGGCCAGCCTGCTGAATAGAAGGTTGACCTTCGGTGGGGCGATGGTGTCTGGTACCAGCCTTCGGGTGATCCGCCGTTGGGACGGCAGTTTCATGGTGAATGGTTTTCAGGAAGCCTCCGCCGATGAACAGGGTTCGGTTACTGGATTCTTTCTCCGGGGGACCCGTTTGCGGGTTCAAGACAGTGTGGTCTATTGGCTGGATGAAAAGAGCCGCATGCCTGCCTTGCGTTTCACCCAAGTCAATGTCGATCTGCTGAACGGTGAGCGCCGGCATCGACTGCAGGCAACGATGCGATTGGGTGAGGAGGAAACCGAGACCTTGGAACTCATGGCCGACCTGGAGGAAGGCGCTGGCGGTCTCGCGGACCTGAACGGCCAACTTTATCTCCAAACAGATTCCGTTGGCTTGGCCGGACGTCTCGGGCACAAAGTCACCCATGGCCTCGATGTGCAAAGAGGCCGGGCCGACCTGCAGCTCTGGGGGGAGGTCAGGCAGAGCCGCCTTGCACGAATGCAGGGTGTTGCGAAACTCACCGACATCAAACTGCGTTCCGTCCAGCAAGAGTTTCTGGAACTCGACCGCCTGTCCACCCTGTTTACCTGGAAGGCCGCAGACCGCGGGTGGCGGCTCGACCTGGATCAATTGGTCTTGGTACGCAATCGTCAGCTCTGGCCTCCTGGGCGTCTGTACGTCGCCAAGCAGAGTGGTAAGGAAGGGGAAGTCAGTCTGCAATTGGGGGCCGATTATCTGGGATTGCGTGAGCTATCGCAGGCCGTCGCACTGGCACTTCCACAAGCCAGTAAGTTACGCGAAGTCCTGCGCGGGCTGGCGCCCGACGGGCATCTGACCCGTTTCCGGATGGCCTTCGACCGTAAAATTGACGCACAGGACCAATGGCAGGTCAGCGGCAGTGTCACCCAGTTTCAAAATCAGGCATGGAAGAACGTACCCGGGATGTCAGGGCTGGGCTTAAAGTTCGCAGGTGATCAACAGGGGGGGAATCTCCTGCTGGGCTCGAAGGGGTTCGTCATTGAGATGCCTGGGTTGTTCAGGGGAAAACTCAGCGCCAACCAATTGGATGGTTACTTCAAGTGGCGCTATTCCCCGGAACGGGGTCTGAGCCTCAAGTCAACGGATCTTCAGATTACCACCGAGCATCTACAGACATTTTCACGGCTCGCATTGCAGATACCTCTCACCGGAGAGACGCCAATCATCGATATGCAGACCAACTTCTGGGAGGGTGACGGTGCACAGAAGAGTCGCTACCTTCCGGTGGGCATCATGCCGAGTGCGTTGGTCGATTGGTTGGATCGGGCGATCGTCAGCGGATATATCAATTCGGGTTCAATGCTCTTGTACGGACCTCTCGAGGCCTTTCCTTATGAGCATCACGAAGGGCGCTTCGAAGTGCTGTTCGGTATTGAAGATATGGTGCTGGACTATATGCCGGAGTGGCCGCGACTCGAAGAAGTGGTGGCCGAAGCCCATTTCCTCAATAACAGCCTGGAGATCAATCTTTCTACAGGCTTGATGTTGGACACCGAGTTGCAACAGGCCAAAGCTCGAATCCGCAACTTGAGTGACGCCGCGCCGGTTGAAATCAGGGGTGCCTTACAGGGTCCGGTAACCGACCTGTTTCGGGTCTTGAGCGAGACGCCGTTGCGGCAGCAGTTCGAGCCGTTTACCCAGGAAGTCGCAGGGGCCGGGCGCGCCCGGACCAAGCTCGACCTGAGAATTCCCCTGATGAGACGGGATACCTGGAAGACCCATGGTGAAGTGGAGTTTCTCAAGGCTGCCTTGCGGATCAAGGAGCAGGACCTGCAGATCGATGAGCTTTCCGGCAGCCTGAACTTCGATGACCAGAAGGTTTGGGGAGAGAGGATCACGGGACGGATGCTCGGGCAATCCGTGGATTTTCGAATCATCCCGCAGATTCGAGATGCTGCAAGGCTGACCCGCGTGAGCACCGAATTGCAGGTGCCTGAGGCCTGGTTG
This sequence comes from Gammaproteobacteria bacterium, assembly GCA_030066355.1. Classification (GTDB taxonomy): domain Bacteria; phylum Pseudomonadota; class Gammaproteobacteria; order Chromatiales; family Chromatiaceae; genus JASJBU01. Next base: position 8,175 of record JASJBU010000019.1, on the reverse strand, counting down.
CATGAACGGGTGCCCAAGCTGACTTTTCTTACAGGTGAAGTGCCCGCCCGGGTCGATCTGGATATCGTCCATGATGCGACTGAGGCGCCGGTTCGATTGTCTATTCGCTCTGATCTCAAGGGGACAACGGTTGAATTGCCGACTCCGCTGGGGAAAAAGCCGGATGAGCCTCGCAGTACCGCCATACAGATCGATTTTCACCAGGCCCGAAAGAGTGTGTTGAAGATCGAATATGCCGATTTGCTGCAGGCCAGGCTGCATGATTCGGGCGAGGGTTACGATCGGGGTGACCTGCGTTTTGGTGCCAGTCCCCCGCTAGGACAAAGCGATCAGCCGGGTTTTCGACTGTATGGCGAAACGCAAGACCTCGATCTGGATCACTGGATCGTCTGGCTGGATCGACAGCACAAACGAGAGGCCCATGATGCTGATCTGCCGGTCGAAATCAATCTGCAGGTCGATGGTCTGATGCTGGCCGGGACCTACTGTCTGAAGGTGAAAATCGAGGCGGGTCCCAAGGCGCAGGGTTGGCAGGTCAAATTCGATTCAGAGGAGATCCGCGGTGTCCTGACCCTGCCAGGCGACCTGGACAGGCTTCCGGTGGCGATCCATCTGCAGCAACTCAAGTTGAAAATGGCTGATCTTGCACCCGGTAAGGGAGGCCCGGTGGAGCAGTTGAAATTCGAAGAGAAGGATCCCTCGACCATGCCGGCACTCGACTTGCAGGTCGACGCATTGTGGCTAGATGACAAGCCTCTGGGGAAAGCCACAATCAAGTGGCGCCGGGCCCCTCTGGGCATCCAACTCACTCAACTGCAGATCGAGCAGGGGCCCATCGCCCTGCAGGGGCAGGGTTACTGGCATCTCGTCAAAGGACGGCACAAGACCCACATCGATCTCGCGGGGCGGGTTGAGAGTCTGGGCAGACTCCAGCAGGAGTTCGACCTCCAACTGGGTATAGCCGAGGCCCCGATGAACTTCGATGCCAAGCTCGACTGGCCATTGCCGCCTTACGCTCTCAAACTGGACGAGATGGAAGGGGCGCTGCAGATCCACGTTGAGTCTGGAGAGGTCACCGAGGTGGATCCGGGGATGGGCCGCTTGGTGGGGCTGTTCAGCTTGAATGCGTTAGGCAAGCGTTTGCTGCTGGATTTCTCGGATCTGTTCGCCAAAGGGCTGGAGTTCGACCACATCAAAGGTGGATTCGATCTGCAGGGAGGGGATGCCTATACGACCGATCTGGAAATGGTCGGCCCAGCGGTAAAGGTCGATGTTACCGGCAGGACCGGGCTGTCGTCTCAGGACTACGATCAGTTCGTCACCGTGACCCCCCGTGTCAGTTCGACATTGCCGGTGGTGGGAGCGCTGGCGGTCAACCCGACGGTCGGTGTGGTATTGGCGGTGGCACAGCAGCTGTTAGGCAGGCAGATGGATCGGATTACCCAGACCGAATACCGTCTGACAGGTAGCTGGGACGATCCCCTAATCAAGGAGATTGTCTATGAGGCGCCGCAGACCGATCTGACCGAAGATCTCCTGGATCTTGATTAGGGGCAGATAATCCCATGCGGCTGTGCATCGACGGCGGCGGCTGTTGTTGCCGGACAGGGCGTTCTGAACATCCTGCACTTAGCGTTTAAAACGTACATACAGCACAGTCATGCGAAAATATCAGCGCATCCCAACATTGACTGGCCCCGGTGTTTCACTACCTCATTCTCTCAGGGGGTGCCTCGGCTGGCCCCGTCGCCAATAATAGTGCTATGCTCGATTTCTAACGGTGTCGTGGGTTATTCCCATGCAGGTAGACAGAGAATATGAGCGACCATAAGACTAAAGTGGCGGCCATTCAGATGGCCACCAGTCCCAATGTAAGCGCCAATCTCCTGGAGGCGGAGCGTTTGATCGGTGAAGCCGTAGAGAGTGGAGCAGGTTTGGTGGTGCTGCCGGAAAACTTCGCCTTTATGGGCGAAAATGATCGGGAAATGTGTACCCTGAAGGAGCTTGATGGTGATGGTCCCTTGCAGAGTTTCTTGAGCCAGATGGCAAGCCGGTTTGGGGTCTGGCTGATCGGCGGTACGATTCCCATGGAAGCCGGGGATGGTGCCAAGGTTCGTGCCGCCTCACTGGTGTTCGATGACCAGGGTGAGCGAGTCAACCGATATGACAAGATGCATCTGTTCGATGTGCAGCTGGTTGAGAATGACGAGTGTTACGAGGAGTCGAACACGATCGAGCCGGGTGAGGATGCCGTGGTGGTGGATACCCCGTTCGGGCGGATTGGTCTGGCGGTCTGCTACGATCTACGTTTTCCGGAACTCTTCCGCAAACTGCAGAAGATGGGAGCAGAACTCTTCGTCGTGCCTGCAGCCTTTACCGCGATAACCGGCAAGGCCCATTGGGAGATTCTGGTACGGGCTAGAGCCATAGAAAATCTGGCCTTCGTGGTAGCGGCGGCCCAGGGTGGCTATCATATCAACGGTCGTGAGACGCACGGACACAGTATGATCGTCGATCCTTGGGGAACGGTGCTGGCTCAGGTGCCCCGAGGGACCGGTTTCGTGAGTATCGATCTGGACCGTGACTACCAGCACACCATCCGCAGGACCTTTCCGACGATAGAGCATGGCCGGGTTCAGATTGACTGAACCTGAATTTAATTTTCCTGATTGCTATTGAGCGGCCCCGGTTCCGGGGTCGGCGTACCAACCATGTCAGATCTGATTCAAATCGCTAACGAGACCATCCTGACACCCGCCGGTCTGGGGGAGCAAGACCTCGACCAAATGCTGGGTGAGCTGGTGGGTGGCGGCATTGATGCCGCCGATATCTATTTCCAAACCAGTCGTGTGGAATCCTGGGTGCTGGAGGACGGCATCATCAAAGAGGGCTCGCACAATATCGAGCAGGGGGCGGGGATCCGCGCTATCAGCGGGGAAAAGACAGGGTTTGCCTATTCGGATGAGCTACAGTTGCCTGCCCTGATTGCAGCGGCTCGGGCGGCCCGTTCGATCAGCCGCAGCGGTAACCAGGGTTCGGTGCAGGTCAGAGGCTTGCCCCTGCAGAATCGGCTGTACGCCCCGATCAATCCATTGCCGAGTCTCACTGAAGCGGAAAAGGTGGAACTGCTGCGACAGGTGGATGCTGAGGCGCGGTGTCTGGACCCCCGGGTTCAGCAGGTGATCGTCAGTCTGGTGGGAGCTCAGGATGTGATGCTGGTGGCGGCCACCGATGGAACCCTGAGTGCCGATGTGCGGCCGCTGATCCGTCTGAATGTGCATGTGATTGCCGAACAGGCCGGGCGTCGGGAACAAGGCAGCAGCGGAGGCGGAGCCCGACAAAGTTTTCAATATCTGCTCGACGAGCAGCGTGCCCTGGGATATGCCCGGGAGGCGGTGCGTCAGGCCCTGCTCAACCTGGAAGCGGTGGAGGCCCCGGCCGGCTGCATGCCGGTGGTGCTGGGTCCCGGCTGGCCCGGCGTGTTGCTGCACGAGGCGGTCGGACATGGACTGGAGGGGGATTTCAACCGCAAGGGTACTTCGGCCTTCAGCGGTCGCATCGGCGAGCAGGTGGCATCCAGGCTCTGCACTGTGGTTGATGACGGCACCCTGCCGGGTCGCCGCGGCTCATTGAACGTGGATGACGAAGGCACGCCGAGCCAAAACACCGTACTGATCGAAAACGGTATCCTCAAGGGCTATATGCAGGACAAACACAACGCCCGTCTGATGCAGAGTGAGTCCACCGGTAATGGTCGCCGGGAATCTTATGCCCATCTGCCCATGCCGCGGATGACCAACACCTACATGCTGCCCGGTGAACATGCCCCGGAAGAGATCATCGCGTCGGTGGACAAAGGGATCTATGCAGTCAATTTCGGCGGCGGGCAGGTGGATATCACCTCAGGGCGCTTCGTATTCTCCGCCAGTGAGGCTTATCTGATCGAAAATGGCAAGGTCGCTGCGCCGGTCAAGGGGGCCACCCTGATCGGCAATGGTCCTGAAGCAATGACCCGGATCAGTATGGTCGGGAACGATCTGCAACTGGATGCAGGTGTCGGTGTCTGCGGTAAGGAGGGACAGAGCGTGCCGGTGGGGGTAGGCCAGCCAACCCTGAAACTGGATGAACTGACAGTCGGAGGAACCGGAGCCTGATGGAGAGGATCGAGCAACGTAAGGCCCATCTGGAACAACTGGTCAGCGAACTGCTGGACGAGGCCTTGAGACAGGGAGCCAGTGCGGCAGAGGCCGGGGTCAGCAGTGATGCGGGGCTCTCCCTCAGCGTGCGCATGGGAGAACCCGAGACCATCGAATACACCCGCGACAACGGTTTGGGGGTGACTGTCTTTTTCGGTCAGCAAAAGGGCTCCGCCAGTACCTCTGATCTGAGTCCCTCCGCGGTGAAGGAGACCGTGCAGGCGGCCTGTAATTTCGCCCGCTATACCTCCCCCGATGATTGTGCCGGCCTGGCGGATGCACAGCTGATGGCCCGGGAGGTGCCCGACCTGGACCTCTATCACCCCTGGGATCTGGAGGTTGCTCGGGGCATCGAGCTGGCTACCGAGTGTGAGGCGGCCGCCCTGGGCCGGGATCCGCGCATCGTCAACTCGGAAGGTGCCAGTCTGAATACCCACAGTGGACTGCACGTGTATGGCAATACCCATGGTTTCATCGGTGGTTACCCCTCCTCCCGGCACAGCCTGAATTGTGCGGTGGTGGGCAAGCAGGATGAGAGCATGCAGCGTGACTACTGGTATACCCACTCGCGACTCGGTGACCTCCTCGAGCTCCCGGAACGGGTCGGCAGGATGGCTGCTGATCGCACCCTGGCGCGTCTAGGCGCTCAAAAGCTGAGCACCCGCCAGGCGCCGGTACTGTTTCAGGCAGATGTGGCGGTGGGGCTTTTGCGCAGTTTCATCGGGGCAATCCGCGGTTCCGCACTCTATCGTAAATCCAGTTTCCTGCTGGATGCGCTGGGTGAAACCGTATTTCCGGCATTCGTAAGGATTCACGAGGAACCCCTGCTCCCGCGGGGGCTGGGTAGTGCACCTTATGACAGTGAAGGGGTTGCCACCCGGACTCAAGACTTTATCCGCGATGGTGTGCTCTGCAGTTATGTGTTGGACAGTTACTCGGCGCGCAAGCTGGGAATGCAGACCACTCACAATGGGGGCGGGGTACGCAACCTGCGGATCAATTCGGGGGAGCTGGATCGTCAGGGTCTGTTGCGGGAAATGACAAGTGGACTGCTGGTCACCGAATTGATGGGACAGGGAATCAACCCTGTGACCGGGGACTACTCCCGGGGAGCCGCCGGATTCTGGGTCGAAAACGGGGAGATCCAATACCCGGTGGAAGAGGTCACCATCGCCGGTAATCTCAAGGACATGTTCATGGGATTGTTGGCGGTAGGGACTGACATTGAGACCCGTACCAGCATTCAGACCGGTTCCTGGTTGATCGATCGGATGACAATCGCGGGGGATTGAATTGATTCTGTCGGTTCAGGTCCTGCCGGATCTCTTGCTGGTGATCACCAACTCAAACGCGGTTTTGACCGCAGTCTCCAGACTGCCAATTTGCGCCTTGCCGCTGCCGGCCAGCTCCAGGGCGGTGCCGTGATCCACCGAGGTGCGGATGATCGGCAGGCCCAGGGTAATGTTGACCGCATGTCCGAATCCCAGGTGCTTGAGCACCGGCAACCCCTGATCATGGTACATGACGAGCACCGCGTCGGCGGTTTCCAGCTGTTGCGGGTTGAACAGGGTATCCGCCGATATGGGGCCGACCAGCTCCATACCCTCATCGCACAGTTGCGCTATCACCGGTTCGATGATTTCGGACTCCTCACTGCCAAGATGACCGTCTTCACCGGCATGGGGGTTCAGGCCACTGACCAGAATGCGTGGGTAGGCGATATCGAAGTAGCGCTGTAAGTCCCTATAGAGGGTACGGGCGACACGCTCGAGTCGTTCGGCAGTGATCTGGCTGCTGGCTTCTGCCAGTGGCAGGTGCGTGGTGACCAGGGCCACCCGCAGGCCTGCGGTGGCGAGCATCATGACCGGGTAACCCGAGGTAAATTTAGCAAGAAACTCCGTATGTCCGGTAAAGCTCAGGCCACTCTGGTTGATGATGCCCTTGTGCACCGGCCCGGTCACCAGGGCGTCGAAGCGATGGCTTAGACAGCCGGCGGCGGCGACTCGCAGGCATTCGAGCACATAGCTCGCATTGGCCCGATTGAGCTGTCCACAGACCTCCGGTTCCGCCAATTCGACCGCTAAGACCCTAAGATAAGGTTGTTGCGGAGGGGAATCGGTTGCGGTGTCGGCGGGGATCAGGTTCAGGGGCAGCCCGAGCAGACTGGCCCGTCGCTGCAGTAGCGCCGGGTCGGCAATTACCACCAGCTGTGCGGCCAGCGGCTGCTGGGCCAGCATAACACAGAGGTCTGGACCGATGCCTGCGGGTTCCCCCGGGGTGAGCGCGAGATTCACAACTCATCCTGGGCCAACCGTACCTCCACGAAGGCCTCGTCGCGCAGACGCCGCAACCAAAGCTCAATGGCCTCTTCAGACTTCTGTTTGCGGATCGCTTCGCGGGCGGAGTTTTTCATCGCCTCTTCGGTGTTGTCATGCTCACGACGCCCCAGGACTTGCACGATGTGCCAGCCGAATTGGGTCTTGAAGGGTTCGCTGATCTCCTGATTGGCAAGTCCGCTCATCTGTTGTTCAAACAAGGGGACCATGTCTCCCGGGCTGGTCCAGCCCAGATCGCCTCCCTTGATCGCGGATGCCTTGTCGTCAGAGTGGGAACGGGCCAGGCTTTCGAAAGATTCACCGCCGATGATACGTTCACGCAAGGTTTCCAACTGGTGTTTGGCTTCAGAATCGGAAACGATTTCATTGGTATTGACCAGGATATGCCGGGCATGGGTCTGGGAAATCATCATGCGCTTTGCTCCCTGGGTCTCCAGCAGCTTGATGATATGAAAGCCGGAGGCGTTGCGGATCGGTTCGCTGATTGCACCGTCCTCCATCTCGTCCACCATCTGGGTGAACAGGGTTGGGATTCGGGAGGTCTCGATCCAACCCAGGTCGCCCCCATCCAGGGCCTGCCGGCCATCCGATTCACGAATCGCCATATCGCGGAAGTCCGCGCCTTCGCGGATCTCACCAACCAGCCTCTCTGCCTTTTGTTTGGCGGCCTGGATATCTTCCGCTGAAGCCCCTTCCGGGGTGGCGATAAGAATGTGCAACAGATGGACTGCGGAACGCTGCCGGCTGCTGCCGGTCTCGCGGGCCAGGTAGTTGCGCACATCCTGTTCGGTAACCGCAATGCGGTTGATGACCTCTTTCTGCTTCAGGCGGCTGATCAGAATATCCTCCCGCAACTGTTCGCGAAACAGACTGAAGTTGATGCCGTCGGCCTCCAGGGCCTCCTTGAGTTGCAGCAGGGTGATTGCGTTGCGCCGGGCGATATTCGCGATCGCTTTGGTCAGGGTGGAGTCGTCAACCGTCAGGCCCAGGCGCTTGGCGGTCTGCAGCTGCAGGCGCTTGGAGATCATCTGGTCCAGGACCTGGGACTGCAGGATTTCCATCGGAGGTAGTGTGGTGCCCTTTTCCCGAAGCTGGATGGCCAATTCCCGGGTTTTGCTGTTGAGTTCGCTGGCGGCGATGATGTCTTCGTTGACCACCGCTACGATGCGATCCAGGTCGGTGACACCTGCCGGCAGAGGCAGGCAGAGGCACATCAAAAGCAGACCGCTGATTCGCTGAAAGTAAGTCGATCGGTTGCGCATGGATTATTACTCTGGTCGATAACCATAGATGGAGTCTTTGAGGGTTTCCCGTATGTCCCTACCGAGGAATCCCAAGCCACGTAGTTCTAGTTGTAACATGAAACGGGTATCGGCTTCCTGGTCGATATTCTCATCGAGGTCGGTTTCGTTGATGTATTCCTGATAGACGGCGGTCAGGGACCAGCAACAGCGCCCACTATAGGCGACACCCAGTACTCGATTCAGGTCGCGTTTGTGAAACAGGGAGTATTTCCAGTCTCCGAGCAGGGTAAGGCTATGACCGAACTGCCAATAGAAAGAGAGGTCGATATCCTCGATATTACTTTTGGCGTTGTCCTTGTCGCTGTAATTGTAACTGATGTTGAACAGCTGTTGATCCGG
>JASJBU010000055.1 GCA_030066355.1 Gammaproteobacteria bacterium | reverse complement strand
GCCTGCAGCCAGGCGTTGATCACCTGCATGACCCGCTCCACCAGCGGTTGGGCGGTGAACACCCCACCGTTGAAGAGCACAGCGGTGGGATGTAGAAAGCTGGCGCCTTCCGGCAGATAGTCGGCAAAGCCCTCCAGGTCACTGGTGGCCTCGGCCTGGCGTCCCAGAAAGGCGGCCAAATGCTTGGTGATGGCCGGATCCTGGGCATAGGGCAGGCCCAATTGGGTCAAGGCCGTGCGGGCCCGGCTCGCCGGGCGCTCCGCCGCATTTACCTGGGGAAAGAAACCCTCCAGGGCGATGGTCGTCACCTCCTCCCGGGTCAGCTCGCTGCGTACCGTGCCGCCGATCAGCTTGCTGCTGCGGCCGGGTACCACCACCGGGACGCTGTCCAGATCAGGATCGCTCAGCAAGGCCTCCTTGGCGCTTCGACAACCATGGGTCAGGGCGCGAATCTGCCAGGGATCGAGACGGGTGCCCTGCCCGGCCAGCTTTTGCGCCACCGCATGGGCCAGGGTCAGGTCCATGTTGTCCCCGCCCAGCAGGATGTGCTCACCCACTGCCACCCGGTGCAGCTGCAGAGCCCCGTCCTGTTCCACCACGGCGATCAGGGAAAGGTCGGTGGTGCCGCCGCCCACGTCGACCACCAGGATCACATCGCCCACCCGGACCTGCTCTCGCCAGTTGCCGCCACTGGCCTGAATCCAGCTGTAGAGGGCCGATTGGGGTTCTTCCAACAAGGTCGCATGGGGATAGCCCGCGGCCTGCGCCGCTTCGGCGGTGAGCTCCCGGGCCGCTGGATCGAAGGAAGCCGGAATGGTGATGGTCAGCTCCTGTTGCTCCAGCGGAGTGTCGGGGTGCAATTGATTCCAGGCCTTGCGTAGATGCTCCAGGTAGCGGATCGAGGTGGTGAAGGGGGAGATCTGCTCGACCTCCTCCGGCGCCTCATTGGGCAGGATCGCGGCCCGCCGGTCAACTCCCGCATGGCACAACCAGCTCTTGGCGCTGGAGACCAGGCGGATCGGCGTCTGCGCTCCCTTGTCCCGGGCCAGGTGACCCACCGCCCAGGCCTGTCCCGCCTCCCAAGGCAGAAGCAGGTCGCCGGGGGCCAGCTCGTCCGGATGCGGCAGATAGAGGAATGAAGGCAACAGTGGCCGTTCCTCGACGCTACCCGGAGCAGTGAGCTGGGGGATCGGGCAGATGGCCAATTTAACCTCCTCTCCCTCACTCTCTGCCAGGTCGACGTATGAGATGGCGCAGTGAGTGGTACCCAGATCCACCCCGATCGAATATCGCGCCTCGCTCACAGCTCCACCTCGGCCGGGGCGATGACCTGTACGTCATGTCCCTTGGCGACCTTGGGTAAACGCACTTCGGTGGCCCGCCAGCCCCGATGCGCCAGGGTGCCGGTAAAGGGGGGCTCACCGACCAGATTGCCGGTGGGTCGGATGGCCGAGGCATCGAAACCCGGTTGCAGGGTGATACGCGCGCCTTCACCCTCCGCCTGGATCGGCTGCAGGGTGATATGGTCGTGCAGGGCCTTGCGGCAACCCTCATGAACGACCCGCACCGCCGCACCGATCTCTGCGTCCGAATACTCGGCCACCTCCTCTTCCAGGAAGTCCACCAACCGGCCCTCCTGTTGCAACAGGCCGAGCAATTGCAGCGCCGAGTCCGGGTCGGTTTCGAGCAACACCGGTTGTTGAGGGACCTCAGGAGCCGTGGGCTCGATCGGCTCAGGCGCCGTGAGCAGGCGGGCGGCCGAGCCGGCAAATTCGCCATTGAACAGGATACGAAAGAAATATTGGAAGGCCAGTCCAAGACGGCTGATGAAAGACAGAGTTGATTCGCTCACTAGTTATACCTCGTTTTGTCGAAGCCCGATCAATCAATGACATCGCACGACAAATAACAATCCGCACAGAGATGATAGACAGACTCTGCTGCACGACAATGAATGTAAGATGGAGACCCGCTCGTCCTGCCGGTCGAGGGGTTGACTGTATTTTGATCCGCTAAGATTGCTTCAGCTGCTTCAATCCGATGGGTGGGCGTTTCCTTTTCTTGGGTGGTTTGGTGCGTTTGGGTGGCTCGGAGGTGGATTCCTGTAACAAGGCCAGGGCTGCAAACCAGTTCTCTTGCGCCTTGTCCTGTGGTTTACCGTCTGCCTCCCACAACTCATAAGCCTTGATCCTGACCATCTCTTCGGTGACCTGCATGCGTTTTCTTCCCTCTTGGATGAATTTTTTCAAGAAAGTACCTGCCCAAGGTTGTCCGGTCAATAGCCCTTGACCAAGAAATGCACCCGGCGTCACAAGGGGGTAAGACTGGCGTAGAGCGCCGGCAACTGGCATAGTGCAGCGATTCCAACCAAGGGCCTGATCATGTCCGACGACAATGTCCTCAAGTTTCCCGGCAAATTGCGAGATGCCATCGATGATGAACAGTGGCGTGAGTTGCAGGGCGAGTTCTATCTCGACTGTTACCAAGCCCAGCATGGAGAACCCTCGGATGACCCTGATCAACTCAGGCAGTGGCTGCTAAAGGCCGAACTCTACGCAGAGATCGACAATCCGTTCTTTCGCGGCTGGCTGGTGCGGCGTCTCAGCGAACGGGACTGAGTGGTTTCCGGGAAATACGCGCGGCCGGGAATCCTTTACCACCTTACCGCCGGTGATACATGAAGCCTGTCTGCACGAGATGCGGATCGACAGGACTCGGTGCGTAACAACATCCAAAGGCCGCGTGCCGGTGTTAGCCGGGCCTGCCTGCGATCCCCCATCAGGCTCTGCGGATCAGGAGACCCGGATCTGTTGTTGTCCGAAGGGTGCATGGATGCCGGAGAGGCGGCTGTAGGCCTCGGCGAGCGATTCGGCATGACCGACGTTGCCGGGAAAGATCACCACCGGCAGCTGCGGGTAACGAGGATGCTCCTCGGGACAACGCACCACCGAGCAGCCAGGAAGAATCTGTCCGACCACCCGCGAGGTACGCAGGACCAGACCCGAGCTCAGCACGTCGTTGGAGGTGATGCCGCCCTTGCTGATTAGAAAGCCCAGGCTGTCCGGCAGATTACGCACGATTTCCATGAGAAATCGGGAGATCCGGTCTCCGAAGGCCAGGCGGGTCGCCTGATCTGCAAAGGTCTTTTCCACCCGGCTGGTATAGACCACCAGGGTCAGGTCCTGTGCATGGGCCTGTTGCGCCTGCTGCAGCAGCGCATCCAGCAGGGCCTGACGGTCAGTATCGAGACACTCCACATCCACTTCAATGGGTGCGATGCCGGGCATCTTGAGTAAGGACTCCAACTGCTGGGTGGTCTTCTTCACGTGTGAGCCGACGATGACAGCGCCGGCGCGGCCGCCGCGTACGTAAGCCGCCATGGACTCGGCCGCCACCGGCTGTGGCGGTAACTGGGCCAGGGCGGTGAGCAGACTGGCGGCACTGCGGAACAGAAATCGCTTGCCTCGTGCCGCGGCTTCCATCAGCTGATTGCAGAAATGGTTGAGATCCGCCTGGGTCTCGCCGTCCACCGCGCAGCACACATTGCCCTGCAGGGCGAGCAACCGGGGGAGGGAGTCGCCGCGTACGTCAGATAATAGAAAACGCTCCACCTCGGCTGATTCGATTCGTCCCTGGGTCTTCTCCTCTACATAGTCGGGCAGATAGCTATATGAATAGCCGAACACCGAGTCCCGGGCGAACTCGGTCTCGTGCACCGGCACCTCTTGGCCGTCCACCAGCAAATAGTGAATGCTGTTCCGGGTGATGCGCCCCCCCTCGAAGAAGGCAGGGACCAGGAAGTGGGCATCGAAGGGACCCAGCTCTTCGGTGATCACATCGGTCTCTACCGGATAGTGGCCGCGCAGGGTGGAGTCGGAGCGGCTCACCACCAGGGGGTGTATCGCTCGACCGGCGGCGTTGAGTTCGTCGAGGGCCTGTTTCAGATTGATGCAGACCTCCCGGGTCACCTCGGCGGCCCGCTCGGCATCCATGCCCCGGGTGTTGGTCAGGACGAAAAACAGCGGTGCGTCGTCCAGCAAGCCTTCCCTGAGGGTCGCAACATCCCAGCGGGTGAGCAGCAGGCAGCTGTGGACCGTCTGGGAACCGGTCGGGTCGTCATCCAGTACGATGATTTTGGTCGTGCTCATATGCTTTACCTGTGAAGTTCAACCACAGAGGACACAGAGGCCATATGACAAGAAATCAATAGTCTCTGTGCACTCTGGGCCCTCTGTGGTTTGATTCCTACAACGCCTTGGCCCGCTCGCACATGGCCTTGGCGGTGATGCCGTTGTAATTCATGATCTCGGCTGGAGAGGCGGTGGTCTCACCGCGCTTCCAGCAGATCATATCCCGAGCCGGTGCCCGGGTGCGCAGCATCACCGGCTCCAGGGATGCGCTGGGGCCGCCGCTCACACCGAGCAGGATGTCACCGTCGAACAGGGCGTTGAAGTGATCGTCGTCCATGAAGCGGTTGTCTGGCTGGGCCACCGTGTCCCAGGCCAGATCGCCGGGGCGATACAGGGCCCGCGGATTAACCACCGCAACGATGCGCACCTGGTAGCCGTCTGCCTCAAGACGGGTTTTGGCCTCGAACACCGGCAGGAAGACCATGTCGCCGGTGGCCGCGAACACCACTGTGCCCTTATCGCCCCGAGTCTGATCAGGCCCGGATTCATACAGGATTGTCGCGCCGTCCTCGACCGCCTTGCGGGACTCCTCCAGAGAGAGGTAGACCGGCAGCGGGCTCTTGGAGGCGATGATCACCATGGCCTTGTTGTAGCTGTCGGTCGCGTACTCGTAGGCCGTCTGCATGCTGTTGGCATCGCAGGGGAACAGCGGGAAGGTGTTGCCGTTGCGCATCATGGCGCCGAAGTAGTTCTCGATTTCCGGTCGCTGATGGGTCCAGCCATTGCGGCCCTGCTCCAGCGCACCGGCGGTGAACATGGTGACGATGGACGGGGTCTTGCGGCGCAGCTCCGCCATCGCCTGGGCCACGGTCTGCACAATGGGCCAGCCGTTGATGGCGAAGGACTCATAGGAGAGCCACAGGGCGCGGGAGCCGAACAGGGCAAGCCCGGCGGCGAAGCCGGCGCAGGCGTCCTCGTTCAGGGGCTCGTAGACCTGACCGTTCGGGTTCTGGTTGTAGAGCGGGTCCTCGGTCGGATGACGGATCTTCAGAACGTCGTTGATGTTCTTCATGGCCGAGGCCTCGTTGCCATCTGCATTGGTGACCACGAAGCGGCGGTCGACCTGACCGATCTGACCCACCAGGGCGCCCATGGCGGTCGAGGGCACAGCCTTCTCATCCTTGGCGAATTCCTGCATCTGCAGTTTCGGCAGCGGCGTCAGTTCCATTTCGTGCTCGGTGACCACCGTGCGGACGGCGGGGCCGCCACCGGCGCGGGTGAAGTTATCGCGCACGATCTGCCAGGCCTGTGCCGGTAAGGCGCGGCGGATCAGCCCATCGATGATGTGCTGGGCGTCCAGGGTGTCCGCCGGGTAGAGGTTGTGGGACTTGGCACCCACGGTGTGCACCCCGGTCCCCTTCAGCTGCTTGATGATAAAGGCGGTCAGCTTGCCGCCCATGGCCGACTTGGCGGCCCGATCTATGCCCTGCAACACCGCCTTGGCGAAGGCCAGGCGCTGAGCGAAGGAGAAACGGCTGCTGTCGACGAATTCGGTCTCTTGGCCACTGTCATCGTAGGCCTTGGCATCAATCAGGATCACCTCTTCGAAACCATGACCCGTCCAGTAGTCGATCATTTGCTCGTTGCTGTGCAAGGAGACCATGGAGTGGTGTTCCTGGGAGTAGCCGTTCCAGATCAGAGTCGGCAGGAAATTGGTGACCTCCGGATAAGCGGTGTGGAAGTGCATCATGGCGTTGAGCACATAGGGTTCGCCCATACCGCCATCGCCGATAGTGACCGGGAAGAGCTTGTCGCGGTGCAGAAAGGCACCGGCCATGGCGAAGTGCTGGCCCTGACCTAAGGGGCCGGCGGGGGCCAGCAGGCCCGGAATGGCGCCGGACAGATGACCGAGCAGGCCGTGCTTCTCGCGAAAGCGCTGCATCATGTCGCTGACTGTGTGGATGCCCATCTCCTCCAGGGAGGAGTCCAGGAACATCGCGGAGTAAAAGCCCGGCGCATGGTGACCCACCTCAGTGACGATATTGGTATGACCCAGCATCATCAGCGCGGCATGGGCCTCGGCACTGGAGGCGAAGCCACCCGGATGGCCGGAGCCTTTGGAGCCGGTCACTTGCAGGGTCAGGTAGCGCAGGGCATCCGCCCCCAGCAGGGTCTGATAGGCGGCCTTGTCGTCTGCCGCGTCGGCGATGGCGTTCTGGTCCTCGGCGATCACGGCAAGGTCAGCGTACTGGTCGAAATCCGGCCAGAAATCACCGAAGTACTGGATCCCTTCGGCAAAGGCTGGATAGGTGGCGGTGATCTGTTCTGCGGTGTTTATCTTCATCTGCCTGGTCTCCGTATTGGCCCATCTTTTCATTAAGCAAAAATTATTTCATAATGTGAAATCATCTAGCCAGAAAAAGTGACGCCCTGAGGGAGAGTTGGCGCCGTTCAAGTTTTTGGCTGGATTGAGTAATAACTTATCGCTTTACTTGGTATTGCGCAATACATAATCGTTTTCATATTGTGAAATGAATAAGTCATCCTCCATACAAGTCATCGATCGTGCCGCCATGCTGCTGGATGCCATCGCCCAGTCCGACGAACCGCTCAGCCTGAAGATCCTGTCGGCAGAAACCCAACTACATCCCTCCACCGCTTTTCGCATCCTGGCCTCTCTGGGTGAGGTCGGTTATGTGGCGCGGGACAGCGCCGGTCACTATCAATTGGGCCGAAAATTACTCAAACTCGCCGGGCGAGTCCGGCGTGGCATTGACATCCGTAAGGAAGCGTTGGATATCATGCGGGAGTTGCGCGACCAACTTGGCGAAACGATCAATCTGACGGTGCGCGAAGGCGACGAGGTGATCTATGTGGAACGGGTCAGCGCCCGCCGCATGATGCGGGTGGATCAGGTGGTGGGCAGCCGTGCACCCTTGCATGTCACCGCGGTGGGCAAACTGATGCTCGGTGAACTGGGGGACGACTTCGTGCTCGCCTACGCGCAGCGCACCGGCCTGGCCGCCTTTACCCCGCATACGATCACTTCGGTGACGGCGTTACTGGATGAAGTACATACGGTCAGTGAGGATCGCTATGCCCTGGACAACGAAGAGGCGGAGGAAGGAGTCGGCTGTATCGGTACGGTGATCCACGACAATACCGGCGCCGTGGTCGGCGGCCTGTCGGTCTCCGCCCCGCTCGAACGGCGCAGCGATGACTGGATACCCCTGGTCATGGCGGCCGCCGAACGCATCTCAGAACGTCTCGGTTATTTTGCTGGTTGATCCACGGAGCCGTCAGCCGCGGCCATCGCGGTCAACCCGCTCGCCGCCGGCGTCGTTCGACCGCGCCTCAGGTAATACGAGTCAGGCCCAGCTGACGATATCGCCGAAGCAGAGTGGTCTCGCTGATCCTGTCCGGTGAAACTGCGCTCAGTCGAGCGCCTCGTCCAACAGTTCGATCCAGTGCTTCACCGGTCGATCGGCGCGGCTGGCCAGATGCAGCTGACAACCCACATTGGCCGTAGCGATGAGGTCCGGCTCACCGGCCTGCAGGGCCAGCAGCTTGTTGCTCAACAGGCGTTGTGACAGCTCGGCCTGCAGAATCGAATAAGTCCCGGCGGAACCGCAACACAGATGGGCGTCGGCCACCGGGGACAGGTTGAAACCCGCCTGGCGGAGTATCCCCTCCACCACCCCATCCAGCTTCTGGCCATGCTGCAGAGTACAGGAGCTGTGAAAGGCAATCTTCTTTTGTCCGGGCCGTATGCGATCCCAGGGCAGGCGCTCGTTCCGCAGCACCTCACTGAGGTCTTTGGCCATTGCCGCTACCCGGTCCGCCTTCTCGGCATAGACCGGATCATCCTTCAGCAGATGGCCGTACTCCTTGACCACCGAACCGCAGCCACTGGCGCTGATGACGATCGCCTCGGCACCGGCCTCGAGATGCGGCCACCAGGCGTCGATGTTGCGCCGCATGAAATCGAGACCCTCCTGCGGGGCTGAGAGGTGATGGCTGACTGCACCGCAACAACCCGCCCCAGCGGCGCTGATCAGTTGCACGCCGAGCTTTTCCAACACCCGGCTGGTCGCCCCGTTGGTCGCAGGGGTGGCCAGGCTCTGCACACATCCCTCCAGCACCAACATCTGGCGCGACAGCTTACTGTTGGCACGTGGCCTGGTCTGCCGCTGCAACTGCGGTACCTGCCGGGCAAGCGCGGCGGGCAGCAGGGGTCTGAGCAGTTGACCCAGCTTGAGCAGGGGCGCGATCCGCGCCGGATAAGGCAAGATCTTGCGCAAGGCCCAGCGCTGCAGCACTGCCACTCGGGGCCGTGGCACCCTGCGTTCGACCAGTTCCCGACCAATATCAGCGAGGCGGGCATACTGCACACCGGAGGGACAGGTGGTCTCGCAGGCCCGGCAGGTCAGGCAGCGGTCCAGGTGACGCTGGGTCTTGGTGCTGACTCCATGACCTTCCAACAGCTGCTTGATCAGGTAGATGCGTCCCCGGGGACCGTCCAGTTCATCACCGAGCAACTGATAGGTCGGACAGGTGGCGGTGCAGAAACCGCAGTGCACACAGGCGCGCAGGATCCGGTCCGCCTCCTGGCCCTGGGGTGTCTGCAGGAAACTCGCGCTGATCTGAGTCTGCATTAGAGTCCCTCGTACATGCGACCGGGATTGAAGAGACCTTGGGGATCGAAGGCGGTTTTCAGCCGCCGATGAATCGCCAGCAGGCCTTCCGGCAGGGGCTGGAAGACCTGGGTTCGATCACCATTGCGAAACAGAGTGGCATGACCGCCCGCTTTGGCCATCGCCTCGCGAATGATTGTCGGCTCGCTTTCACTCGCCAACCAGCGCTGGGCACCGCCCCACTCGTAGAGCCATTTGCCCTCGAGATCCAGCGGTGCGGCATCCGAGGCCAGGGAGATTCGCCACAAGGGCTTGCTGGAGCCGAAGAAGCCGTGTTGCTGTTCCCGCAGCTTGCCCCAGAAGACCGCGCCCTCGGCCAGAGCATCACCGCCGATGCGCTTGTGCGCGGCGCGCACCGCCTGCTCCTCTCCACCCAGGCGCACTCTCAGCTGGTCCCCGTCATAGCAGGTGGCGGTGATCGGATAGGGCCGCTGGCCCCATGTATGGAGGTTTTCCAGGGCCTCTTCGAGACCGAGCTCAAAAGTCAGGCTGACTTCGTGCTCCAGCCTGGGCAGCACCTTGAGTGAGACCTCCAGCAAGACACCCAGGGTACCGAGGGCTCCGCACATCAGTCGCGAGACGTCGTAGCCGGCCACGTTCTTCATCACCTCACCGCCGAAGTGGAGAATCTCGGCCTTGCCGTTGAGCACCTGGCTGCCCAGCACGAAGTCCCTTGCCGCCCCGGCATAGGGCCGACGCGGGCCGGAAAGGTTGCAGGCGATGGTACCGCCCAGGGTGGCTGTCTCACCGAAATGAGGCGGTTCGAAGGGCAGCATCTGGTTTTCAGCGGTCAAGGCCTGATCTATGACCCGTAGGGGTGTGCCGGCCCGGGCAGTGATCACCAGTTCGGTGGGCTCATAATTGACGATGCCCTGGTGCTGGCTCACATCCAGCAGCTCACCGACCGGCTGCCGGCCGTAGAAGTCTTTGCTGCCGCCGCCACGGATACACAATGGTGTGCCGGTTGCCTTGGCCCGCTCGACCTGCCCCAGTAATGCGGCGCGGTTGTCCTGATCCTGCTCACTCATCCTAAAAACGCTCCAGCTCGGGAAACGGCAGTTCGCCGTGATGCACATGCATGGCGCCGAACTCCGCGCAACGATGCAGGGTCGGCACCGCCTTGCCCGGGTTGAGCAGACCCAAGGGATCGAAGGCAGCCTTGACCGCATGGAACTGGGTCAATTCAAGTGAGTTGAACTGTACGCACATCTGATTGATCTTCTCCATACCCACTCCGTGCTCGCCGGTGATGGTGCCGCCCACCTCGACGCAGAGCTCGAGGATCTTGCCGCCGAACTCCTCGGTGCGCTCCAGCTCGCCAGGTTGGTTCGCATCGTAGAGGATCAACGGATGCAGGTTGCCGTCCCCCGCGTGGAAGACGTTGGCCACCGGCAGCTTGTACTGTTTGGATAACTCGGTGGTGGCTGCCAGCACCTCCGGCAGACGTTTGCGCGGAATGGTGCCGTCCATGCAGTAGTAGTCGGGGGCCAGGCGGCCGACGGCCGGAAAGGCCGCCTTGCGGCCCTTCCAGAAAGTCAGGCGTTCGGCCTCGTCCTTGGCGGTGCGTACTTCGGTGGCACCGGCCTGGTTGAGGATCTCGCGCACCTTGAGGATGTGCTCCGAGACCTCCTCGTTGGTGCCGTCCAGCTCACAAAGCAGGATCGCCTCGGCGTCCAGCGGATAACCGGCGTGCACGAAGTCCTCAGCCGCCCGGATCGCCAGGCGGTCCATCATCTCCAGCCCGGCGGGGATGATGCCGGCGGAGATGATGTCGCCCACCGCCGCTCCCGCCTTGACCACGTTGTTGAAGGCGGCGAGCAGCACCTGGGCGCGTTGCGGCTTGGCCAGCAGTTTCACGGTGATCTCGACGATCACCCCGAGCATGCCCTCGGAACCGGTCATCAGGGCCAGCAGATCATAGCCGGGGGCGTCCAATCCCGCACCGCCGATCTGCAGCAGCTCACCGTCGATGGTCACCAGCTTGAGGGACTGGATATTGTGTACGGTCAGACCATATTTCAGACAATGCACACCCCCGGAGTTCTCCGCTACATTGCCGCCGATGGTGCAGGCGATCTGAGAGGACGGGTCGGGGGCGTAGTAGAGCCCGTGCGGGTCCGCCGCCTGGGAAATGGCCAGATTGCGTACCCCGGGCTGCACCCGGGCGGTGCGTCGCTGCGGATTGAGCTCGAGGATGCGATTGAATTTGGCCAGGCTCAGCAGCACCCCCTGCTCGTGGGGCAACGCACCGCCGGACAGGCCGGTGCCCGCCCCCCGGGCCACCACCGGGACCTGCAGCTCGTGACAGAGGCGCAGGATCGCCTGCACCTGCTCGATGGTGCTGGGCAACGCCACCAGCATCGGCAGCTTGCGGTAGGCGGAGAGCCCGTCGCACTCGTAGGGGCGCAGATCCTCCGCCTCATGCAGCAGGGCATCACCGGGCAGCAGCTCAGTCAGGCGTTGCAGCAGACCGGCCTTGTTGTTGCGTATTTGCTTCGGAGCTTGGTCCCTGTGGTCGTGCATGTTTCTGGGCCGATGTGATGTTGACTGCGACGAACTTTGACCTAGACGCACAAAGATCGCAACTCCGAAACTAGGGGATTATTCAGCCTTTGGTGGTTTTATTCGGCATCCACGGGTTGTGTGCAGGCCAATCCTGTGAGGCCTTCATGTAGTCTGAAGGTTTGATGGTGTCATCGCGAGCTTATTGCATACCCCCCATGCCGCTCATACCGGCCATCCCGCTCATACCCGACATGCCGCCCATGCCGCCCATGCCCTGCATGTGGTGGGCGGCATAGCTGAGCCTTGCCGACATCAGACCAACGGTCAGAGCCAGACGGGAAAGGGTTTTGAAAAGCATTGCCTTTTTCATCGATCGATCTCCTGTTTAGTTAGAGATTCATGTGCAATTGCAGGTGCGAATCGTTCGCGGTAAACCGGGAGTACGGCCCCGAATCATTAGGGGGCAAAAAATCACAACATTCCCATTAAAGGCAGCGAAATCAGTCAAATAATTATCTAATAAATATAAATAATTTCTGTTAGTTACATTATCTTTTTAAGATATTTTATTGTGACCAGTTTGAAGTTTATCGTTGTTCACAAGGCATCGCGTGTAATCGCAGGGGGCTGTGTTGAGGGAGATAGATGCCTCATTGTCTGGCAGGGTTGCCTGAAATCACCATACAACAGGAAAGTGATTCAATTTTTTTATCTTAATTTCTGTAAGCTATGTATTTTTTCTCGAAAATTTCGTAGATCTGACATTTTATCAGAAAGGACGATTTTGCCATTCAGGCTATCAGAACGGCAGCGTCTGGAAAGTCTACTCACACCATACAGCAGGCGAGCGTCTAACCCACCCTACCCCGCTTGTCTCTGGTCGGTCTCTCCCTGGAGAATGACGAGGTAATGCTCTTGCCAAGTGAGTAAGGCCTCCTGCGCTGAAGATCGAGGTACGCCAGATAATGTACTGCGCTAGCGCAGGGGATTGTCAGTGGGCAACCGGTTCTCGATATCAGCCAATACCTCTACGAGTTTCCGGTTGGCATTGAAATCGCCGACCCGATGATCTGTGAAACGGCACCTGGCCCCAGCCGGTCAAGATGATGCGCTGAAGACACCTAGACTCGATTTACGACCCCGGGAATCTGCTCAACGCTTGATCTTGCGCAGGGTCTTTTCGGTCCAGAAGCTGTTCTTCCGGTTACTGTTGAATTCCACCACTTTCTGCGGGATCACCGCCCAGCTCTCCCTGCCTGTCTTGACGTCCAATCCGTACCAGTATTTCCAGAACAGCGCGCGGGGATCGCCCTCCGCATCCGTATTGATGCGTCCCCAGTCACGATCGATCACCTTGATCAATTGTCCGTTCTTATAGTAGAGGGTGCGATAGTCGGAGAAATTCGAGGTATCGACATAACTGATGCGATAGTCATACCACCAGTT
>JASJBU010000018.1 GCA_030066355.1 Gammaproteobacteria bacterium | reverse complement strand
ACGGACCCCCTCGAATACGCCCATGCCGTAATGCAGGGTGTGGGTGAGCACATGGGTCTTCGCCTCGCGCCAGGGCACCATCTCACCGTCCAGCCAGATCACCCCGTCACGATCCGCCATAGTCGCTATCATCGGTCTGTCTCTCGTCTATCTACATTGGTTCATTGAAGGGGCGTCTAGCCACTCAGTGCTCTTCCATGACCTCGCGCCAGAAGCCCCTGACCAGATTTCGTTCATCGATCAGCAATTGATCATCCAACAGCGCCGGTCGATCCTGCAGGGCGCTCCGGTGGTATGCCGCCCGTAAGGACCGGTAAGCCTCCATCAGCCGCTCGGCGATATCGCCGGTCAACAGACCTAGCTTCGATAGAGTTTCCAGCAGCCTGATGTTATCGGTCCAACCCAACAGATCGGGCTGTTCAAACGCCCAGCGCAAAACCCAGTATTGAACCATAAATTCAATATCTACGATACCGCCAACCCCCTGCTTCAGATCAAATTCACCCGGCTTGCTCTTGTCCAGACTGGCGCGCATCTTCTCGCGCATCTTCACCACTTCGGTACGCAGCGTTTGCGGATCACGGTTGGCAGCGAGGATTTCACGACGCACCGCCTCGAATCGGGCATCCACCCGGGCATCCCCCCCCACCACGCGCGCCCTGACCAGGGCCTGATGCTCCCAGGTCCAGGCATTCTGCGTCTGATAGCTCTCGAAGGCCTGCATAGAACTGACCATCATGCCGGAGTTGCCGTTGGGGCGTAGCCGCATGTCCACCTCGTACAAGATGCCCGAGGGCGTCCGGGTTGTGAACAGATGGATCATGCGCTGGGCCATCCGCGCATAAAAGACATCCACTGCGATCGGTTTCTCCCCATCAGTGGTGGCGAACGGGTTGTCGATGCCGTGGAGAAACACCATATCCAGATCCGAGCCATAACCCAGCTCGATACCCCCCAACTTTCCGTAGCCGACTACCGCCAGCCCCGTCTCTCCCTCCTCCAAACCAGGGGGTCGACCATGTCGGCGACTCACTTCCCGCCATGCCAGGCGTATCACCTGAGTAATGACCGTCTCGGCGATCTCCGTGAGATAGTCACTCACCACCATCAATGGGATCTGCTCGGTGATGTCCGCCGCCGCGACGCGCAGCAGATTGCTTTGGGCAAACAGGCGCAACCCTTCCATCTGGTTTTCCAGGTCATCCTCGGCCAGCCCCCTCATCTGGGTATCGAGTTCACGTTCCAGCTCACTGCGTTGCAAAGGTGAGTAGAGCCGGCGCGGATCGAGCAGCTCGTCCAAGAGGATCGGATGCCGGGTCAACAACCGGGAGATCCAAGGGCTCATACTGCTCAGTCGCACCAGCTGTGACAGGGCGATGGGATTCTCCACCAACAGGGCGATATAGGCCGTGCGCCGGGCGATCGACTCCAGCAGATCCAGCACCCGGATCAATGCCTGGCTGTCTCTCGCGCCTGCACCGGAGAGACTGGTGCGTGCATGCTCGCCACTCTCCACCTGACTGACCGCTTCCAGCAACATCGGCATCAATTGATTGAGCCGCTCCCGCCCCTTGGTCCCCAACGCGCGACAGGCATGGCTAGCGCGGAACCGCTCCAGTTGTCGAAGCACATCCGCCGCATCACTGAATCCTGCATTGTACAGGGCCTCCAGTGCATCGTCCCGGTCCAGGCTATCCTGCCAGACCGCCGTCAACTGCTGGACCTCTTGATCGCCAACGGCCTGTGGCGCGGCAAACAACATATCAAAATGGTTCTGCACGTTTTGCCGGTGTTCCTCCAGGACCGCCACAAACCCCTGCCAATCGCTGAAGCCCATGGACCTGGCCAACCTCAGCCGGCCATCATCGTCAGCCGGCAGCAGATGGGTCTGCTTGTCCGCCCAGGCCTGGATGCGGTTCTCCACCAGACGCAGAAATTCGTAAGCTTGGGTAAGCTCCCGCAGTACAAACTCGGGCAGAATCCCGCGCTCCTCCAGGATCGACAGGACAGGCAGGATGGGGCGGATCTGCAGCGCCTTGTCACGTCCGCCGCGAATCAGCTGGAAGGCCTGGCCGATGAACTCGATCTCGCGGATTCCACCGGGTCCGAGTTTGACGTTGGCAGCCATGCCCTTCTTGTGCAGCTCCTTGCTGATCATCAGCTTCATGTCCCGCAGGGACTCGATGGCACCGAAATCCAGATAGCGCCGGTAGACGAAGGGGCGCAGCATATGCATCAGCTGTGCCCCCGACTTGGTCTCGCCGGCCACCACCCGCGCCTTGATCATGGCATAGCGCTCCCACTCCCTGGCCTGGGACTCGTAGTAACTCTCCATGGCATCGAAACTCATGGCCAGAGGCCCGGCATTGCCGAACGGACGCAGGCGCGTATCGACCCGAAATACGAAACCCTCCGGATTGACGTTGTCCAGGGCCTGCACCAGTCGCTGACTGAGACGGATGAAGAACTGCTCATTGGTCTTGGCGCGCACACCATCGGTGGAACCCGCCTCGGGGTAGGCGAAGATGAGATCGATATCGGAGGAGAGGTTGAGCTCCCTCGCCCCCAGCTTGCCCATACCGATGACCACCAGGCCTTGTGCCTCGCCTTGTGAATTGCGCGGTGTACCCAGTTCATCGCAGGTCCAGGCATACAGGCGGTCGAGGGCTTGCCCGATCGTCACATCGGCGAGTTCGGAGAGGTCTTCCAGGGTCTCGGCGAGGGGTGCCCAAGTGGCGAGGTCGCGCCAGATGATGCGGACCATCTGATATCGCCGGAAACGTCGCAGTCGCTTGGCCAGGTCGGCCTCATCAGCTACCTCCGCCAACCAGACGGCCAACTGTTCCGCCATGTCCCCAGCCCGGTAGGCGGTGGACAGGTGCCGGGTTTCCAGCAGCCTGGGCAGCAAATCGAGGTCGCGGCTGCAGGATTGCACCACATAATTGCTGGCCTCCCAAACCCGCGGCAACTCGAGGGTCGCGAGAGCAGACTGTGACGGCGGTTTGACTCCAGCTGACTGGGCCCGCTCACACCAATCCGACCACAACGCCTCAACCTTGGATGTCAGCGACATGAAGCCCTCCGAACTGTGCATCACGCAAATTAATCAACACAGCATTATCCCCTGAAGTCTCCGGCGATAAAACCGCCCTGCAGACTTCTAACAGGGGGAGACGGCGGCTCAATGGATCTTTCGATCGATCTCCCCGATCAAGGTGACGATTTTCTGTGAAAGGGTTCCGATCTTTTCATACTCACGCTCCGCCTGGTCGATCCTGCCCTGCTGCTTCAAGTCATGGATACGCTTTATCGTCTCGTGTAATTCGCGATGCGGGGCCTCGATCTCACTCATTTCCGGGATATGCTTAAACTCTATGCGTCCCACCGCATCCATCCACTGCCCGAGACCGCAGTGATGATGTGAAAAGGCACTGCGCTCATCCAGTGACACCCGGCCATCGAGAAAGCCGCGCACCTTGGTCTTCCACATCAGATGCGCCGACTTGGCGCGCATCAATTCCAGTCCATGGCTGTCATCAGTACGAAAATGACTCAGCATCTCGATCAATTGCTCGATATTTTCCGCCATCGAGCCACTCGACTCCGCGCTCTTCGCCGAATCGGAGGCAGTCTTGTCCGCCACCAGGGTGATTTCCGATACACTCTGGTTGATATCCTCCACGACCGCACTCTGTTCTTCCGCTGCCGTGGCGATCTGTGCGCTCATGCTGCTGATGCTGTCCACTGCCTGGGTGATTTCATCCAGGGAGAGCAACGCCTGGTTGGCTTGCTCGACACTCTCCGCCGCCTGTTGCTGACCCACCGCCATGATACTCACCGTGCCGTTCACCCCCCGCTGCAGACTCTCGATCATTTCCTGTATCTCCTCGGTGGAGTCCTGAGTCCGCTGCGCCAGGGTCCGCACCTCATCCGCCACCACGGCAAATCCCCGCCCTTGCTCACCCGCACGGGCGGCCTCGATGGCCGCATTCAGGGCCAACAGATTGGTTTGATCCGCAATCCCCCGGATCACACCCAGTACCGAACCGATACGCTCACTGTCTTCCTCCACTTGCCGCACCATACCGGCCGCCTCCCCCACCTCGGTGGCCAATTTATTGATACTCTCCACCGAGGTGCGCACCACACTGCGACCGGCATTCGCCTGCTGATCCGCGCGATTCGCCGCTTCCGCGGTATGCGTGCTGTTCTCCGCGACTTCACGGACGGTTGCCGACATCTCGGTCACCGCGGTGGCGACTTGAGTGGTTTGCTGATGCTGATTGTTGACCCCCGCATTGGTCTGTTCGGCCAAGTTCGACAGCTCGGATACTCGCATATCCATATCCGTTACGGTTCGCGTGACCTGCTTGACCATGCTTTCGGTTTTATCTGCAAAACGGTTGTAGGCGGCCGACAGCCTGGCTATCTCATCTTTACCCGTCACCTCCATGCGCACCGAAAGGTCTCCTCCCAATGAGGCTATGCCCTCCATCGCCAGGGCCGCCTGCTTGATGGGTTGCGACACACTGCGACTGATCAGCCACACCACTAGCGCAGTGATTCCCACTGCAACCAGACCCAATAAAAGGATCCAGATCGCCAAATCAAAAAATGCCTCGGCATAGCTGGAACGGTCTTTGGCAACCATTAACACGCCGATGGGCTTGCCGGAAAAATCCTTGACCTCTTCGGCAAACACTGCAACCGGCGTACCCCGGAATTCTGTACGCATGAACAGGGATGAGGATTGCATAATGCTTCTCAACTGTGCAGTGTCGAGCAACTGAACATCTTCCAAGGTCGAGGCAAAGGGTTCCATGGCGCCGTTACGGTCGATGTAGAGCACGAGGTCCACACCATGCTCCTTGGAGAAGACATCGAAAAAGCTTTGCCCGAACGACATACCGAACTCGACCGATCCGAGGTGTCGCCCGGCATGGATGACCGGCGATACGCCACGCACCCCGAGGCCGGCGACACCGACTTCCAGCCCACTGACGGGCGCTCTGGCACGATTGGTTTCGACCACGGTCTGTCGGAACGAGGACAGATCATCGCCAAATTTCTCCCACTTGTGGACGCGTAAAAATGATGTGGCAGGAGGCGTGTGAAACTGAAACTGTCGCACTCCGTACTTTTCTTTCATCAGTGGGAAGCCTGCTGCGAAGAATGCCTGCAAGGCCTCCCGATCACCGGCATCGAAGGCCGCCTGCACCTGAGGCATACCGGCCACCAAGGCACTCATCGACTGAGCGAGACGCCCTTCGGCTTTGACCAGCGACATGATGTTTTCGAAGATTTCGTTCATCTCCAACTCTTCTGCCGAATAGAGGATGTCACTCATGCGCTGGTAGGCAGTCAGCAGGGTCAGGGACAGGATGAGAATCACAGAGACCACGGTGGTTACGATGAACCGCAGTGAGATGGTGAAATTACGAAACATGCAGCTTCTCCTTGTAGCTAAGAACGACCTCCTGTTCTGCACAGATAGGCGATTGCAACCGATACTCCGGCGAGGAGCATTCAGCTACAGCTTGATAGCGACCTGTGTAGATATAAATTGAGAGGATTGCCAAGCCTCTCGATCACGCATATCTCGACAACCTCTCAGGGATCTGCTGACTTCGGTCCTGAACGAAAAAACCCCACACCTGTTGGAGGTGCGGGGTTTTCAGCAAGCGAGCGGACCGGGTTGACGGGACTACATCATGCCGCCCATGCCGCCCATGCCGCCCATGTCGCCGCCCATTGGTGGGGCCGGAGGCTCTTCCTTCGCCTCTTCCGCCACCATACACTCGGTGGTGATCATCAGACCGGCCACGGAAGACGCATTCTGCAAGGCAGAACGGGTCACTTTGGTGGGATCCAGTATACCCATCTCGACCATGTCGCCGTACTCATCGGTGGCGGCATTGAAACCGTAGTTACCGGTGCCTTCTTCCACCTTGTTCAGCACCACCGATGCCTCGCCACCGGCGTTGGCAACGATCTGGCGCAGTGGCTCCTCCATGGAGCGACGGCCGATGGTGATGCCCACGTCCTGGTCGTGATTGTCACCCTTGAGATCACCCAGCGCCTGCAAGGCACGCACCAGAGCCACGCCACCGCCGGGCACCACACCTTCTTCCACTGCAGCACGGGTCGCATGCAGAGCGTCTTCGACTCGGGCTTTCTTCTCTTTCATCTCCACTTCGGTGGCGGCACCGACCTTGATCACCGCCACACCGCCGGCCAGCTTGGCCACCCGCTCCTGCAGCTTTTCACGGTCGTAGTCGGAAGAGGTCTCTTCGATCTGCGCACGGATCTGCTCGACCCGTGCCTTGATATCGTTCTCGGCGCCGGCGCCGTCGATGACGGTGGTCTCTTCCTTGGTGATGATGATCTTCTTTGCCGTACCCAGCTCCTGCAGACCGGCTTTCTCCAGGGACAGGCCCACCTCTTCGGAGATCACGGTGGCACCGGTCAGAATCGCGATGTCCTGCAGCATGGCCTTGCGGCGGTCGCCGAATCCTGGGGCCTTGACTGCCGCAACCTTGACTATGCCGCGCAGGTTGTTGACCACCAGGGTGGCCAGGGCCTCGCCCTCGACGTCCTCGGCGATGATCAGCAGGGGTTTGCCACCCTTGGCCACCGCCTCGAGCACGGGCAGCAGATCACGGATGTTGGAGATCTTCTTGTCGTGCAGCAGCACATAGGGGTCTTCCAGTTCGGCAGACATGTTCTGCTGATTGTTCACGAAATAGGGTGAGAGATAGCCACGGTCGAACTGCATGCCTTCGACCACATCCAGCTCGTTTTCCAGCGCGGAACCCTCTTCCACGGTGATGACGCCTTCCTTGCCCACCTTTTGCATCGCCTCGGCGATGATGTTGCCGATGCTCTCATCAGAGTTGGCCGAGATGGTACCGACCTGGGCGATCTCCTTGTCGTCGGAGCAGGGCCGGGAGATCTTCTTCAGCTCTTCGACAGTCGCAACCACCGCCTTATCGATACCGCGCTTCAGATCCATCGGGTTCATACCGGCGGCCACCGCCTTCAGGCCCTCGCGCACCATGGCCTGCGCCAACACGGTGGCCGTGGTGGTACCGTCACCGGCTACATCCGAGGTCTGAGACGAGACCTCTTTGACCATCTGCGCGCCCATGTTCTCAAATTTGTCCGCCAATTCGATCTCTTTGGCGACGGAGACGCCATCCTTGGTGACAGTGGGTGCGCCAAAGGATTTCTCCAGCACGACGTTGCGCCCCTTGGGTCCGAGGGTCACCTTTACGGCATTGGCCAGGATATTCACGCCCGCGATCATGCGTGTGCGGGCGTCATCGGAAAACTTAACTTCTTTTGCAGTCATTGAATAAATTCCTTAGGAATGAGAGAAAATCGCCTATCAACAGCAACTGCCTGCTGCTGATCCCGTTATCAGTGCTCGGTTCAGCCCTCTATGACGCCCATGATGTCTTCTTCGCGCATCACGAGGACCTCTTCACCGCCAACTTTGACTTCGGTACCTGAGTACTTACCAAACAGCACTTTGTCACCGACCTTCACATCCAGCGGGCGGACCTCGCCTTTTTCGTTGACCTTGCCGTTGCCGACAGCCAGGATCTCACCCTGCACCGGCTTCTCAGTTGCAGCATCGGGGAGCACTATCCCACCTGGGCTGGTGCGCTCTTCTTCCATACGACGAACAATCACACGATCGTGCAGCGGACGAATATTCATCTACTGATTTCTCCTGATTACTTATTTAAATGTCTCGAATAAAACCCCGTGAGTCTGTTAGCACTCACCAAATTTGAGTGCTAATAATAGGGACAAAATGTCAAGAGTCAAGGGCAAGCTGCCGGATTTGCATGATTAACCAAGCCTTGCAGAGCAGCTCGAACAGCCCACACAGTTTCGTGAAGAAATTCCCCATCGCTGGCGGATTAGACATTAAAGTCATTTCAGACACTGCCGCCATGCAGTGAGTGTTCAGTACATCACCTGAAAGTCACCACAACTGTCCGTTTCGATTTCACACAGGAGCCCCGGTCATATGCGTATCACCCAGCGGCATAAACTCACTTTTCACACAGGATTTATCATTGTCTTTCTCTCAATGCTGCTGCTTGCACCCACGCCTGTAATTGCAGAGGGCCCCAGTTCAGCAGAGTACGGCGTGGTACTGAACCTGTCTGGAAAACAACGCATGCTCACACAAAAAATGAGCAAAGAAATCCTGTTGATTGCCCTGGATGTGGATAAGCAGAAAAACCTGACCAACCTGACCAAGACATCCGCGCTCTTTGACAAGACCTTGAAGGGATTACGGGATGGTAGCAAGGAACTACGCCTACCCCCGACCTCGAGCGGCCGTATCCTGCGACAGCTGGACAAGATCGATGCGATCTGGACAGACTTTTACCCTGTGGTCAAACAGATCCTGGACAGCAAGACGGTCACCAATGAACAGGTCGCCTTGGTAGCCAGGATCAACCTGCCGCTGCTCAAACAGATGAACAAGGCCGTCGGCCTGTATGAAAAGGACGCAAAAAAAGGCGGACTCAAGGCGGCCCCTGGACTCGCCGCCACCATCAATCTTGCGGGTAAACAACGGATGCTCACGCAGAAAATGAGCAAAGAGTTTCTCCTCGTCGCATACGGACACGAACGGGAAGACAACAAACTGGCCCTGTTGGAAACCTACAGCCTTTTCGAGCGAACCTTGAAGGGCCTACTCGATGGTGATGACACCCTAGGGCTACCAGGCACCGACCCCCAACACATCCGTGATCAACTGAGTG
The DNA here is from genome assembly GCA_030066355.1 of Gammaproteobacteria bacterium. GTDB lineage: Bacteria > Pseudomonadota > Gammaproteobacteria > Chromatiales > Chromatiaceae > JASJBU01. The sequence continues at coordinate 11,327 of JASJBU010000018.1, read as the reverse complement.
TGGTCAACAGACTCTGGACCCAGTTCAAACCGATCGTCGAGTACGGCTCAGACTATAAAACCAAGGAGATTCTCACAGGAAAAATCGAGGTACTGGCCAAGACCAACCTGCCGCTGCTCCGAGAGATGAACAAGGCCGTCGGCATGTATGAAAAAGAAGCGGCCAAATCACCGTAACAGTAGGTTTTCGCCAGGCATCCTTGCCACGTACCGCCGACTTTTGATCCGAAGCTCTGGAACGAATTGAGCACCGACTTGATGACGGATGAGGTTATCGATGAGCATTAGAATGAAACTACTGGGGGGAGGCATATTTCTCAGCCTGCTCCTGATCGCAGTTCTCACCCTGGCTTTGTTTTCCTTCGACAGTCTGCATGGCGGCTTTTCCGTGGTTGTCCAAAAATCCAAAACGGGAGTCGGTAACTCCCGCACCACTGAAGACAGTATTACCGAAACAGGCGGTCATCTAACCAGGATATCGCAGGACATGCACTCGTTAGTCGACAAGATTCACCAGACCAACATGCAGGTCAAAGTGCTGGAAAGGAAAATCAAACAGATCTCCGGCAACCTGATCGAACTCAGTGAAGAAACCGGCGAATCCGTCAATGACCTACCGCCCGGGATCCTGCGGGACAATCTCGAGGACGTCACTGACTCCTTGGGGGATATAGAAGAGAACATTCGCCGCGAGGCCCTGGTCAGTCTGTCTCAGACAGTCACCAGGATGAATGATTTCACCTCGAACATTGGTGGCCAGATAGAGAGTATTGAAAACCTGTCTTCCGAGCTGCACAAGGTGAAGGAACTGAGCAGCGATGCCGTCCGAGCAAACCAGGAGATCCGTCATTTGTCGGAAAATTTCAGCGGTGAGATCGCGCTCTCACGCAACTTCATCGTCGGAGTTTTACTACTTGCGGTGCTGGTATCGATAGCGGGTGCCCTGCTATTGAGCCGTTCCCTGATTCACCCGCTGAGACGGGCCAATGAGATCGCCCGCGGCATCGCGGCCGGAGATCTGAATCAACAGGTCGACATCGTCAGTAAAGACGAGATCGGCCAGCTCGGCCGCTCCATGGGGGTAATGATCAACAACCTCAAACGGGACATCGAACAGACCCGGCAGCGGGCCGACGAGGCCTCCCGCATCCGCATGGCCCTCGACAACGTCTCCAGCAGTGTCATGATGGCAGACAACCAGCGCAACATCTTCTATATGAACAAATCGGCTCAGGCGATGTTCGAGAGGGCCGAACAAGACATCCAAAAAGACCTGCCGGACTTCCAGCATAGCGGATTGATCGGCGCCAACATCGATGCGTTTCACCAGCACCCCGAGCATCAGGCCCAGCTCCTCGAGACCCTGGAGAATCGCTATGAATCGGAGCTGAAGGTCGGAGAGCGGACCATGCGCATCGTCGCCAATCCGGTGACCAACGAAAAGGGCGAACGCCTGGGCACCGCCGTGGAATGGGCTGACCGCACCGCCGAGGTGGCGGTGGAGGCCGAAGTGGCACAGATCGTCGCTGCCGCGCAGCAGGGCGACCTGTCACAACGCATCGATCTGGCGGGCAAGCTCGGCTTTTTCCATAAGCTCGGCCGGGGCATCAACGCCCTGATCGACCAGGTGGCGTTGATCTTCGACGACATGTCGACGGTGCTGAGCGCGATGGCCCAGGGCGATCTCACACAAGCGGTGGAGAATGACTATGAGGGCTCGTTCGATACCTTGAAAGGTAATGTAAACAGTACCCAGAACAACCTGCGGGGCATCCTCGCCCAACTGTGTGATGCCATGGACGAGATGCGTACCGCGGCCAACGAGATCTCCACGGGCAATACCAACCTCAGCGCCCGCACCGAGCAGCAGGCCTCCAGTCTGGAGGAGACCGCCTCATCGATGGAGCAACTCACCGCTACCGTACGCAACAATGCAGACAATGCCCAGCAGGCCAACCAACTGGCCAGCAATGCCCGTAACAAGGCGCAACAAGGTGGTGAAGTGGTCAGCCGGGCAGTTCAGGCGATGGACGCCATCAATACCGCCAGCGGTAAGATCAACGAGATCATTGGCGTGATCGATGAGATCGCTTTTCAGACCAACTTGCTGGCGCTGAACGCTTCAGTGGAGGCGGCGCGGGCCGGCGAACAAGGTCGCGGCTTCGCAGTGGTCGCCACGGAGGTGCGCAACCTGGCGGGGCGCAGCGCCACAGCCGCCAAGGAGATCAAGGAGCTGATCAAGGATTCGGGGGACAAGGTGCACATGGGTGCTGAGTTGGTCAATGAATCCGGTGAAACCCTGCAAGAGATAGTCAACGCGGTAAAGAAAGTTGGTGACATTATCGCCGAAATTGCAGCCGCCAGTGCCGAACAGAACGCGGGGATCGATCAAATCAACCAGGCGGTCACCACGATGGATGAGATGACTCAGCAGAATGCCGCGCTCGCCGAGCAGACCTCCGCCGCCTCAACTTCCATGGCAGAAAAGGCCGGTGAACTCAATGGCCTTGTCAAACAATTCAAGGTCTGACCGGCGTAACTGTGCCAACAGCACTCGACCCGGCGCCTGACAACCCTGTCGCAAGAATCATCAATTGTGCTAGCCTAACAAACAGCGAACATTCTCACTTAACGACTTGAACGAGGCGGTGACGATGAAAAAGGAAAAGAAAAAGGTCAAAAAGATCAAGAATGAGGTTTACGAAAAGGAATTGTTCAAGCTCCAGCTGGAACTGGTAAAACTGCAGGAATGGATCAAGCATAAAAAGCTCAAGGTTGTGGTACTCTTCGAAGGCCGTGACGCCGCCGGTAAAGGGGGGGTGATAAAACGCATCAACCAACACCTCAATCCACGCATCTGCCGGGTGGTTGCTCTGCCGGCACCCACCGAACGTGAGAAAACTCAGTGGTATTTCCAGCGCTATGTCCCTCATCTGCCTGCAGCCGGCGAGATGGTCCTGTTCGATCGCAGTTGGTACAACCGCGCTGGGGTCGAAAAGGTCATGGGGTTCTGTACTCCTGAAGAACATCAGGAATTTCTCCGCTCTTGCCCGGAATTCGAACGGATGCTGGTCCGTTCCGGCATCATCGTGATCAAATACTGGTTCTCTGTCTCGGATGAGGAGCAGGAACGGCGGTTTCAGAGCCGTCTGGAAGAACCTCACAAGCGCTGGAAACTGAGCCCGATGGATCTGGAGTCTCGTTCTCGTTGGGTGGAATACTCAAAGGCCAAGGATGAGATGTTTGCCCATACCGATATCAAACAGTGCCCTTGGTGGGTGGTTCACTCCGACATCAAGAAGCATGCCAGACTCAACTGCATCGCTCATCTACTGAGCTTGATCCCTTACGAGGACCTTACCCCTGAGCCCATCGAGTTGCCGCACAGAACGGACAGCACCGGCTATGTCAGGCCGCCGATTACCGACCAGACATTCATCCCCGACATCTATCCTTAAGCGTCCAGACCGAGTCCCTCAGGACACCCTAACCGCTAACCCCCGGTCTCCCCATGACGTATCGCTTTTCAACATCGCAAGGAATGTATCGGCGGAGACCGGCGGGCTGAACAAATAGCCCTGCACCAGCCGCACATCACGTTGGCGCAAAAACTCCAATTGTTCCATGTTCTCGACACCTTCCGCCACGACCTCCAACCGTAAACTCTGCGCCATCGCGACAATCGCCTCAACCAGCGCCTCATCACTTTGATCGACCCCGAGATCCCGGATAAAACTACGATCGATCTTGAGAACCTTGAGGGGAAAACGTTTGAGATAGCTGAGAGACGAATAGCCGGTACCAAAATCATCCAGAGCCAGCTTGATGTTCCTGGCATGCAGCGCCTGCAGGATCTGCAAGGGTTCCGAGGTATCCTGCACCAACAGGCTTTCAGTGATCTCCAGCTCCAACGCCTCGGCCGCCAATCCCGTGGTCAACAGGATTCGATCCACTTCCTCCAGCAACCTGCCTACCCGAAACTGATGGGAAGACACATTGACCGCGACATGGATGGGTTCAGCGCGCAGGGCCTGCCATTTTTTCGCTTCCTTGCAGGCAGTCCGCATGACCCACTCACCGAGCGACTCGATCAGGCCAATGTTCTCGGCCAGCTTGATGAACACATTGGGAGAGACCTTTCCCAAGGCGATGCTGTTCCAACGCACCAGCGCTTCAGCACCTACAATCTGACCGGTGAGAATGTCAATCTTCGGTTGATAGTCCAGATACAACTCATCATTGCCCATGGCCCGGCGTAAGTGAGCCTCCATGAGCATCTGTTCTTCCGTGGCTTGCCGCATACTCAGTGAAAAGTAACGGTAGTGACTGCGACCGCCCATTTTGGCCTGGTACATCGCTGTGTCGGCATGCTGCATGAGCAGATCGACTGACTCGCCGTCATCAGGGTAGACACTGATCCCGATACTGGTGGTGGTATAGACTTCTCGTGCGTTCACATCGAACGGGTGCTTGAAGCAACTAACGAGTTTCCGCGCCACGACCTCCGCATGCTCGGTACTCTCGAGCCCCTCCAGCATGACCAGGAATTCATCGCCACCTAGGCGAGCCGGGGTGTCGGAATCGCGCAAGACCGAACGAATTCGGTTTGCCGCATGCTTCAGCAATTCATCACCGACCTTATGACCCAGCGTATCGTTGATGGTCTTGAAGTTGTCCAGATCCATAAATAACAGGGCCACCTTGCGTTTCTCACGCTTGGCACGTGCAAAGGCACTGTCGATACGCGACAGCATGTAGTAGCGGTTGGGAAGTGCGGTCAGCTGATCGAAATTAGCCTGCTGGATCAATTTTCGCTCCGACTCCTTTCGGTCGGAGATATCCAACACCGTGGCGACAAAGACCGGGGGCTCCTCCTCGGTGGACAACTGCATTCTCGCCTCTATCTCGTATCTGCCGCCGTCTTTACGCTGATGAGCGCCGCTGTAGAACACCGATTCCAGCGTTGCCTCAAATAACGGCTGTACCAGGGAATCGAATTCTTCACGCTTGAAATCCACCAGGATATCAGGCAATCCTTTATCAACCAGCTCATCCTGGGAATAGCCCAAATTCTGGATCGCGCCGACATTAACCTGCAGGCATTTCAGCGACTCCGCATCCAGTACATAGATCTCATTGGAGCTATCGTTGAGGATCCTTCCCAACCGGTTGTCGAGACGATTCTTTTCCTTTTCCAGATTGCCCAGCAGTGCCCGATTCTCATATCTCAAACGGAGTGATGAAGTCACCAGTCTATTCATGCGATGACTGGAACGAATCAACAACAGATAAAAGGTCGTCACAAGTAAGGCAATGCCAAAGTGTAACTGATCACCCGAGGCCGCTGACACGCCAATCGCCGGGATGAGCAAGCAACTGCTGTAGATGACATAGGAGCTAAAATCGGAGACCAATACCACAAGTGCACCAGCAGCCAGGCCCGCAAGCAGCAATACGGTGAACACCTGATAGGCCACCGCATCCTGGGGATAGAACAACAAACTGGCACTCCCAAACACCATACCGGTCAGCAACACGCCAAACCGATATCGCCACAGCCAGGCAGACAGATCTCGAGCTTCTACATTCCGCTCGGCGAATCTGCGTTCGAGCAAACCTCTACTCAACAATAAAATAGCCAATGCCCCGTACCAGAGAGCGAGACTCTCCTGTTGAGACTGCATGACCTGAATCGTGACGAAAATTGCTGCCACCAGCAGTTGGGTGAACACGGAAGCCCAAGTACCGCCATACAACAATTTTACGCGGTCAGCGATGATCTGACTCTGGAGCTCCTGCTCAGATGAATGCATCCACCCTCTACCAAGAATTTTAAAGTTGGGTCAACTTTTTAGCGTCCGAAAAAACGCGATCTTGAACCGGTGATCACCCCATAACCATAGAGAATCACGAGAGAATTTCGTGATCCAATCGGACCGAAGGAAGTATCAGAGGGAAACACCTGGCGAGTGGGTATAGCGTTTACTTGTCATCTTCGCGATGAAATTCGCCCTCAATGACCCGCTGATGCTGCTGGGTTTTAGTAGGTTGCCTCGGGGCTGCCGGTTGCATGATCCCAGCGCCCTTCAATCCCGCTTTGAGCAACCAACGACGTAGTGGAGGAACCAGGAAGATGAATCCCACCGCATCAGTGATGAATCCCGGCAAGAGAAGCATGACACCGCAGATCAGCAATACACTGCCCTCCATCATTTCGAGAGCAGGCACCTCCCCACGGTCCATCGTCTCCCGGACACGCATGATGGTCGAGAAGCCTTGCGCCCTGACCATCCAGCCCCCCAACAAGGCGGTGAATACGGTCAGAAAAACCGTTGGGAAGGCCCCTATCTCAGATCCCACCTGAATCAAAAAATACAATTCGATCAGTGGGATACCGACAAAAATCAGTAAAAAGACAAGAATCGGGTTCATCTCAGGAGGATACGCCGCCTATTTGCCGAGAACAAGCGACGGTTTTTTTGCGGAGTCTTGAGTAGCATGGATTCGCTGAATCCACCTCGGTGCAATGCTACTTTTTTATGGCACGTTTCGCTCGGATCATTCGAACGATGTCGGCCAGCAGACCACCTAGTGAAGCCCAAAAGCCCGCCAAGACAACATAGATTAAGGGGGATTTGGCCGCCAAATGTTCAAACGACGCTAACAGCTGGGTAGTTAACAAGCCGTTGAATCCGGTATAAATCACAAGCATCCCGAGCAACCCGGTCAACAAACCGTGCAGAGCACCCGCATGGAGAGCACGAAGCCCCGCAATATAACCGGGCAATATCCACAATGCAAAGAGTATCAGTAATTGAGGGGCACTGGCCGATACCAGGTCCAATGCCATAGCCAGCACCATCAGCACAGCCATTAATCCACAAGCGATTAGAATGGCGAGCAAGATTGCATTAAGATTCATAAACTTTGCCACAGTCCTTGAGACTAAACTGGTTGGCGGAAACCGAGCATGCTGTCGCCTTGCAGGCACAGCCAACTGGAAGACGAGAAAACGGTATTGAAAAGGCCTTGCGCGGAATGAGCACAACCCCGAACCAACCGCAAAATAATAACCTACCGCTGCAGAGAATCAATCGCAGCAACCACCAGCCATGACCACACGACTGCTCATCACCCTGTGCACGGTTCCGGACAGGAAGAGCGCAGAGAAAATCGCCCAGCAGTTGTTGGAACAGCATCTCGCCGCCTGTGTCAGCATCACCGTCCCCGTCACATCGTTTTACCGATGGGCAGGAAAACTCGAGTCGAACGACGAACTCCTCCTCTTGATCAAGACCACCAGGGCACAATACCCGCAGTTGGAGTCGCTCATCCACTCACTGCATCCCTATGAACTTCCAGAGATTCTTGCAGTCCCTGTAGAACAGGGCCTGAACGGTTACCTCAATTGGGTTGAACAATGCACCACAACAAAGTCCTGATATATCTCCTGTTAATTCTGACCAGCCTGAATCTCTATGCACAGGCAGGTTGGGATGAAGACGATCTTTTGATGCCGGATCAGGCCTTTCAGATCAAAGGCCGAGCCGATGGGGCCAAGCATCTCATTGTCGAATGGCAGATTGCCGACGGCTATTACATGTATCGTGACAAACTGGGATTCGAAAGCGAGACCCTGGGTATCGAACTGGGCGATCCAATGCTCCCCGATGCCAAGATCAAACACGACGAATTTTTCGGCGATGTAGCCATTTATCGCAACCGGGTCAGCGCTCGGATTCCGCTCCAGCGCAGCCTGGGCTCACCTGAAACGATCAGCTTGAAGGCCCGCTCGCAGGGTTGCGCAGATCAAGGAATCTGTTTCCCGCCACACATCCAGGAAATCCTGTTGGCCCTGGAGCCTCTGCCCGATTCGCCCGACCAAGACCCTGTGGCTTCCCCGCGCTCACTGACCGGTCTCCTGGAAAACGAAGTGGATCCGCTCTCAGGGAATGCCGATGACCAGATCCTGCCGCCCGATGAGGCCTATCAGCTCAGCGCAGTCGTTGAGGACGGCACCCAACTGCGTTTGCTGTGGAACATCGCTGACGGCACCTACCTGTATTATGACAAGATCGAACTCCGCCTGATCGATGCCGCCGGTGTGGCCATTGGAGACTACCAACTACCCGAACCGAAGATCAAAAAAGATGCGGTCAAACCGGACGGCAGCATCGGCGATGTAGCGGTCTATCATCAGCAGATCGATTTGCAACTACCCTTGCTACGCAGTATCACTGATCCCGCTTCGATTACCCTGGAGGCGGGTTATCAGGGCTGTGCCGAATTGGGCATCTGCTACCCGCCGATCACCAAGCAGTTCAATCTCTCACTACCCGGCATCTCGGCAGCACAGGCCAGCGAGGTGATACCACAAGCAACCACCAGTCGCCAACAGACGGACGCTGCAGAACCCCTTTCCGAGGTCGACGAGATCGCCGCCACCCTTGCGGGCAGTTCCATCCTGGCAGTGATCGGACTTTTTTTCCTCTTGGGACTGGGGCTCGCCTTCACTCCCTGCATCTTCCCGATGATCCCAATCCTCTCAGGCATCATCGCCGGCCAGGGCAAACACATCACCACCCGCAAGGCCTTTATTCTGTCACTGGTCTATGTGCTGGCCATGGCACTCACCTATACCCTGGCCGGGGTCCTGGCGGGACTGTTCGGCGGCAATCTGCAGGCGGCCTTCCAGAATCCCTGGATCCTCAGCGCGTTCGCCGGGGTCTTCGTGCTGCTGGCGTTGTCCATGTTCGGCTTCTATGACCTGCAGTTGCCAAGCAGTCTGCAAAGTAAACTCACCGAGATCAGCAACAAACAGGAGGGGGGCACCCTGATCGGGGTGGCGATCATGGGTTTTCTCTCCGCACTCATCGTCGGGCCTTGTGTGGCACCACCCCTGGCCGGCGCCCTGATCTATATCGGACAGACCGGCGACGCCCTGCTCGGCGGGCTCGCCCTGTTCGCCCTGAGCATGGGTATGGGCGCCCCGCTGCTCGCCATTGGCGCTTCCGCGGGCAAACTACTGCCCCGCGCCGGTAGCTGGATGGATGCGGTCAAGGCGGTATTCGGGGTGGCCCTGCTGGGTGTGGCCATCATCTTGCTGGAACGCATCATCCCGGCAGACATCGCCCTGTTCCTCTGGGGCGTCCTGCTGATCGTCTCGGCAATCTACATGGGCGCGCTGCGCCACCTGGAAATCGAGGCCGGCGGTTGGCAGAAATTCTGGAAAGGTCTGGGGGTGGTCTTCCTGATCTATGGCGCCCTGATGCTGGTCGGCGCCGCAGCAGGCGGCAAGGACACCCTGCAACCCCTGCGCGGACTGGCGATTGGCGGCGGGGGCGGCCACGGCGAACAGGAACTGGTCTTCAAACGCATCAAATCCCTGGAAGACCTACAACAGGAGGTCAAGGCCGCCAGCGCCGGCGGCAAGACCGTAATGCTCGACTTCTATGCAGACTGGTGCGTCACCTGTAAAGAAATGGAGAAATACACTTTCACCGATCCCAAAGTCATCAATGCCTTGCAGAACACGATTCTCCTGCAGGCGGACGTCACCGCCAACGACGCTGTGGATCAGGCCCTGCTACAGGGACATTTCGGCTTACCGGGCCCCCCCGCGATCATGTTTTACGGCCTGGACGGTCAGGAACGGCGCAGCTTCAGGGTCGTAGGCTTCAAGCCAGCCGCTGAATTTGCCGCGCTTGTACAAGCCGCTTTACGCTGATGCCCCCTGAACTCACCGCGGCACGCAGGGAATCCAGAGGCCTGGCCTTTTACAGGCAATCGATCGATGAGGCAATCTCAGAAAACGTGTTTGGATCTTAGGCAATTGTGCTGAGAAACTAGACAATCTCGTGCGCTTCTTGCAGAATCAGAGGATTCTCAAGTTGCAACAGACTGGATCCTCCTGTCTCCTTGGAGAGCCGCCGTCTGCACCTTGATTTCGAAGTTTCAACCCCGGGATACCTAAGCCAATGTCGACCATTCTGGTACTCAACGGCCCCAACCTGAATCTGTTGGGTCAGCGTGAACCGGAACATTATGGGACGGAAACCTTAGCCGACATCCAGGCACAGCTCGAACAGCTGGCAAACGCCAGCGGTCACCAATTGATCTTTCGCCAGAGCAATGCCGAACACGAACTCATCGAGTGGATTCATGAGGCGATGAACCAGCGTGTTGCGTACATCCTGATAAATCCCGCCGCCTTCACTCATACCAGTGTCGCTCTGCGGGACGCTCTGTTGGGAACCGGCATTCCTTTCATTGAACTGCATCTCTCGAATGTACATGCCCGCGAACCCTTTCGCGGCCATTCCTATCTTTCTGACAAAGCTGTCGGCATCATCACCGGACTGGGCGCCCAGGGTTACGAACTTGCCCTGCAGGCCGCCGTTCGCCAGCTCGACGCTCACCCCAACTGAAGAGACTGAACAACATGGATATCCGTAAAGTTAAAAAACTGATCGAACTGCTGGAAGAGTCAGACGTCGCTGAAATCGAGATCCACGAAGGTGAGGAATCGGTGCGCATCAGCCGCCAGGCCTCTCTGCCCGTTGCAGCCCAACCGGTCCCGGTGGCACCGACACCCGCCCCTGCGCCTGCCGTACCAGAGACTGAAATGATCCAAGGTCACGCCGTCAAATCACCGATGGTCGGTACCTTCTACCGCTCCCCATCACCAGGTAGCAAGTCTTTTGTGGAAGAGGGCCAACAGGTCGCCGTCGGCGATACCCTCTGTATCATTGAGGCGATGAAAATCCTCAATCAGATAGAATCCGACAAGGCCGGCACCATCAAAAAGATCCTGGTGGAAAACGGCCAACCCGTTGAATACAACGAACCTCTCTTTATCATCGACTGAGCTGTACCATGATAGACAAGATCGTTATCGCCAATCGCGGAGAGATAGCCCTGCGTATTCTGCGGGCCTGCAAAGAGCTCGACATCAAGACCGTGGCCGTACATTCGGAGGCCGACCGGGATCTCAAGCATGTGCTGCTGGCGGATGAATCGGTCTGCATCGGCCCGGCGCCTTCGGCTGAGAGCTACCTGCATATCCCCGCCATCATCAGCGCCGCAGAGGTCACCGATTCAGTGGCGATCCACCCGGGATACGGCTTTTTGTCCGAGAATGCGGACTTTGCGGAACGGGTCGAGAAAAGCGGTTTCGTCTTCATCGGACCCAAGGCGGAGACCATCCGCACCATGGGTGACAAGGTCGCCGCCATCGAGGCCATGCAGAAAGCCGGTGTGCCCACCGTGCCGGGCTCCGATGGCCCACTGGACGGCAACGCCAAACGCACCAAGGAGTTGGCCACGAAA
>JASJBU010000058.1 GCA_030066355.1 Gammaproteobacteria bacterium | reverse complement strand
GGATGTCCCTCGGCCTTTCACGCAGAGGTGGCAGATTCAGGGGAAATACATTCAATCGATAAAACAGGTCTTCCCGGAAGCTGATCGAACTTGATGTGCGGGTCCTGGCCACCACCAACCGCAAGCTCCGGGAAGAGGTCGCTGCAGGCCGCTTCCGGGAAGACCTGTTTTATCGATTGAATGTATTTCCCCTGAATCTGCCACCTCTGCGTGAAAGGCCGAGGGACATCCTGCCGCTGGCCAATTATCTGTTGCAGCAGTCGCTGACTCAGGGGCGGCGAGTGCCGAGGTTCACGCCGGCGGCCCAGCAACAGCTGCTGGCTCACGCCTGGCCCGGTAACGTGCGGGAACTCGACAATCTGATGCAACGGGCGTTGATCCTGTTGAGCGGGGATGCCATCGATGTGGAGCTGCTCAACTTCGAAACCGAACCCCTGGCGTCGCATGTTTCAACCACCGCCCAACCGGCCGCCAAGGCCGGGCGCTTGCCGGAGGATCTCAAATCCGTCGAGGAGCAGATGATAATTGACGCCCTGCATGAGACCAAGGGTGGGCGCAGGGATGTCGCTGAACGGCTCGGCATCAGTGAGCGAACCTTGCGTTACAAGATCGCGAGGATGCGCGAAGAGGGGATTTCCATACCGGGTTAATACCACTGGCATGGAATCTGCGTTCAATTAACCGATGACAAACCGAGTTCTTTGGAGAAGACCATGAGCAACATGGATATCAATCAGGTGCTTGCCCAGATGCGGGTCATGGCGGCCCAGGCGCAAAACCGCAGCGAACCGGCCCAGGAGGTCGGTGAGGTGAACTTCGCCGATCTGCTCAAACAATCGGTCGACAAGGTGAATGAGACCCAGATGGAAGCAAAACGACTGACTACGGCACTGGAAACCGGGCAGGGTGACGTGGATTTGTCCCAGGTCATGATCGCGGTGCAGAAATCCAGCCTCTCCTTCGATGCCATGGTGCAGGTGCGCAACAAGCTGGTTGAGGCCTACAAGGATGTCATGAATATGCCGATATAGGCCGAGTAGCCCCTTATCCGAAATGCCCGACGAGTCATAACAGCATGCAAATAAGGTTTTGATCATGGCGCTTGCAACGACCAATGAGAACAGTAACGCCTTGGAGGTGAATCGGCGTCTGCAGGACAACCCGGTGTTCAAGCAGATCGCGGTCATGGTGGGCATCGCCGCGAGTGTCGCGATTGGCGTGGCCGTGGTGCTCTGGTCCCAAACCCCGAGCTACAGTCTGTTGTTCGGCAATCTGGGTCAGCAGGACGCATTGGAGATTGCCCAGGCCCTGCAACAGTCCGGCATCGACTATCGGATCGATCAGTCGACCGGCGCGATCATGGTAGCAAGCGCTGATCTGCAGGATGCACGGATGCAACTTGCCGGCCAGGGTTTACCGCACAGCGACTCTATCGGCTTCGAGCTGTTGCAGCAGGACAGCGGTTTCGGCACCAGCCGCCTGGTGGAGACCGCACGCTATCAACGGGCCCTGGAAGGTGAATTGGCCCGATCGGTCATGACCCTGGCCAACGTGGAGTCAGCCAGGGTGCATCTGGCCACCCCGAAGCAGTCGGTCTTTATTCGCAAACGCAAGGTGCCCAGTGCTTCGGTGGTGGTCAAGCTCTATTCCGGCCGTACGTTGGAAAAGGGCCAAGTCGAGGCGATCACCCATCTCGTCGCGTCCAGTGTCCCGGAACTGGATGTGAGCAACGTCACCGTGGTGGACCATAAAGGACGGCTGTTGAGCCGTAAGGATGATTCGCGGCAGATGGTTCTCAGCAGCAGCCAGTTCGAATATACCAAGGAGCTGGAGAACCACTTCAAACAACGGGTCGAGGACATCCTGGCCCCCTTGCTGGGCCGGGAGAACCTGCGTGCTGAAGTCACCGCAGAGGTCGACTTCAGCGTCACCGAACAGACCCGTGAGAACTTCAATCCGGATATCAGCGCCCTGCGTTCCGAACAGATCAATGAACAACAGAGCCGTCTGAGCGAAATACAGGGGGTACCCGGGGCGCTGACCAACCAACCGCCTGCCGCTGGTAACGCACCGGAACTGACAGGAGGAAATGCTGAGGCGGGGCAGGGAACACCACTCAACACCAGTACGCGAGCCACTCGCAACTATGAACTGGACAAGACCATCAGTCACACCCGCCTGCCCAGCAACAATCTGCGTCGTCTCTCCGTGGCGGTGGTAGTCAACGACCGGCTGCTGCCGGATGCCGAGGGCAGACCGCAGGCGGTCCAGCGCACGCCCGAAGAGATCGACCGCATTTCCAACCTGGTGAAAGAGGCCATCGGTTTCAGTCAGTCGCGAGGTGACAGTGTGCGGGTGATCAACGAGTCGTTTTTCATTCCGGCACCTCCCGAGCCCTTACCTGAATTGGCGTTTTGGGAAGAGCCTTGGTTCTGGGATCTGCTCAGGCAGGCCGGCGGGGTGCTGCTGGTCCTCTTATTGATCTTCGGGGTGCTCAAACCGACCATGCAGAGACTCACCAGCCAAACCGTAGCGGAAGGTGATGAGGCGGATGGAGTTGCCGGCGGTGGAGTGTTGGCTGACGGCGAGGAAGGGATCGAAGGTGAATTGGCGGGAGCCACGGCCGGCGGTCCCGGTCTGGGGCTCGAGGGTGAAGAGGCCGTGCATTTACCGGGACCTGGCAGTTACGAAAAGACCCTGGATGCAGCCCGCAACATGATCGCGGAAGACCCCAAGCGGGTCGCCCAGGTCGTCAAGAAATGGATCGCCGAAGATGCCAGATAACGAACTCGCCAGCACCACTGAGGTCGCCGAGCAAGACGGTGCGGTCGTCGCCCAGATCGGCGGCGTGGAGCGCGCCGCCATTCTGATGTTGGCGTTGGGTGAAAAGGATGCGGCCGAACTGTTGAAGCACATGGGGCCGAAGGAGGTGCAGGATGTGGGCATGTCGATGGCCAGCCTGACCAACGTCACCACCGACCAAATGGAGGCGGTTATGCGCCACTTCGTGGCGACCCTGGAGAAACAGACCGCTCTGGGTCTGGGTTCCGATGAGTACATCCGCAACATGTTGACCAGCGCCCTGGGTGAGGACAAGGCGGGGAGCGTGATCGATCGCATCCTGCTGGGACGCAACAGCAAGGGGTTGGAACAGCTCAAATGGATGGATCCCCGGGCGATTGCCGAGCTGATCCGCCTGGAGCATCCGCAGATCATCGCCATCGTACTCTCCTTTCTGGAGTCGGACCAGGCCGCTCAGGTTCTGACCCAGTTCCCGGAACGGGTGCGTACCGACGTGGTGATGCGCATCGCGACCCTGGACGGCATCCAGCCGAATGCCCTGAAAGAGCTGGACGAGATCCTGGAGAAGCAGTTTTCCGGAGCAAGCAATGTCAAGTCCTCCAATCTCGGCGGGGTGAAGACCGCAGCGGAGATCCTCAATCTGTTGGATGGGGCGGTGGAGAGCAAGGTCATGGAAGAGATCCTGGAGGCCGATGCGGACCTGGGCCAGGAGTTGCAGGACAACATGTTCGTCTTTGATAACCTGATCGACGTGGACGACCGGGGCATTCAGACCCTGCTCAGAGAAGTGGCCTCTGAACAGCTCCTGCTGGCCCTGCGGGGTGCGGACGAGGCGCTGAAGGAGAAGATCTTCAAGAACATGTCGAAGCGGGCTGCAGAGATGCTCAAGGATGATCTGGAGGCGGCGGCACCGGCCAAACTCAGTGATGTGGAGGGCGCTCAGAAAGAGATCCTGCAGGTTGCGCGGCGTTTGGCGGATGCCGGTGAGATCATGCTGGGAGGCGGCGGCGATGAGTTCGTCTAAGATCTTCCCGGGACAGGGTGCGGATGTACAGCAGTGGCGTCCGCCGGTAATGGACGACCCTGATCGTCCTGCACCTCGAATCGAGGAGGTGTCGACGCCTCAGTCCCTGCCGACGGCTGCGGAGTTGGAAGCGATCCAATCGGAGGCCTACGATGAGGGGTATGCAAAGGGTCGCGAGGAGGGGTTTAGCTTCGGCCATAAAGAGGGGCTGAGCAAGTCCCAACAAGAGATGCGGCACTATGCGGAGCAAATGGAGCAGCTCTTGGCGATCTTCTCGGAGCCGCTCCGCGAGTTGGACAACCAGGTCGAGAGGGAGTTGTTGAGTCTGGTGATTGCCATCGTCAAGCAACTGGTGCGGCGGGAGGTCAAGAGTGATCCCAATCTGATTATCGGCGTGGTGCGTGAGGCCTTGTCCATTCTGCCCGTCGCCTCGCAGAATGTTCGTTTGGTGGTGCATCCGGGCGATGCGGAATTGATCAGAGAGGTTTACGCTCTTGGAGATACGGAGATCGGCTGGAAACTGGCGGAAGACCCGGTGATCAGTCGGGGCGGTTGCAAAGTGATCACGGAGACCTCGCAGATCGACGCTACGTTGGACTCACGTCTCGCCAGTCTCATCGCACCGCTACTGGCGGGTGCCCGGGCATTGGACAGTGAAGCCAGGCAGGAGCGCGACTGAGCATGCCAAGCGTGCCCACCTTGGCTGAGCGTCAGTCCGTCTGGGCAGAACGTCTCCGAGACTACGGTAAGCGTCTGGGTGACAGTCGCGGACTGGTCGTGGAGGGACGTCTGACCCGCATGGTCGGACTGACCCTGGAGGCGGTCGGTTGTCGGGCGGCGATCGGCGCGCGGTGTGATGTGCTCAACAGCAACGGCACCCAGATCGAGGCGGAGGTCGTGGGATTTGGTGAGGAGAGCCTCTATCTGATGCCGACCGGTGATATCCACGGTTTGGAACAGGGTGCCCGGGTGATTCCCACCGGTCGGGTCTGTGAAGCCGTCGTAGGCGATCATCTGCTGGGGCGGGTCATCGATGGTGCCGGATTGCCATTGGATGATTTGGGACCGATTCACACAGAAGAGTGCCGTCCGCTGACCGGTCAGACCTTCAATCCATTGAGCCGTACACCGATCCGGGAACCCCTGGATGTCGGGGTTCGGGCGATCAATGCCCTTTTGAGTGTCGGTCGGGGCCAGCGCCTGGGGCTGTTCGCCGGCTCCGGGGTCGGCAAGAGTGTGCTGCTCGGGATGATGACCAAGTATACCAACGCCGATGTGACCGTGGTTGGCTTGATCGGCGAACGTGGGCGTGAGGTCAAAGAGTTCGTTGAGAATATCTTGGCCGATGACGGCATGCAAAGGGCGGTGGTGGTCGCAGTGCCGGCCGACAATCCACCCCTGCGCCGTCTGCATGGGGCGATGCTGGCCACCAGCATCGCGGAACATTTCCGTGACCAGGGTAAACAAGTCCTGTTATTGATGGATTCGTTGACCCGTTATGCCCAAGCGCAGCGGGAGATCGCCCTGGCGATCCACGAGCCGCCGGCGACCAAGGGCTATCCCCCTTCGGTGTTCGCCAAGCTGCCGCAACTGGTGGAGCGCGCGGGCAATGGCGATAAAGGTGGCGGCTCAATCACGGCCTTTTATACCGTGCTGGCGGAGGGTGACGATCAGAACGATCCCATTGCAGACGCCGCCAGGGCCATTCTGGACGGGCACATCGTCTTGTCCCGCAGGCTGGCAGACGCCGGTCACTACCCGGCGATCGATATTGAAACCTCGATCAGCCGGGCGATGAACGACATCACCACTACCGGTCATCAGGATGCCGCGCGCTCCTTCAAACACATCTATTCGCTTTACCAGCAGAATCGGGATCTGATCAGTGTCGGGGCCTATGAACGGGGCAGTGACGAACAGATCGATATTGCGATTGCTGCCATGCCGGCGCTGACCGAGTTTCTCAGACAAGACATGCGGACACCGGTCAACCTTGAACAGAGTCTCGAGGAGCTGGAACAACTCTTTCCAGAAGAAACGGCGGCGGAATCCGATTTACCCACGCCCCCATTATTGACCTAGACTCATAACTGACCGGCCGAATAAAACGGATTAAGGGAAGCCATCGAATGTCACCATCCAAAAGACTCAAACCTGTACAGCGCGTGGCTGAATCCAAAGAACAGAAGGCTGCTCGGCACATGGGTCAGTCCCGTAAGAATCTGCAAGCGGAAGAGGTCAAACTCAATCAACTCAAGCAGTATCACCAGGAGTATCTCGAACGTTTCGAGACGGCTGCCAGGAAGGGCATCAGTGCAAGCCAGCTACAGGAATACCGGGCCTTCCTGGGTAAACTGGATCGGGCGATCCAACAACAGGAGGATGTGGTCCGTACGAGCAAGCTCAATCACTCGACCCATCAGCACGACTGGCGGAAACAGCACACCAGGACACAGGCGCTCAACAAGGCCGTGTCTCGATTTCAAACGCAGGAAAGAGCCACTGCAGATCGTAACGAGCAGAAAGAGACGGACGACCGGAATCAACGCCTGTCCAAAGCATGAGCTGTGCACCATGAGGGGAGCGGAGAAGGGGATTCAAAAGTACAGGTCGGCGTCTTCCCGATGGTAATTTTCCAGCAGATTCATCAGATCCAACAGGCTGAGGAGAAACCCGAAACTGTTGATTCTGCCTAGACCGCCCCCCGCGCAGCTCGCTTCTCCAAATTCAGTGACCTGATCGAGTCTGCCATGGGGTGCGCAGAGCAAACTGGGGACCGGGTCGCCAGAATGGCGGCCGGTGTTGCTGTCCGTGGAGTGGTCGCCGGTGATACCGATGACCAGATCATCCTGCAGCAACGGGGCGATGGCATCGTCGATGGCTTCCAGCAGCTTCCGCTTGGCAACGGGATCGAGATCGTGAGCACAGATATCCGGCCCCTTGATATGCAGATAGACCAAGTCATGATCCGCTAGGGCGTGCCTGGCCAGGGCAACCTTTTTCTGCAGATCGGTATCGGGCAGAGAGGTGAACCCCGGGTCTTTGATCTGCGTATAACCGAGCATGGCGGCCAGGCCCAGGACGGTTTTCTCGCCAGCAATGACGGCGGTCTTGAGTTTCAGGTGCTCAATGGTTGTGCGGATCTTCGGTAGCTTACCCGGACTCCGACAAATGATGCCGTTGGCGGGCGGGTCACCCGCTGCCAGTCTCGCCAGGTTGACCGGATGCTCGGAGAGCTTCTCATGGACGACGTTGGTGAGTCGGTTGATGGCTTGTGCGGTGTGGAGCGCAGCTGCATCCTCCGCATTTATCGCACGGCATTCGAGAACGCCAAGCTCGTGATACCGATTACCGGGATCGGTGTTGGTGATGTTCGCTGAAAGTCCCGGACCGGAGAGCTTTATGACGACCCGGTGATGGGTGGCAGGATGCAGAGTAGCGGTGATCTGTTCACCCAACCTGATCTCACCAAGTTCTCTTGCCAGGAGATCGGTGCCCGCGTCGATGCGGCCGGCCCGCCGGTCGAGGATACTGAAATGTCGATCCGTTTTTTCCAGGGTCGCGAAGTTGCCACGGATATACAGACCATGGGGATCGTCGGCTATCCTGATACCCGCCGCCTCGACTGGACCACGGGCAAGCTCCCTGGCCACTTTGTGGGGCAGTCCGAAGAGCAGGCCCGTCGCGGTATGGGTACTGAGTGGCAGTCCGGGAACCAGCGGATCGACGAGTCCGGTTTGGCCGCGCGCTGCCAGGCGGTCCAGATTCGGCGTCTTGGCGGCCTCCAGGGGTGTCTTGCCGCCGAATGCGACTATACCCCGGTCACCCAGACCGTCGAGTATCACCATAATGCCTTTGTGATGCTTTACCATCGATTAGTGTCGACCGAATACATCTTCTATTTGACTCTTGCAGCCTTTGGCTAAGACCTTATTGATGGCGTGCATGACCCATTCAGTGGTCAGTTCTTTGTCATCGTTGTTGATGATCTCCATGTCACTCTTATCCGCTTCGGACAATAGGTACGACTGGAGTTCCCAGATTTGTTCGAAATGCGAGAGATATTGGCTGCTTTCCCTTTCCGGAGCGATGATACCACGTCCCTGCAGGCGTTGTTTGAGTTGATCTTGTTTGAGAGCGGCGAGCATGACGGGAACGATCACCGCATCTTCACCGCTGTTCAGGCGCTGCAGCAGTGCCGGTGAGACATGGATGCCCTCCAGGATCAGCGAGACCCGTTCCTTAAGCGCTCGTTGGATGACCGCTTCACAGGGTACCGACACCAATTCGGTCTGGTGTTTGTATCCCATGATGATGAGTTCATGGGTCGCGGTGTCATCTGCATGTCCCGGCAGGCGCTGCCAGGCGTTGAATGATGAGGTATGCAATGTGGGCAGAAGGCGCTCGGGGATCAGCATCCGCATGACCTCCCGCAGCATGTCGGTAGACTGGGTGCGGATGATACCCAGGCGGTGGGCGACTTCGGTCGCGACGGTGCTCTTCCCGCAACCCGTAGCACCGCCGATCAGCAGGATCAGCGGCCGGCCACTGCGCGTGTAGTCGATCCAGATGAAATAGCGTTGCGCGGCCTCCCGGCCCAGCTGCTTCTTGATGATGAGATAGGTTCTATGCCCAATTTCATCCGCATGGATTTCCGCTTTGCCACTCTCTTCCAGCTCTTTGACGAATAATTGGGATACCGATTTTGCCTGTTCCATCGACAGGCCTGTGGATTGTAACGATTGGCAGTGTCTTGCCAGCGAAAAGCTGCTGATCTCGTGCTGACGATTGATCACCTTGATACGCTGGACCGGAGATTCCGAGCTGTTGTAATTCTCCAGATACTCCTGACTATCCAGTTTACCCAGCTCTTGTACGACGAGTTGACGCAATTCTCCGGTGGTAATCTCAGGCATGGTCGACAATGTCTGGCGAATACAGGATGCCAGCTCGTAGGACTCGTCGAAAGGTAATCCCGCATCGATCAGCGAACTGGTCAAGAGTCCGCGTAGAAACGGGGTGCGAGTTCCTTCAGACGTGTCGACAATGACAATTTTACCCATGATTCTTGTAATTCCTGGTCTGCTATATTGGCTGGCAGCTGATCACCCGCTAAGTTCGAGAGTGAATAGGGTTGTCCCGAGTTATGGTTTAGTTGAACAGGATGCTGAGAATCAATGCCGGTTGCAATACCAAACCTAGAGCCTGTATTAACTGAGAAGTCTCTTCACGGATTGCTCTGTGTCACGAGAGATGCGTCTCGTGTTAAGCGATCTCGCCCCGCGCATTGACGCACAGGTCCAATACTCACAATGAAGTCAAATTCGCCAATTCCACTTGGGTCTTAGCAAACTCAATCCTCAGCTGGGATGCCAATGATTCGAGATCGGTAGAATCCGTCGTTATTGCGCGTTTTTCAAGTATAGACCCAAGTTTTGCCAACTGGATCGCACCGACATTGTTTGCCGCGGATTTAATACTGTGAAAGATCCTCACGAGATGTTCGGAATCTCCTTGCAGGAAAGCGGTTTTCATCTCCTCCAACAAGTCCTCGATACTCTGGTTGTATGCCGGGATCAATTCCTCGAAAGCCTCACCCATCATTTCTTTCAAGGAATTGATGGTCGAAGGATCGATAATGATTTCGTTTGAATCCGGGTTTCCGTTGGTTTCAGTTGGAATCTCCGGGTCAACACTCGTAGCGACGGGTGAGTTGGTGTGGTTATCCAACCAGTTGTCCAAGACAGAGATTATCTCATTTCTGTTCAATGGCTTGGAGAGAAAAGCGTCCATACCACAGGACAGGCATCTGTTTCGATCGGCCGTAGAATTGTTGGCCGTCAAGGCAATAATAGGTATATGTCGGCCACTGTCTTGTTCTCGTTCGCGAATTGCCTGAGTGGCTTCATAACCATTCATTTCTGGCATCAGGCAGTCCATGAAGATCAGGTCATATTGCTCGGCATGTTGCTTCTCGAGTGCCATGTGGCCATTTTCGGCGATATCGACCTGCAGGCCGAGCCGCGTCAAAATGGCGCTGGCCACTTGTTGATTAGCGACGATGTCATCGGCAAGCAATACCTTGGCTTGATACGAGTGAGGTTGGCCGGCGCGTTCGGCCAAACGTCGTTCTTCGACATGATGGCGGGTGATAATCGGATCGTTCGGACGGCTTGGGCCTCGTGGCGACAGACTCGCTTTCAAGGTTTGATATAAAATCTGTGCAGGGACTGGTTTGACCAGATAGGCAGTAAAGCCCAATGCTGCAAAGCGTTTTGCATCGCCTTTCTGACCGGAGGATGTCAGAAGCACCAGCGGCGTTGCATGGTACACAGGGATGGATCTGATGGCTTCAAGACCTGGCTCTACTGCTGTTTCGATTGCCTTTTGATCCAGCAGTATGCCCCTGTATCTGAGATCCTCCGTGACCGATAGCTCGAGTTTCTCCAATGCATGCTGTACGGAGTCTGTCGAATCCACCTGCAGGCCGTAGAGATTGAGTTGCTTTTCATAAATCCTGATGTTGATCGGATTGGTGTCTATGATGAGGATCCGCTCGTCCTGCAGGTCGATCTCGGGAATGCTTGCGGGTCGGTGGCTGAGAGGCATGCTGACTTCAAACCAAAAGGTCGAGCCGACATCGGGTTCGCTCTCGACACTGATCGCGCCGCCCATCAGCTCGATCAGCTGCTTGCAGATGGCCAGCCCGAGACCCGTACCACCGAACCTACGGGTGGTTGAACTGTCGGCTTGACTGAATGATTGAAAGAGTTTTTGCTGTTGAGCCTCACTGATGCCAATCCCGGTATCGGCAACCTGGAGGCGAATCATGGCCTGTTGCTCTTCGACCGTGGTGATTTTTGCCTTGATCAGGACATGGCCACGCTCGGTAAATTTAATTGCATTGCTAACCAGGTTGGCCATCACTTGGCGTAACCTACCCGCGTCTCCCACGACATGCCGGGGGCGTTCCGCTGGGTAGTCGATGATCAGTTCCAGTCCTTTCTGAATCGCCGTACTGGATAACAGCTTGACCACATCGTAGAGTAATTTTTCAAGATCGAAGGATATGGGTTCGAGTTGGATCTTACCCGCTTCGCCTTTGGAAAAATCGAGTATGTCATCGATGATACGGAGAAGTGATTTACCCGACATGGAGATTACCTCGACGAATTCCCTTTGTTCAGCGTCGAGGGTCGTGTCGGAAAGTAATTCGGCCATGCCGAGTACGCCATTCATGGGTGTGCGTATTTCATGACTCATCACTGCCAGAAACTCGGCTTTTGCCTTGGCGGCAGACTCGGCTTGTTCTTTTGCGCTCAGCAGATCTTTCTCCATTTCCACCCGCTTGGAGATATCCCGCATAACGATAGAGAAATAGCGCTCCCCCTCTTTGGTTGTCTGGTGAAGCAGAATGAGTTGATCTACGGTCAAAACTTCGCCTTCAACCGTGATCAATTGTGTTTCACCGCTCCATATTTTGTTCATGTATGCAGAGGGGTTGAAATCCTCGAGCCGTTGTTCTAATTCTTCAATGGGAAACAGGCCGGCCAGGCTTTTATCAGCAAGGGCTTCATCCATCTTCATCCCCATGATTTGTCGGCCAGCATTGTTGATAAACAGGATATCCCCCTGCAGGTTGAATATGGCGATGAAATCGGTGGTGTTTTGAATGATGTCCACCAGGCGCTGCTGCTCTTCCTCGAACTTTATACGCTCGGTTAGATTCATTATCGGGGCAGAAAACGCGATGATTTCCTGTTGTTTGTTGATGAGTGGGGTAATGTGCCAGTCGCAGATCAATGT
>JASJBU010000057.1 GCA_030066355.1 Gammaproteobacteria bacterium | reverse complement strand
CGTCCTCACGGCTTCGATCATCATCTTCCTCTTGCTGCGACACGGCCCGAGCGCCGCGATCCCGATCGTCACCATCCCGGTGGCCGTGATCATCTCGTTCCTGCCCTTCCGGGCGCTGGGCCTGACCGCCAACATCATGTCGCTGGGCGGCATCGCCATCGCCATCGGCACCATGATCGATGCCGGCATCGTGATGGTCGAGAACGCCCACAAGCACCTGGAGCGGAACGCGGGCAAGCGGCCGCGACGCGAGGTGCTGATCGATGCCGCGACCGAGGTCGGCCCCTCGCTCTTCTTCTCGCTGCTGATCATCACCGTGTCCTTCCTGCCGGTGTTCGCCCTGCAGGGCAGCGAGGGCCGCCTGTTCCACCCCCTGGCCTACACCAAGACCTACGCCATGGCCTTCGCCGCGCTGCTCTCGGTGACCCTCATCCCGGCGCTGGCGATGCTGCTGATCCATGGGCGTCCACCGCGCCTGCAGGCGCGTCTCAACAATGGGCTGATGCGCCTCTACCGGCCCCTGGTCGGCGCCAGCATGCGGTTGCGCTGGTTGGTGCTGGCGGCCTTTTGCGCAGCACTGGCGGCGACCCTGCCGATCGCTTCCACTCTGAACAGCGAGTTTATGCCGCCGCTCAACGAAGGCAGCATCCTGTACATGCCGACCTCCCTGCCCGGCATGTCGATCACCGAGGCGGCGGGGGTGCTGCAATCGATGGATCGGGAGTTGTCCCGCTTCCCCGAGGTCGAGCGGGTGTTCGGCAAGATGGGCCGCGCCACCACCGCCACCGATCCCGCCCCCCTGTCGATGGCGGAGATCGTGGTGACGCTACACCCTCAGTCCGAATGGCGTGACGGCATGACCTGGGACAAGCTGATCGCAGAGATGGACGAGCGGTTGAGTTACCCCGGCATGCCCAATATCTGGTGGATGCCGGTGCAGACCCGGGTGGAGATGCTGACCACCGGCATCCGCAGCGCGCTCGGCATCAAGGTGTTCGGCGACGACCTGGAGCAGATCGAAGCCACGGCGGTAGCCATCGAGCGCGCCCTGAGCGATGATCCGCGTACCGCGCCGCACACCCGCAGCGCCTTTGCCGAGCGTCTGACCGGCGGGTATTTTCTCGATTTCGACATCAAACGCGACGAGCTGGCGCGTCACGGCATGCATGTCGACCAGGTGGAAAGGGCGATCATGGCGGCGGTCGGCGGGTTGCCGGTCACCGAAGTGATCGACGGGCGTGAGCGTTACAGCGTAAACCTGCGCTACGCGCGGGATTTCCGCGACGACCCGCAGGCCCTGGAGCGGGTCCTGGTGCCGGTATCGACCATGAACATGGGGCGCATGGGTGCGCGTCAGATTCCGATCAGCCAGGTGGCCGATATCAAGCTGCGTACCGGCCCGCCCATGCTGCGCAATGAGGACGGCATGCTGGTGGGCTTCGTGTTCGTCGACGTGGACGAAGCCATCGGCATCGCCGACTATGTGGAACAGGCGCGCCAGGTGGTCGACGAGAAGGTCGAGGTGCCGGGCGGTTACCGACTGGCCTGGGCCGGACAGTTTAAACACTTCGAACGGGCGCGTGACCGCTTGCAGATCCTGGTACCGCTGACTCTGTTCATCGTCTTCTTCATGCTGTATATCCATCGCGGGTCCTTCGGCGACGCCCTGCTGGTGATGTCGATGGTGCCCTTCTCCCTGCTCGGCTCGGTGTGGCTGATCTATCTTCTTAATTACAAGCTTAGCGTCGCGGTGTGGGTCGGCATGATCGCCATGGCCGGTCTGGCCGCCGAGATGGGGCTGTTGATGCTGTTCTATCTGGATCATGCCTTGCGCCAGGCGCAGGCCGCCGGACAGGTCAACAGCCGGGCCGGACTCATCAGCGCCCTGGCCGCCGGCGCGACCCAGCGCATTCGGCCAATGCTGATGACCATGCTCACCCTGGTGGCCAGTCTGGTGCCGGTGATGCTGAACGAGGGTACCGGCTCCGATGTCATGAAGCGCATCGCCGCGCCGATGGTGGGCGGCATCCTGAGTACCCTGCTGGTGGTGCTGTTGCTGATGCCGGCGTTGTTCGCGCTGAGTCGGGCCTGGCGCGAGCAGCCGGTCCGCTTACCGGACGAGCAGACCGCTGAACGGCAACCCCTGATCTGAATTTAACTTAGAGGAGAAAAGACGATGAAATTCAGACTTTTTCTACTGTTGATGTTGATTGTGAGCACAACGGCGCAGGCGAGGGACATGGAGTCGAGGGAAGGTTGTGCGTGCGAGGACTACCAGCGAGACAGCATGCGTTATCGAGAGAGGGAAGATAGCCGTTGTGATCGCGAGCGCTATCGTGAGCGAGGGAGAAGAGACAGTCGTTGTGAGAGTGAGCGCTATCGGCAGAGAGGGAGGGGAGAGGGTCTTTGTAACAGCGAACGTTATCGCCGAGGCGAAGGATATAGAGGCCCGCGCATGGGCGGACGGGGTCACGGCGGGCACAGTCACAGTCGCTGGAATATTCCCGTTCAGGAAGCGCGCAGACTGAATCCCATCGAGGTGTCGCCGCAATCGCTGGTGCGCGGGGAAGCCCTTTACCTTGAAAATTGCAGTCGCTGTCACGGAGAAGATGGCTTCGGCGACGGACCCCAGGCGAGGGAACTGCGCGTTCTGCCCCCCCGCCTGCATCATGCCACCCGGCATTACACCGATGGTGAGCTGTCTTACATCATCCGCAAGGGCCGCGATCCGATGCCGGCTTGGGAGGATAAACTCTCAGAAAACGAGCTGTGGGACCTGATCAATTACCTCCGTTTCCAGATCGGTTCGCATCGGGGCCCCCGTTACAATCGGGATGCCCGATTCAATCGTGGGTCCCGTGCCGGTGATTGCCCGGACCGATACCGAAACTGTGAAGAGACGACTGAAAGGTACTACGATTATAGCAAGGCTACACAGGATGCCTATGAGAACCAGGGTGCTATGCAGCATGACGATCAGCGTGGAAAAGATACCGAATCGCATCATGAAGAGAAACACGACGAGCATGAGGATGACTAGATGCCGTCTTTCGCCGGCCTCGCCCCCCAGTTTGGGCCTTTACCGGCAGGATCAGGGGGGGTTAACCGCTTTGGTGATGGCTGAATATTACCGCTAGTGATGAGCGTCATGGCAGGTACTTTTGATCCCATGGCCGCCTGGGCGCCGTCACGTACGCCGTGTGCCAGCGGATTGGGCAAGGGAATCAACCGGGCAACCGTCGTGGCGCCGAAGACCACGCCATAGGCCGCGTAATAGCCCGCTTCATAGATGTCCTTTGAGATAGAGTCTGAAACCCTCGGAAGGGGCTCTCTGGCAGCGGTAGCTGCATCCCCAACACCTTCGAGAATTCCCGAATAGACGCTGCGTTCTAGCGTCACGTAGGTACGCACTTCTTGCCGGCTGGTACCCTCGCTTTTGCAGATGCGCAAGACACCGCCATGCTTTTTCATATATTCGCGACTGTACTTGACTGTTACTTGCTTCGTTTCGAAGGCGTTGAGAGCAGGAGCATCACCTTCTTTCAAGATGCGATTTCCATACAGTAATCCAGCCGACTGTTACAAAGCGATACAAACCTATACAAGCTCACCACAGACCACTGGGGTCTCCGCTTATAAGCTGATGTTGTCATTTTTCAAGAAAGAGGCGACATCATGTTTTATCGACTGTCTGCACGCGCGCTCAGCTATGCCTTTCCCTTTTTCACAGTTGGCGCCGCTTTAATTCTTTCATCGCGAGCCGCATCTGCTGGGGATTGGTCGTTAGGCGCCAACTATCTGGAGATCAACAATGACCGGCTCGAGGCGGGTCGTAGGCTGCGTCCCGATGATGTACATAACGGCAGGCCGGTGGTGCTGGTTGGTCAGACCCCGGTCAAGGGCCTGTTTCCCGGTGTGCGGAACCCGGTGGGCCGCAGTCTGCGTATCGCCGGCCGTGAATACCGGGTGATCGGGGTGCTGCGATACAAGACGTGACCTGCTGGCCAGCAGCGGTTCTTGAAGGGGGCGAGGATGCGAACAATCGTATCCTGCTGCCCTACACCCTGGTACAGGAGATGAATGGTTATACCGGCCTGAGCTATCTGCAGGCGGAAGTGGTCTCCCTGCAACAGGCGGAACGGGCCGCCAACCAGCTGACGGGGCCGCTGGAGCGCCGCCACCGCGGCGTCTACCGCTATGAAAAGGTCCCCATGGCGTCCTGTCTGAAGACGGTAGAGCGCAACCTTTGTAGCATCACCCCGATCGGAGTGGTGGCGACGTCGGCCTCACTGCTGGTGGGCGGCATCGGAGTGGCGGGCATCATGAGCACCGCGGTGGTGGAGCATATTCGAGAGATTGGTGGGCGCATGGCCATCGGCGCCAACCGACGGCAGATCCTCTTTCAGTTCCTCGCCGAGGCGGTGCTGATCAGCCTGTTGGGCGGCACCGCCGGTCTATTTGTCGGTCTGATGTTGGTTGGACTTTTGGACCTGACGACTGGTTTTCTCCTGATCCCGACACCGGGCGGGATTCTCACCGGTCTGATCATCTCGGTGCTGGTGGGATTGGTCTCGGGGTACTATCCGGCGCGGCGCCCGCCGGTTTCCTGCCGGTGGAGGCGCTGCGCCGGGAGTATACCCAGGTTAAATCAATCCTCCGGTTGTTCCTCCGCATGGGCCACCGCCAGGTGGGCCAATTGTTCATACAGGAAGAAACGCGACTTGACCTGTTTCTGTGCGGTGCGCAGGTAGCGTTCTGCCGCATCCGGGTGGGTGCGCTGCAGCACGCTGAAGCGGGTCTCGGTGTTGATGAAATCCCGGTAGGGGATGGACGGCTCCTTGGAGTCCATGTGCAGCGGGTTCTCCCCCTTCTCGGCCTTGCGCGGATCGTAGCGGAACAGGGGCCAGTGGCCGGAGGCCACCGCCAGGTCCTGCTGGCGCAGGTTGTTGGACAGATCCACCCCGTGGGCGATGCAGGGGGAGTAGCAGATCAGCAGGGAGGGGCCGTCGTAGGACTCCGCCTCCAGGAAGGTCTTGAGGGTCTGCACGTCCTTGGCGCCGAAGGCCACCTGGCCCACATAGACGTTGCCATAGGCCATGGCCATCATTGCCAGGTCCTTCTTGTTGGTGGGCTTGCCCCCGGCAGAGAACTTGGCCACTGCACCCAGCGGGGTGGCCTTGGAGGTCTGGCCACCGGTGTTGGAGTAGACTTCGGTGTCGAGCAACAGGATGTTGACGTTGCGACCGGTGGACAGCACGTGATCCAGCCCGCCGTAACCGATATCGTAGGCCCAACCGTCGCCGCCCACCAGCCAGACGCTCTTCTTCACCAGGCTGTCGGCGATCGCTTCCAGGCTGCGCGCCTCCAGCTTGTCGATGGTCGCCAGCCGTTCCCGCAGACGTTCCACCCGCTGGCGTTGTTCGAAGATCACCGCCTCCGAGTGCTGGTCGGCATCGAGCAGTTCGTCCACCAGTTCCTCGTCGATCTCCTTGCGCAACTGCTTGAGCAGCTCCCGGGCGTGCTCGTTCTGCTTGTCGATGGCCACCCGCATGCCCAGGCCGAATTCCGCAGTGTCCTCGAACAGGGAATTGTTCCAGGTGGGGCCGCGCCCGTCCGGATTGGTGGTATAGGGGGTGGTGGGCAGGTTGCCGCCATAGATGGAGGAGCAGCCGGTGGCGTTGGCGATCAGCATGCGGTCACCGAACAACTGGGTGGCGAGTTTGACATAGGGAGTCTCGCCGCAACCCACGCAGGCACCGGAGAACTCGAACAGGGGCTGCATGATCATCGCGCCCTTGAGGGTAGTCTGCCGCAGCTTGGTGCGGTCGAACTCCGGCAGTTTGACGAAAAACTCCCACCAGGCCTGCTGCTCATCGTGATAGGCGGTGTCAGCGGTCATGTTGAGGGCCTTGCGTTTCGGGTTCTGCTTGTCGCGAATCGGGCAGATCTCCACACACAGGCCGCAGCCAGTGCAGTCGTCCGGTGCCACCTGATAGGTGATCTTCAGGCCCTTCTCGAAGCCGCCGCCCTTGACGTTGGCACTCAGAAAACCCTCGGGTGCGCCGGCCAGGTCCTCCTCCCGGAAGACCTTGGAGCGGATCGCCGCATGGGGGCAGACCAGCGGGCACTTGCCGCAGTGTGTGCACAGGTCGATCTCGAGCTTCGGCCACTCCAGGGCGATATTGCGCTTCTCGTAGGCCGCGGTGCCGACGGGCCAGGTGCCGTCCGCGGGCATCTGGCTGACCCGGATCTGGTCACCCTGATTGGCGATGATCTTGGCGGTGACGGTCCTGACGAAATCGGGGGCGTAGTCGGGCACTACCGGTTTGCTCTCCTCTGGGTTGGTGATCTCGGTGGGCACCTCGACCTGGTGCAGTCCGGCCAGGGCGGCATCGATGGCGGCGAAGTTCCGCTCCAGCAGGCGTCGGCCCTTGCGTCCATAGGTCTTCTCCACCGCCTCTTTGATTAGGGTGATCGCCGCATCCCTGTCGAGGATCTTGGCGATGGCAAAGAAGCAGGTCTGCATGATGGTGTTGATGCGTCTGCCCATGCCGGTCTGGTCGGCGATCTTGTAGGCGTCGATCACATAGACGTCGAGCTGCTTGTTGATGATCTGGTGTTGCATGCGCGCCGGGAGGGTGTCCCAGACCGCCTCGGGGGTGGCAGGTGTATTGAGCAGAAAGGTCGCCCCCTGCGCGGCATGGTCGAGCATCTCGTAACGATCGACAAAGATCGGCTGGTGGCAGGCCACGAAACTGGCTTCGTTGTCCCCGACCAGATAGGTGGAGCGGATCGGTTTAGGCCCGAAGCGCAGATGGGAGATAGTCACAGCGCCGGACTTTTTCGAGTCGTACTGGAAGTAACCCTGGGCGAAATTGTCGGTCTGTTCGCCGATAATCTTGATCGAATTTTTGTTGGCCGAGACCGTGCCGTCAGCACCCAGTCCGAAGAAGACACAGGCGGTCACACCCTGTGCCGCTGCGGGCTTGAAAGACGGGTCCCAATCCAGACTGCTGTGGGTGACATCATCAAAGATGCCGACAGTGAAGCCGTGTTTGGGCTTTTCCTTGTCCAGTTCTTCGAAGATGCCTTTGACCATGGCCGGGGTGAACTCCTTTGAGGATAGCCCATATCGGCCGCCGGTGATGCGCGGCATGCTGTCGATGGCACCGCGGGTGAAAGCCACTGCAAAGGCGTTGACCAGGTCCTTGTAGAGGGGTTCGCCGTCCGCACCGGGTTCCTTGCAACGATCCAGCACGGCGATCTTCAGCACGCTGTCGGGAATGGCTGCCAACAGCTTGTCGGCGGCGAAGGGTCGGAACAGTCTGACTTTAAGCATGCCCACCGCTTCGCCTGCTTCGGCGAGGTGCTCCACCGCCTCTTCGACGGCGCCGATTCCCGAACCCATGAGCACGATGATGCGTTCCGGTCGATCCGCACCCAGATATTCAAACAGTCGATACTGCCGGCCGGTCAGCTCGGCGAAGCGGTCCATCCATTTTTGCACCACATCGGGTAGTGCTTGATAGTAGGGATTGACCGTTTCCCGGCCTTGGAAGTAAACATCGGGATTCTGCGAGGTGCCGCGAATGATCGGCCGGTCCGGGGTCATGGCCCGTTGGCGATGGGCGCTGACAAGTTCCTCGTCGATCATCTCACGAACGGTTGCGTGATCCGGCAGGCTGATCTTGTTGACTTCATGGGAGGTGCGAAATCCGTCGAAGAAGTGCAGGAAGGGAATACGTCCTTCCAGGGTCGCGGCCTGAGAGATCAGAGCGAAGTCGGCGACCTCCTGCACGTCCGCGGAGCAGAGCATGGCATAGCCGGTGGCGCGGCAGGACATTACGTCGCTGTGGTCACCGAAGATAGAGAGCGCCTGGGCCGCCAGAGAGCGGGCCGACACATGCAATACGGTGGGGGTCAGTTCGCCGGCGATCTTGTACATGTTGGGGATCATCAGCAGCAGACCCTGGGAGGCGGTGAACGAGGTCGATAGGGAGCCCGCCTGCAGGGCGCCGTGGATGGTGCCTGCCGCACCTCCTTCGCTTTGCATCTCGATCACATCCGGCACCGTGCCCCAGATGTTCTTGATGCCCCGGGCGGACCATTCGTCCGACCATTCGCCCATGGGTGAGGCAGGGGTGATGGGGTAGATCGCGATGACCTCGTTGGTCAGGTGAGCGATGTGCGCGGCGGCCTCGTTGCCGTCGATGGTGACCATCTTGTCTGGCATGAGCGGTATTCCTGAGTTGTGGTGTTTTCGAAATACTTCCCGAAGTGTATAGCATTAATTTTGGAGTAGAAAGGTGGCAATAGTATTGATGAGTATCAATGGATGATGGGTTAGGTATTTCGTAGGATGGACAATCGGGTGTGATTATTTTAAAAATTCAGTCTAGGAAAGAACAATAAAACCATCGGAGGGTCCACTCCTGAGTCAGTCATCTCATACTTCATCAGATAACCAAGCCTCGAAATAAGATAAAAGTATCACCTGTGGTCGGTGAGTCCATTGCGCGCATAAGGAGATCGATATGAAAGCAAACAAAAAAGCAGGCCTTACAAACTGGCGTCATTGGTTCTTGATGCCAATCCTCATAACCGGTGTTCTCAGTATCATTGCCAGTGGGGGTGGTGATGACGATGACACAACAAATGGCGAAGATACAACGGCAGAAAAGGTAACCATAACCGGTTCCGTCACTGGCAGCGGTGGAATTTCCGGTGTCCATGTGAAAACGGAAATGATCGATGGGGATGAATACACCGGAACCAGTGACGACAACGGTTTTTATCTCATAGAAGATGTACCAGTACCGAGTGATGGGCAATTGGTCTTGACCTATGAAAAGGTGGGTTATGCCACTTATCAACGATCAATTCCTGTGGCTGGAGGTGAGACCTACTCAGTCGCCGCCAGCCTGATGCCGTTCCACTTTATTGAAGAGAATATTGACGTCACTGTTGAACAAAACCTTGATATTCTCGATCCAGCTGATCCTGCTGGTGACCCGCTTGCAGAGATGGTTTTTCCTCCCAACAGCATGGGAGATAGTGGAGAGGTTATGGTCAGTGTAGGCGTTGGCGATCCGACAACAGAAGAAGGGGCGGCGGTATTCCCGGGTGACTACATGGCTGCCACAACAGAAGATGGTGAGCCGGACACACCTTTAGAAAGTATAGTGTTTACTGAAGTTACGATTACTGATGATCAGGGTAAGGAGATCACGAACCTGGCAGAACCGGCTACGCTAAGCGTGCGCCTACCGGATGAACTGCAACTCAAATACAGCGCTGGCGACAGTATCCCCTGGTGGTCCTACGACGAAACCAATGCCAGTTGGATTCGTGAAGACGCTGACCCAAGTACACCGGATGTCATAGACGATGCCTTGATCATCGATCTAAACGGTGACGGTGTACTGTATGCCCAAGGTAAAGTTACCCACATGAGTTGGTGGAATGTGGATGAACCGATCGATCAGCATTCCTGTGTTTGCACGACCGTTCTGGGAGATGATGGCAATCCCTTGGCAAATCAAATGCTGACGGCGGAAGGTGTGACATACAACGGAGTTTCCCAGCCAGCATCGACAGACAGCCAAGGGTTTGCCTGTGTAACGGTGAAACGCAGTACGGATACGGTTACGGAACGGATCAAGCTCTACGTGGACTTCGGTGGGTTGCGTTTCCACTATGATGTCATCGATCCAACCGAAGGCGATGTGGTCAATAACGAGATCTTTACGCCAACAATTGAAGGCAGCACAGTATACAATACGGGTGAATGCGTCACTCTGGCAAACAATATAACGGCCGCTTTCGATGGTGAAATCAACGGTACCGTGATCAATGAAGGAACCGGTTTGCCGGCTCCCGATTTCACCATCTACTCCAGCTTTGGCGAATCGGCCACCACCAATGCGAATGGCGAGTATGTCATGTCGGCACCGGTGGGTGTGCCGGTAAGCCTGTATGCGATAGGTCTGGTCAGCCAGACGGTAACCGTCCTCGATGCCGCCACCCCGCTGACGGTGAATTTCGTGATCCCCAATCAACCACCGGTCATCGAATCCCTGACTCGGGTGCCGGAGGAGGGTGCAGTTGAAAATGGCCAAACAGTGGCCTTGGCAGTTACAGCCACAGACCCTGAGGGTGGAAGTCTGAGCTACGCTTGGAGCGCGAATGCGGGCAGCCTCGACAACACGAATAGCACCTCAGTCAATTGGACTGCACCCGCCAGTGGATACGGGACTGCGACGATATCGGTCACCGTGACTGATGCTATAGGCGATCAGGCAAGTCAATCCATCGCCATCGTATACGGTGATGTAACGTCTGGTACCTCGCTCAGTTTCACCATCAAGGATAATGTACAGAGCGATCAACCGGTCTCGGGGGTCACTGTTGCACTCTATGATACGGACAATACAACGATTCTCCGCACAGAGACCAGCGATGCGAATGGGATTGTGGACTTCGGTGACGTGGGTAGAACCCGAGTAAGTTTCACGATCGTCTATGGACACGACCAGTTTATAACCAGCCTGACACTTCCCTACGGCATCATCCGAACTTATATTGACGTACCGACCGCAGAGGGTATCGTCTATTACACTCAGGATTCCACCTTGATGTTGTTGGATTATTATGCTTCTTTATATGCGGATCTCGATTACCTGCTGTACTATTATTATTTGGAGTATTTATTCGATAGTTGGCTTTACAGCCCCATAGGTACAGCAGAAATCTCACTGAACTCGGATCAAGTGATTGATGGTGCCTATCTTACACGCGTTCTCCCCGTATCGAGCTATTGGTACTATTGGTACACTGACTATACGGTGAGTACGGACGTCTATGCGACAGACTTGCAGCAGGATGATCGATTGACATTGTTGGCGATGACTCACGATGCACAGGGGAATCTGCTCAAGTGGGGGATGTTGGAGGATCAGGGCTACACAGACGGTGCTGCCTATACAGTCAACTTGTCACAAGATCCCGTTGGCCTGGGTTGGACGACCACACCCGAAACAGAGCTACAATACTTCGAGGCGTTAGGGTTTCGTCAGGGAGTCGAATACTATCTGGCAAGGGAAAGCCTGTCTCAGTCACCGAGTTCATCTGGTCTGTTGCCGGTTGCCATGAGCTTTCCGGCGGATAATTACTGGGTAGGTGGCGAGACCGATGTCAGTACTGTGATGTCTTTGAGCACCGCCAAGGCCTATACGACGCTTCCCCAGAGCGTTGATCTGCCGATACCGGATTACAGCTTCAGTTCTGTGACCTTGGATGGTACCAATCAAACATTGAGTTGGACCCTTTCCGGGACCAGTTCACGTGATCTGATCTCCATCGATTCACTCGGTTATAGTCAGGATCTGACCACGTATGTCGAGTGGCAGATCGTGATGCCGCCGGGATCAACGAGTCTGCGTTTGATGGAACTACCGGCTCCGGCGGATGCCTGGACCAGTACATCCTTGCTGTTGGGGTACACCTTCTATGCAAATCTCAGTGTCATGGACTGGGATCTCGTGGACGGTTACGATGAGGTCTGGGGCTTCTTCTTGTCAGGGGGTGATTTCGATGAGGATGCCAGTCTTGTTCAGGAGGGTACTTATGACTTG
>JASJBU010000063.1 GCA_030066355.1 Gammaproteobacteria bacterium | reverse complement strand
TGCGTCTGCCATTGATGATCTCCGGCACCATTACCGACCAATCCGGCCGTACCCTGTCAGGTCAGACCACAGAAGCCTTCTACAACAGCCTGCGCCATGCCAGGCCGATCTCCATCGGCCTCAACTGCGCACTTGGCCCCGATCTGCTACGTCAGTATGTGGAGGAGATGTCGCGAATATCCGAGACCTTTGTCTCCGCCCATCCCAATGCCGGCCTGCCCAACGAGTTCGGTGAATACGATCTGGATGCGCAACAGATGGCGGGGCATATCGGCGAATGGGCCGATGCCGGCTTTCTGAATATCGTCGGTGGTTGTTGCGGGACTACCCCGCTGCATATCGAGGCGATCGCGGCTGCCGTGGCGCACAAGTCACCCCGCATGCTACCACACCCCTCCAGGGCATGCCGTCTCTCCGGGCTGGAGCCACTGAATATCGACAACGAGTCCCTGTTCGTCAATGTGGGTGAGCGGGCCAACGTAACCGGTTCTGCCAAATTCAAACGCCTGATCCTGAATGAGGAGTATGAGGAGGCACTGGACATCTGCCGTACCCAGGTGGAAAACGGTGCTCAGGTGGTTGAC
Organism: Gammaproteobacteria bacterium; assembly: GCA_030066355.1. Lineage (GTDB taxonomy): Bacteria > Pseudomonadota > Gammaproteobacteria > Chromatiales > Chromatiaceae > JASJBU01. Next base: position 13,517 of record JASJBU010000063.1, on the reverse strand, counting down.
GTAAACATGGACGAGGCGATGCTCGACGGGGTTGCAGCCATGCAGCGCTTCCTCAAGTTCTGCACCGGTGAGCCGGAAATCGCCAGAGTACCGGTCATGATCGACTCCTCGAAATGGGAAATCATCAAAGCGGGACTCGAGTGTGTACAGGGCAAAGCCATCGTCAACTCCATCTCCATGAAGGAGGGGGTCGACAAATTCATCGAGCAGGCCCGGTTGTGCCGTCGTTACGGCGCGTCGGTGATCGTCATGGCGTTCGATGAGCAGGGCCAAGCCGACAACCGGACGCGTAAGGTAGAAATCTGCAACCGCGCCTACCGCATTCTGACCGAGCAACTGGGCTTCCCGGCCGAGGACATCATCTTCGATCCCAATGTATTCGCAGTCGCCACCGGCATCGAGGAACACGACAACTATGGTGTCGACTTCATCGAGGCAACCCGGGAGATCAAGCAAACCCTACCCGACGCTCTAGTCTCAGGCGGCATCTCCAATGTCAGCTTCTCGTTTCGCGGCAACAATCCCGTGCGTGAAGCAATCCATGCGGTGTTCCTCTACCATGCCATTCGGGCCGGCCTGGACATGGGGATAGTCAACGCCGCCCAGTTGGCGGTCTATGACGACCTACCCGCCAAACTGAGGGACGCGGTTGAAGATGTGGTTCTGAATCGCGACCCGCAGGCGGGCGACCGACTGGTGGAGATCGCCCCAGACTACGTGGGTACGATTCAGGAAGAGAAAAAAGCAGCGCAGGAATGGCGCAGCTGGGATGTCGGCAGACGTCTGGAACATGCGATGGTCAAGGGCATCACCGACTTCATCATCGAAGACACGGAAGAGGCCCGCCAACAGGTGGAGAAGACTCTGCAGGTCATCGAAGGCCCACTGATGCAAGGTATGAATGTGGTCGGCGACCTGTTTGGCGCCGGCAAAATGTTTCTGCCCCAAGTGGTGAAGTCCGCTCGGGTGATGAAGAAGGCGGTGGCCTACCTAGAGCCTTATCTGGAAGCGGAGAAGACTGAATGCGGTACCCAGTCCCAGGGCAAAATCCTGTTGGCCACGGTCAAGGGTGATGTACACGATATTGGCAAGAACATCGTCGGCGTGGTCCTGCAATGCAACAATTACGAAGTACTCGACCTGGGGGTGATGGTGTCCGCCGAGACCATCCTCAAGGAGGCACAGGCACAGCAGGTCGATATCATCGGCCTGTCCGGACTGATCACCCCATCCCTGGACGAGATGGTGCATGTGGCGAAAGAGATGCAACGCCTGGGCATGCACCAGGCTCTGCTGATCGGTGGTGCCACCACCTCGATCGCCCACACCGCAGTGAAGATCGAACCTGAGTACGACCCGCCGGTGGTCTATGTGCCCGATGCCTCGAGAGCGGTGGGTGTGGCGTCGAATCTACTCTCTGCACAACATCGAGACAGATTTCTCAATGAGATCGCAGATCAGTATGATGCCGTGCGCCTGCGTCGTGCCGCCAAGAACCAGGCTCGCAACCTGGTTTCCCTCAAAGAGGCCAGAGCCAATCCAACACCCATCGATTGGAACGCCTACCAACCGATCCGACCGGCCAGGCTCGGGGTTACCGTACTGAATGATATCCCGCTTCAGGAAATCAGCGGTTACATCGATTGGACCTTCTTCTTTCATGCCTGGCAGCTCAAAGGGCGCTATCCGCAGATCCTTGAGGATAAGGCGAAGGGCGAGGAGGCGCGCAAATTGTTTGCCGACGCCCAGGCGATGTTAGAACAGATCATCGATCACAGGTGGCTCCAGGCAGCCGCCGTGGTCGGCCTCTTTCCGGCAAATGCACAGGATGACGATATCACCGTGTATCGGGATGAGGACGGTGAGGAAGTACTCACTATCTTGCATAATCTGCGTAAACAGGGCAAACAGCCGGCAGGCAAATACAATGAATGCTTGGCGGACTACCTGGCACCCCAATCCAGCGGCAAATCGGACTACATCGGTGGTTTTGCCTGCACCGCTGGGATTGGTATCGAGAAAAAGCTCGCCGAATTTGAACAGGATCATGACGACTATCACGCCATCATGCTCAAGGCCCTGGCCGATCGTCTGGCGGAGGCTCTGACCGAGTGGCTGCACGAAAAAGTACGCAAGGAATTCTGGGGCTATGCGGCAGAGGAAAATCTGCGTAACGAAGATCTGATCGCCGAACGCTACACCGGCATCCGCCCCGCCATGGGTTATCCCGCAAGCCCAGACCATACTGAAAAGGACCTGCTCTGGAGGCTGTTAGATGTAGAAACCAGCACAGGTATCTGGTTGACCGAGTCCAAAGCGATGGTACCCACGGCTTCAGTCAGCGGTCTCTATTTCGCGCATCCCCAAGCCCGTTATTTTGCTGTCGGTAAGCTCGGCAAAGATCAAGTGACAGATTACGCAAAACGCAAAGGTATCCCCTTGGCCAGCGTAGAAAAATGGTTGGCGCAAAATTTGGCTTACCTGCCGACCGCTTAGCTAACCCCTGTTCACCCTTCAGCAGTGGAGGGTGAACAAAGCAGACCCACTGACGATCAGGCCACGGCTGTCTTGGGTTCTGCTGGAGGTTCGTGCACTATCGGCGATCCCAACTCTGTGAAGGTGAACAAGCGGAAAGCCCGCTCACCGTTATAATCGAGCACCCGCAGATCATCCGTCTCATGCAGGTCGTTGGCCACTACGGTAAAGTGACCACCATAACGTTCTTTCGCAAGGTCGAGCGGAACATCATAGCAGAGAAACTTATCCAGCCCTTTCGCCGCCAACTTCTCCAGGACCACTGGATCTTCGATGGATGTATGAGAAGTCAGAATCACCAACGGTCCGCTTCCAGCCATCAGCATAAACACTTTCATGGCAACCTCTCCTGAGGATGATGAAGACGCCATGCAACCACTCACCCGCAGACGCTATGGCGCCGTTCTGTTATGATTCGCCATACTCCCTGGCCTAAGGTCTTATCAGACCTGTCTTCGTCTTGCTTCCTGCCTTTAATTCTAGTCCCTCAGTGAAGCAGTGCAGCTTTTACGACCCATTTTTTCCTGTTGATACTGAGTCAATCCGGAACGCTCAATTGCACTAACCACTGTCGGAACCGATACAGCCTGTCATCGAATGAGAAGTCACTAAGCATATGCCCCCCAGAGGATCGTGAAAGACTTCAGAGGCCTAGCAGCGAAGTCTCAGGCAATGTTTGCGATTCAGACGCGCTGCTGGAGACGGGATCACGGTTCCCAACCCCAACAGGACGTCCAAATCAAACAGGTTGCCGGACTCAGCTCCGTATCCCGCGAGGAATCGAGCCTGTCCTATGGCTTTGCCCGGTCCTGGTCAGTCTCCTCCAAAGACCCAGGATCATGAGACCGGCCAGACCGATACTGCCGCCACCGCCATGGCTATCACTAACCGGATAGTCGTAGTCGTCACCGCCCGGATCGTCCCGCTGATAATCCTCCAGGGGGATGGCGCTCAAGGCCCCGTCCTCATAAGGTCCGTAACTCGCCACATGGGTATCCCAGTCAGCCTCATACAACTCAATCAGCACATCGTAATAGCCCGTCGGGTAGCCCTCTAGGAGACGGGTCACCACCTCATAGTCATCGAAAACGACCTCTTCGATGATGTAGAACACATCAGTGGTGAAATAATGGTTCCAGGGACCGCCCTCATAGCTCATAAAGAGTCTGGCGTAGACCAAGGCATCACCATGATCCACATCCGCATCGAAGGTGACCCTGAGTTGGTGATAGAAACCGTCACCGTCGTCGTCACCGCTGAGCAGGGTCTTGGCATCGTAGATCCGAAACACCTGGTCCGACAAATGGGCGGCGGTCAGCGTCTTCGACGCCAGGTCGACCTCGACCCGACTCCCGGACAATTCCAGGGCAGGGGCAACCTGCGGCATGGCCAGGTCGAGCATCTGCTGCTGCTCTTCCTCGGTCTTCTCAGCCACCTGCTCGATGGACTGACTGAGCCGCACCGCGGTTGCCGCTTCGGCGAGTACCGTTTCAACGCCCAGGAGCGTCAGCACAACGCCCGTGGCCAGCAGAAGACCGGGGCTCCCGAACCTCAACGTCATCTGTTTCATGACCCTCTCCTCTGCTACTACCGATGCCGACGATGCTTGTCGCGATGGCGGTATTCATGCCTATCGTAGCGACCATGACTATGGTGACGTCGGTGCCTGTACTGCCCCCGGTTGTCATCGTAGTAACGGTGTTTGTGGTGATGGTGATGAGACGACAGGGAGTCATACAGGATGAGCCCGGTCAGTCCGTACAGCGGCCAGAGATCATGACCCGAGTGGGCCTGCACCGGCGCTGCCGTTGCAATGCTGGTACCCAACAGGACTGCGCTTGCGATCAACACTTTAGATTTCATTGTCAAGCCTCCTTTTCATTAGCTTCATGCAAAGCTTACGTGGGGCTGCCTGAATGGAAGCTGAACAATGGATTCAGGTGTCTTGGGGTGTGCCTTAACGGCAGATATTGTTCTCTTTGAGTACCCTGTGGATCTTTCGACTGGTGGCCGCCAACTTATCGAGGTCGCCGAAGTTGGGCCGCTCGCCTGCTTGTAGTCGCAGCTCCCAGGCATCCAGCTCCGACTCGAGATAGTTCAGCAATTTGACCGAACAACCTTCGCAGGAATCGGCGCAGATAGCCTCGTTGGTCAAATCGAAGGGCACGTTCTCTCTAACCTGGTCGATCAGGTTGCGCATCGCCGTGGCGGTATCAGGCTTCATGATAAGTCTGCAGGGCCTCAGTCAGCCGTCTGACGATCTCTTCGCGGAGTGAGTCAGGTGCGAGCACCTCCACATCCGGGCCGTATCTGAGGAGATCCATCACCAGTTCCCCTGCATGGTGATAGGGAATCGACAGCTCGTAACGGCCGTCTGCGAGCCAACGGCTCTGCTGCTCAGGGTGCCACTGCTCCTGAGAAACCCAACGCGCCCGCTCCCGGCTGAAGCGGACCACGGCAGTCTTGTCCGGGTCACCGGAAAAGATCCCATAGGCGGGGGTGTAGTGATGCTCCAGTTCATCCTCCGGGACGTCGATGGCCCGTTCCTCCAATGGCCGGGCTTCTCTGATCGCATCCAAGGAAAAGGTTCGCAGGGCCTCTCTGAGATGACACCATGCCTCCAGATACCAGTTGTCCCGGTAGTGTGTCATACGCTGTGGGGAGACCTGCCGGTCGCTGCTGCTGTCACCCACCCGACTGAAATAGCGGATCTGTACCCGACGCCTGGCCGCCACAGCGCCAGCAAGCACCACGAAGTGCCGGCCGGGGGGACGCGCCGCAGCCTGCAGGATCCGTATCCGCCTGGGCAGCTCGTCGGTGCCGACATGTCGTTGACTGAGCAACTGATCGATACGCCGGCGCAGCGGCTGCAGATGTGTATCCAGCAGACCCGGCTGAACCTGCCTAAAGAGCTGCTGGACACTCAACAGGGCCTGCAGTTCGGAGGCGTTGAACCAGAGGCCGGGTAATTCATACATCTCCCCGGCCTGGTTCTCGTAACGATAGCCCTTGAGTTTTCTGTCGTAGACGATGGGAGCATTGAGGTACAGGCGCATCTCTTCGATGAGACGCTTTACCGTGGCGCGGGAACACTCCAGCTGCACCTCCAACTGCTGACGCGGCACCGGGTATCGGGCGGTCCGGAAGATCCGATTGAGTTCGAAGATCCGGTCGAAACGGTCCATCGGGTTCTAACGAGGTATTAGACGACCAACTGAGCAGGGATCAACTGGCGTCGCTCTGGTCTTCTCCGCAACGCACCGGGGTATCCATCGACCAGAGACGCTCCAGATGATAGAAATCCCGCACCTTGGGCAGCATCACATGTACCACCACCCCATTCAGGTCCACCAAGGCCCATTCCCCGTCTTCGACACCTTCGGTGCCGAGTGGCGATTCACCGCCCTGCTTCGCTTTGAAGGCCACGGCCTCGGCGATCGATTTGACATGTCGGTCGGAAGTACCGCTGGCCACGACCATGATATCGGTGATGCTGGTCTTGTCGCGCACATCCATCACCACGATGTCTTTGGCCTTCATGTCATCCAGGATTGTCAGGACGAGCTCTTTGAGTGCTTCTATCTGCATAAGATTTTTATATCTAATTATAGTGTGGGATCAGCCGCATCCGGTATTTTCTCACCATCATACCTTATCGTTGCAGACTGAAGACTGCGTGATATTGATTATTAAACGACGCAGCATTAGCCCGAATAGTGGTTATTTTTCTGGATGACTCGTAACACGGCTTCCGGCATCAGGTAGCGGGCAGAAGCGCCCGCAGCAACCATTGCACGAATCCGGGTGGCGGAGATCTCCAACTGGGTCACTGGCTGAAAAAAGATCCTGCCCGCCGGTTGCTGCCGGATCAGCTCCGAATGCTCGGCTTTTCTCTCAGAGATCAACGCCTGCAGAGATGGATCGCTGAAATCGCTATGCCCAGGTCGCTGCATGACAATCAGATTGGCGAGGTCTAAAATTTCCAATGGACGGTGCCAGGTCAAAAACTCCCGGAAGGCATCACCACCCACGATCAGACAGATCGAGCGATCGCCGAACTCGGCGCGCAGCGATCCCAGTGTGTCCACGGTATAGGATTCCCCCTGGCGTCTCAGTTCACGATCATCCGCAACGAATCCCGGCTGCCCACGGATCGCCGCCCTGATCATCTGCAGACGCGATCTTCCACCGACCACGGGCTGCTCACGATGGACCGCTTGATGTAGCGGTATGAAACGCACCTCATCCAACCCAGCCCCCTGCATGACTTCCAATGCGGTACGCAGATGACCATAGTGGATTGGATCGAATGTGCCGCCAAAGATACCGATCATGGGAAAGCCTTTTTCTGGTTATTGTCGAATATGCCCATCACCCAGCACGATGAATTTCACCGAGGTCAGGCCTTCGAGCCCCACCGGGCCCCGGGCATGAAACTTGTCGGTAGAGATGCCAATCTCGGCGCCCAGACCATATTCGAATCCGTCCGCGAATCGGGTGGAGGCGTTGACCATCACTGAGCTCGAGTCGACCTCTGCAAGAAAACGCCGCGCCCGGGTGTAGTTTTCCGTGACGATACTATCCGTATGCTGCGAGCTGTGGCTGTTGATATGCTCGATAGCCTCGTCCAGATCTTTCACCACCTTGATGGAAAGGATCGGCGCCAGATACTCGGTATCCCAATCCTCATCCGTGGCAGAAAGACAGTCCGCTACCAGGCGTTGGGTCGTTGGACAACCACGCAATTCCACGCCCTTCTCCTGATACATACGCGCCAGCTCAGGCAGGATCTTTTCCGCCGCCTCTTCAGAGACTAACAGGGTCTCCATGGTGTTGCAGGTTCCGTAGCGTTGAGTCTTGGCATTGAATGCCACCTGCAGTGCCTTCTCGTAGTCTGCCTCACTATCGATATAGACATGACAAATCCCATCCAGATGTTTGATCACCGGCACCCGGGCATCATTGGATATCCGCTCGATCAGTCCCTTCCCGCCCCTGGGGATGATCACATCGATATAGTCCGGCATACCGATCATGCTTCCGACCGCCGCCCGATCAGTGGTCTCCAGGACCTGTACGGCCTCCCTGGGCAGCCCCACCGACTCCAGACCGCGATGAATAGAGGCGGCGATCGCCTGGTTGGAATGAAACGCTTCAGAACCACCCCGCAGCACCGTGGCATTGCCCGATTTCAGACACAGAGCCGCTGCATCGGCAGTGACATTGGGACGGGACTCGTAGATGATGCCCACCACCCCAAGCGGCACCCGCATGCGTCCGACCTGGATGCCGGTGGGACGGTAGTTCATATCGAAGATCTCACCGATCGGATCGGGTAGCGCGGCAATCTGTCGCAGTCCCTCGATCATGGAATCGATGCGGCCATCGGTCAGTTCCAGACGATCGAGCAAGGCCTCAGCCAGCCCTTTACCGGCACCCGCCGCGAGATCCTTGCGGTTTTCAACCATCAAGGATGTGCGTTGTCGTTCCAGATCATCGGCGATCGCGTGCAGGGCGCTGTTCTTTTCAGCCGTGGTCGCGGATGCCAGGCGGCGGGAAGCGACCCGGGCCTGCTTACCCAGGGCCATCATGTAAGCTTCGAGATCGGTGATTTCTGTCATCTTCTTGTCTCTGAGAATTTCCAACTGCTGCGGATTTTATCAGAATCTTGCGTTATACATGCCTGCAAGGACGAATAACCCATGTTGTCATGCGTTTAAGTCTATCTCTCACCCAAGATCCCAGTCACCGGGCATTTCTGGAATGCGCCTGCTAAGCTCGTGACGCCCCAAGTGCTCCTCCGCGCAGATCGGCAGGGTCATCGAATATGCGTTCGATCCGCTGCTCGAGGGCTTACGGGTACAGCATCCTCGAAGTGGTTAACAAACAAACCTGTCAGGGCCTGGAATCGCCATGCGGATGCCCAGCGGTGTAATGCAACAACAGACGCGGCATCACCAGATCGAAACAGCTGAGTTCGGAGACCCCTCCACCTTCCCAGTAGAGCTGATGGGCCCGAAACCCTTTGAAGGTCAACACCGTTGCCAGGGGATACTTGCCCATCTGCATACCCAGGTCGTAGGCAAAATTACGCGGGCTGAGTTTGATCCGGGCACTGACGGGCGCTTCCGTCGCCCGGTCTTCAACGACCACTTCGAACAGTGACTCCGCATCCTGCTCCTGATCATCATCGCGAAAATTGGAACCGAGGACATCATAGCGGGAATAGATATTCATCCACTCCAGGCCACCCTGGCTCGGGGCCTGGCGTCGGGTGAAATAGTCCGGCCAGAAGATCCGCACCATGTCGAACGGGCAGCCGATGGTCACCAGACTATCCACCCGGTTCAGGTGCAGCGCCGGTCTGTAGCGGGGAAACAGGCTGTCCAGGGCGATCAGGGAACCGAAACTGTAGCCCAGCACATGGACCTTGCGGTAGGCCGGTTGCTTTTCCAAGACATACTCCAGTAAGGCGTTCAGTTGGCCGTTCACCGATTGCTTACGCTCTGCCGCCTGGATGTAACCCACCGCGGTGACGAATTCGGTGGCCGCCTCGGAGATCACCGCCTTGAGACTCTCTTTTCTGAACGCCCCCAAAGCCGCGATGATGACGATAAGCCCCTGCAGCAAGGGAAACACGGCGACTAAGGCATGCCAACCTCTGTCCCAGACATCTACCACTGGCTGTGCGTTCGCCGATTCACCTGCTGATGGGGGCTCGTTGGTTGAAGTATCCAAGGTCTGAGGCGCAGGCCGTAGCAGCTGGCCTTGCTCGACTCGGTCAACCCCTGGCATCCCATGGCTCATGCGGGATTCACCAACACCCAGGGTCAGGGTTCCCAATGCGGTAATCAGCAACACAAAGAAATAGAGGGCCATCAGGCCCAGAATGGTCCCGGCGAAAAACAGCTGCGCCTTCTCGGCAACGGTCTTACCGGGCTGCACCGCGGCACGCAGAAAGGCCGGCGTGGAACCGAACAACATCACCAGTACCACCAGGCACTTGCCCAGCAGGCTGCGCTCCTCGAAGGACTGCCGGATACAGCTCCGGTAGTCCAGTTCATAGAGGTCGGCGACCGTTCGCACCTCCTCGCCGGTGGTCACCTGGACTTGCCGCATGCGGGTACGGTTGCCGTCCGCATATGCCTCCTCTACACCATCCTTGAGAACGAAGGCATCGCCGATCTCTTCGCTGTTGCGCTCCAGGGAACCGGCAATCTTGTTGCCGATGGTCTCGATATCCTGTGAGAGTGTGTTGACGGCCAATCCCGGTATGTAGATGACCGCATCCCTGGCGGCGAAATCGATATGCTCCTCAGCCATGGCTCACTCCTTTTTTCTTGTCGTTGGAGAGTGCGATACTGCTCAGCACGTCTGTCGATCGTCTGTTTCTAACGCCCTTGGTCGCAGACCCCCGCCAAACCGAGCGCTATATCCTGTAAGTGTAGCCAGGGATCTTCACAACCCAAGCCCTTGATGAGCCTGTCGGTTCTGGCGCATGCCTCGAGCAGACGCCGCCAGTGATCGGAGGATTGCCTGAGGCCCCTCCTTATCAGCGGCTTGCGTTTTTCCCAGATACGTTGCCCGGCCATGATCCGCTCGGCATTGGCGCCCTGTTCGACCTCGAAGGCCATCTCCGCCAGGGCACGGATCTCCCGGGTGAAGGCCCAGAGCACCACCGGGCTGGCCACGCCTTCAGCCCTTAGACCCTGTAACATGCGCAAGCCGCGAGACGGCTCACCGAGCAGCAGACTGTCCACCAGCCCGAATACGTCGAAGCGGGCGCTGTCCGCCACCGCTTCGCCCAGCTGTTCAATTGTGACCACCCCCGGCCCATACAATAAGAGCAGCTTTTCGATCTCCTGATTGGCCGCCAACAGATTGCCCTCGACCCGCTCCACCAGCATCTCCACCACACCGGTCTCCGGAATCAATCCGGCCTTGCGTAGCCGCTGTTCGATCCAGGGCGGCAGGCGGTTACCCTCTACCGGCCAGATCTGCACCAGGACCCCGGCCTGATCCAACACCTTCACCCATTTGCTGTTCAGCTGATTCCGTTCCAACTTGGGCGCGGTGATCAACAACAGGGTATCGGGGGGCGGGTTTGCGGCGAAGCTGGTAAGGGCCTTGGCGCCCTCGGTCCCGACCTTGGCACTGTTCAGGCGCAGATCGAGGATACGCCTTTCACCAAACAGGGACATGCTGTCCGCCGCATTGCTCAAGAGCCCCCAGTCGAAGCCGGCAGCATGCTCCAGCACCTCCCGTTCGGTGTGGCCCTGGGCTCTGGCCCTGGCGCGGATCAGGTCCGCCGCCTCGCCCATCTGCAGGGGTTCGTCACCGCTCAGGAAATAGACCGGTACCAGGGACTTTTCCAAATGCGTGGGAAGCTGGTCGTTGCGCAGACGCATGGGAGTGGTCGGTTATTTGAGTTGTGCCTGCAGTCGGCGGATGATCTGGCCCGCCATATCCTGACGCATGTCGATGCGCATCAGCGCCGCCTCGTTGCGTTGACCCAGCTCATCGGCCTCGCTGAGGGTCAAATGTCGAACCAGTTCCAGGCTCTGCACCGGGAGACGCTGAGCGCCGGCCTTGCCAAGCACCATGAATGCCGCTTCCAGGCGCAGCTCATACTCCAACACCTTGCCGTTGGCGTCGACCGCAATCACCCGTCTGCTGAATTGCTCCTTGGTAGTCCTCAAGCGGTGGTTCGCCTGCTCCGCTGTACTCACCAGCTGCACTCCAGCAACCGAGAGTTCACGCTGGATCACGCCTGCCAGGCTGCTGCGCTGCTCACCCTGTTCGACGTACAGTCCATGCAGATCCGGTGCAGCCTGCTGGTACCCCTTGAGGTGAAAGCCGCAGCTCGTCAACCCGAGCAATAGACTCAGCAGCCCAACAAAACGTATCAGTCGATCCACGCCGTGCATATCGAGTATTCTTATTTGGCGACAATATTGACCAGCTTGTTCGGCACCACGATGACCTTACGCACTGGCGCCTCACCGATGAAACGCTGCACATTGTCATTGGCCCGGGCTATGGCCTCCACCCCTGCCTTGTCCGCCTCGGCCGGCACCATGATCTTGGCCCGTACCTTGCCGTTGACCTGCACCACATACTGGATGCTGTCTTGCTTGAGTGCGGACTCGTCGGGTCGCGGCCAGCCACCGTTCAAGAGTTCATCGCCATAACCCAACTCACGCCAAAGATGGTGGCTGATGTGCGGGGCGATAGGGCCGAGCAGACGCAGTACGATACCCAAACCTTCAAACAGGATCGCCTGATCACCGGCAGTGTCTCCCAGTTTGTAAAGTGTATTGACCATGGTCATACAGGCCGAGACCACCGTGTTGAACTGTTGGCGATCATAATCGTAGACCGCCTTCTGCAGGGCCTCGTGGATCTCGCGGCGGGCGGTCTTCTGCTTTTCATCCAGGTTAGCGAGGTCCCTGGCACCGCTACGGATGGCCGCTTCACGCTCGACTGCGAGCGCCCAGATCCGCTTGAGAAAACGGTGTGCCCCCTCGACACCCTCGTCACTCCACTCCAGGGACTGGTCAGGTGGTGAGGTGAACATGGTGTAGAGACGGACGGTATCGGCCCCGTATCGCTCGATCAGAGACTGGGGATCGACTCCGTTATTCTTCGATTTAGACATCTTTTCGATGCCGCCGATCGCCACCGGCTGACCATCTTCGACCAGGACCGCCTTCAGGGGACGACCCTTCTCGTCCCGCTCCACTGCGACCTCCGCCGGATTGTACCAGTGGGTGGAACCATCCGTTTGCTCCCGGTAGTAGGTATCCGCCACCACCATGCCCTGAGTGAGCAGGCGGGTAAACGGCTCACTGCCGGACACCAAGCCGGCATCCCTGAGCAGCTTATGAAAAAAACGGGCATACAGCAGGTGCAACACCGCATGCTCGATACCGCCCACATAATGGTCTACCGGCAGCCAGTACTCTGCCCGCTCGTCCAGCATGGAGTCCGCGTTGGGGCAGGTATAGCGCGCATAGTACCAGCTCGATTCCATGAAAGTGTCGAAGGTGTCGGTCTCCCGTTGGGCCTCACCGCCGCATTCGGGACAAACGCACTTTGCAAAGTCCGGGTTCTGTTTGATCGGGTTGATCGTGTCCGCGTCGTAGACGATATCCTCCGGCAGCACCACTGGCAGGTCCGCCAGGGGTACCGGCACCGTACCGCAGCTTTCACAGTGGATCATTGGGATCGGCGTCCCCCAATAGCGCTGGCGTGAGACGCCCCAGTCGCGAATGCGAAATTTCTTGGTCTTTTCCCCCTTGCCCCGCTCCTGCAGCCACTCGGCGATGGCATCGAAGGCCGCCTCGGAGGTCAAGCCGGTGAAGGGGCCGGAATCCTTGAGTACGCCCTTTTCAATATAAGCCGCAGCCTGGATATCGACCTTCGAATCGTCAGAAGGATACACGACTTGTTTGATGGGGATACCGTACTTATGAGCGAAGGCATGATCCCGCTCGTCATGGGCCGGCACCGCCATGACCGCACCGGTGCCGTAACCCATGAGCACAAAATTGGCGGCGAAGATCGGCACCGCCTCCCCACTCACCGGATGGATGGCATGCATGCCCAGGGGCATGCCCTTTTTCTCGATGGTCTCCAAATCCGCCTCTGAGGTGCCACCCTGGCGGCACTCTTCAATGAATGCAGTCAGCTCAGGGTTGCCCTGCGCGGCCTGCTGGGCGAGGGGATGCTCGGCGGCCACGGCTACGTAGGTAACCCCCATCAGGGTATCGGGACGGGTGGTGTAGATACCGAGGGTAGCCTTCGAGCCTTCGATACCCACCGCTCCTGTGCTTCTGCCCCCCAGGGATGGGGGAAATGCTGAAGGATTGTCGGAATAATCCCTGCCTGCACCCGCGGCATTGGTACGTCCCTGTACGGCAAAATCCATCTGCACACCGAAGGAACGGCCGATCCAGTTGCGCTGCATGGTGCGCACCTGG
>JASJBU010000062.1 GCA_030066355.1 Gammaproteobacteria bacterium | reverse complement strand
CGCCGCCCCTCTGTCCAAAACCTGAGAGTTTGCAACCGATGCATAACCGGTTCCTGCCCCGTCGGTGGGTCGTATGACCTCTCTCCAGAGTCAACCCTAGTCCCCGCGGTCCATTTACCTGAGCGATTCCGGACGGGATTGCGCCTTCGGCGTCGGTTGTTCACCGATCTCTCCCACGGGTGTTGGTTGAGCGATCGACTATACATCCAGATGGGGGGAATTTTCAATCAGCGCGCCAAGGTGGGGCGCTCACCCGCCAATCCCATTGCCCGCATGATGATCAAGTGTTTTAGCGGTCCGCTATGATCGGCCAACGACAATCCCAAACTCCTGGCCAGTTTCAAAGGTAAAATATCGTTGCTGAAAAAACGCTTGAACAGATCCATAGCGGCCAGCATACCCAGATTGGCCCCTTTTCTGGCCCGTTCATATCGCCTGAGGGTGGCCTCGGAAGCAATGTTTCTGCCGGCATCGCGGGCCTCGATCAACACCTCGACCAAAGATGCTGCATCCAGAAATCCCAGGTTGACGCCCTGGCCGGCCAAGGGGTGAATCGCATGGGCCGCGTCCCCCACCAAAGCCACGCCTTGTCGAATGTACGTCTCGGCGTGTCCCAGACGCAGCGGGAACAACCCCCTGGGCCCCACGCCTGTCACTTCCCCCAAAACCCCGTCACTGGCCTCGCTCAGGGCAGCACAAAAGTCCGCATCCTGCATCGCCATCATGCCTTCCGCCAGATCGGGCCGGGTCGACCAGACGATGGAACAACGGCCATCATCGATCGGTAGAAACGCCAAGGGGCCGGACGGCATGAAGCGCTGCCAGGCGGTGAACTGATGATGCCGTTGTACTGTGATGGTCCCGACGATCGCATGCTGGTCATATTCCCAACCCCGGGTGGCGATGGCCGCCAGCTGGCGGACCCGGGAATCACGGCCATCCGCACCGATGATCAAACTCGCATGCAATCGACTGCCATCCTCCAGGATCAACAAGGGGGCGGGACCGGTCTGCAGATCCACGATCCGAGCCGGACAAAGCCTGGTCACGTTGGGGAACCGGCCCAAGTGTTCCCAGAGGGCGAGTTGGGTGACCCGGTTCTCCACGATGTGGCCGAGATTCGGCTGGCCGATTTCCGCTGCGTTGAAATGGATATGGCCGTCTCCCCAGGCATCCCAGACATGCATATCCGTGTAGGGGCTGACCCGCAATGCCTGCATGCGTTGCCAGACACCCAGGTTTTCCAGCACCCGTTGTGAAGCTCGACTCAAGGCGGAGACCCGCAGATCCACCTCTTCCGCCGGCCATTCGGTGAGCGGTGCACGGGCCTCGATCACGCAGACTTCGAATCCTGCATCGGCAGCCGCGCAGCCCAATGCGTTACCCACCATACCACCACCCACGATGGCCAGATCGAAAGATGTATGATCTGTCGTATCAGACAATGGAAACTCCCCTCGCCAGTCTCGGCAAGCGACCGTTCAGTCCCATGAACTGCCTGGCCACCAGGTGTTTGAGCCCAGGGGACATATCCAGCCCGAGCAACCCCAGGTTGCGAGCCATGCGCAGGGGCGTCAAAGGATTGGCAAACAGCCTGGCCAGGGTGTCGGTGATCATCACTACCCGGTACTGGTCTTGCTTCCGCCATTCGGCATATCGCTGCAGATTGGCGAGCTCACCCGGGTCGCCTTGCGCACTCGCCACATCGATCAGCACATCCGCCAACACCGCAACATCCCTGATCCCCAGATTGAAACCTTGACCGGTGACCGGGTGAACGGTATGAGAGGCATTCCCGATGAGTACCACATGGGGGCGAACCTGTTCCTTTGCCTGGCGCATGCGCAAAGGGTAGGCTATCCGTTTACCGACCTTGAGCAGCCGCCCCATCCGATAACCAAAACGGTCTTGTACACGAGCGAGAAACGCTGCAGCGTCCAATGCCATGAGCTCGGGGGCCTGATCATCCGAGGTTGTCCACACCAGGGAGCTACGACCGCCGGTCATCGGCAACAAAGCCAGTGGCCCGGTATCGGTAAAGCGTTCATAGGCCACGCCGTTGTGCGCCTGTTCGGCTGTCACATTCGCAATGATGGCGGTCTGGCCATAGGTTTTCTCTTTCACCGGCATGCACAGGAGGCTTCGCACCTGCGAATCACCCCCATCCGCCGCCACGAGGAGTTTGGCGGAGACGGCTCTTCTTCCACCGTCCGTGTGCAGATTGACCTCCACAGCCGATTCATTCAACTTGAGACTGTCCAATGTGGCGGGACAGAGCAGGTCGATATCCGCCAGTTCATCCAATCCATTGAGCAACGCGTCACCCAGGGCGCGCGCCGTGACTACATAGCCGAGCGCCCCAACCCCCTCTTCCTGATGATTCAGCCGGGTAAATCCGAAATGACCTCGATCCGAAATATGCACATCGAGAATCGGTTCCGCATCTGCCGCCAGGCCGTCCCAAAGCCCCATGGACTGGAGGATCAGATGAGTGCCCCAGGAGAGGGCCAAGACCCGATCGTCATAACTGGGCTGTTCATCGGAGTGGTATGCATAGGCCTCAACGACACCGATCCGGAGCCCATGGCCGCTGATAGCCCTGGCGAGACTTGCCCCCACCATACCGCCACCCACGATTAGAATGTCGTAGTCCTTAACCATCTCAACCTACCATCATCGATTCGATTTCATCCACCGATTTTGCTACATGCTTGGTCAGAACCTCACAGCCATCTTTGGTGACCAAGACATCGTCTTCGATACGAATACCAATATTCCACCACTTCTTGGCCACTCCCCGGGTACCCTCCGGAATATACAATCCGGGTTCCACGGTTAAAACCATACCGGGCTCTAGTAGACGCCAGGCCCCATCCACCTTGTAATCCCCCACATCGTGGACATCCATACCGAGCCAATGCCCGGTACGGTGCGGGAAATATTTTTTGTACTTCTCCTCCCGCACCAACTTGGGTACAGACCCTTTCAGGATACCGAGCTTCACCAGCCCACGGGTGATAACTCTGACTGCAGCATCGTGCGGGTCGTTCCAATGATTTCCCGGCCTGACCCTTTTGATCGCAGCCTCCTGAGCCGCCAAGACCAGTTCGTAGAGTTGTCTTTGCGGTTCACTGAAGACCCCACTGATCGGATAGGTTCTGGTGATATCCGAGGCGTAGCATTCGATCTCGCAACCTGCATCGATCAACAGCATATCCCCGTCCTGCAATCTGTCCCGATTGTCAATATAGTGCAGCACGCAGGCATTGCCGCCGCCCCCGACAATCGGCGGATAGGCCTGAAACCTGGCCCCTTGCTGGATACATGCATTGACGAAAGTCCCTTCCAATTGGTATTCCCAGACACCTTCGGTACAGACCTGCATGACCTTTTTATGCGCCAATGCCGAAACACGCGCCGCCTGGCGCATGACTTTCAACTCAGAACGACTCTTGAAGAGGCGCATCTCATGCAGATAATGATCCAGGGCAACGATCTCCACCGGGCCCGGTACACCTGAGCGTGATTCACAACGAATATGGTTGAGCCAGCTCGAAAGCCGTTTGTCGAGATCCGGATTGCAGCCCATGATGTAGAAGACCCGCTCGCACTGCTCCATCATGCGTGGCAGGATGTCATCCAGATCGCCGATAGGAAAGGCATCATCGGCCTCGTAGGTCGCCACGGCCCCCTCCTGGCCCGCTCGAGCACCATCCCACTGCTCCATCTTGGGATCTCGCTCCCGATTGAACAGAATGTATTCCGCCTGCTTACGCCCCGGAATCAACACCAGCACCGCCTCGGGTTCCGGGAAACCGGTCAAATAGTAGAAATCACTGTCCGGTCGGTAAGCGTGGTGGACGTCCCGGTTCCTGATCAGCAACGGTGCCGTAGGCAGAATGGCAATGCTCCCCGGCCCCATCATGCGCATCAACTCGCGCCGACGGCGCTTGAACTCACTCTTGATCATGTCTGGGGTTCCCCCGATTTGCGACCAATTCTTCTCGAATCAGCAAAACGGCCACCCGGAGGAATTCCTCCAGCTCGACAAAGTCTGCCTCCGCTGCCTCATCTGCCTCGATATACTCATGATCCAGTCTGGTGATCTCTGCGATGTCTCCAATCGCCTCCTTCGCATCACCGACAAACCCAGCCTCCGAGATACCTGCCATGCCAAGTCCGTAAAGAAATCCCTGACACCACTCCGCAAGGCCGCCGGCCCTCTCGGACAAGGTAGCGCGCTCATCTGGCAGATATGGCATAAAATCCAAATCACCATCATTCATCTGACGATGAGTCACTTGATAGAGTTGCCCGAGTGCTTGACGAGTCTCACTAACCAACAAGTCATCCGCTGAGCGATTTTCAAACAAATCTTCGAACCACCTGACATGGGCCTCCGAGTGGCCGGCACAGAGAAGCCCACACAAGACGCCATGCATCTCACTGGCCCCGACATCCAGGTCGATAGAGGCAAGCAGTTGGTTAAAGCGTTGATGGGGTGGCGATTTGGGAGTTAGAGTCATCAAGTATTCATAATTGCCCTATTAGCGTAGCTAAATCATATCATGCGTTGATAAGGATTGACCCATAGAACACTGCCCTCTATATTGATTCCCATGAGTAAAATAGAGACATCAAACAATACGGATCTTGATCTCCGCAAACTCGAGGTGCGAGTCGAAGAATTGATTCGCGCCTGCGCCTATCTCAAAGAAGAGAACAAGTCTCTGAGGACACGCCAGGACACTCTTGTTGCGGAACGCGCGGCACTCATTGAAAAAACAGAACTCGCCCGCAGCCGTGTCGAAGCAATGATCTCGCGATTGAAGGCCATGGAATCCATCCAGTGAGTGACACACAACTTCCGATTACAGTGACGATTCTTGACAAGGAGTACCGCATAGCCTGTGGTCCCGATGAACGTGATGCTTTGCTCGAATCCGCACATCTGGTCGATGAAAAAATGCGCGAAGTCCGCAAAACCGGACGCGTTATTGGAACTGAACGCATTGCCGTTATGGTGGCGCTCAATATCGCACATGAAATGCTGGACTTGAAATATAATAAGAGTAACGACGCTCAATCAATTTCACGCCGCATCCAAAGTCTCCAGGAGAAGATTGAACTGGCACTCAACACCAGCAATCAACTGGAACTTTAGCTCAATTAGGTTTAGCCTTATAGGCAGACATCCCCTGCGGTGTTCGTCAGTGGCCCGGGTATTTTCTTGAGCCTAATTTCTGCCCTGGGAACATAATGCAGATGCTGGTGTGCATGTCCGCAGCTTAGCGGAAAGCCTGAGGCATCACTGTTGCTCCCACTTGAACCTTCCGGTTCAGGAACAAAGGCTTACAACGGCACAGGTGGGGGATGTCTCTTCCCAATCAGCAGGAACCTATGAACACCCAAACGCTGAGAAGAGCGATTCGCAACGACCGTCGTCAGCTTAGTCGCCAAACCCTCAAGATTCATAGCAACCTCATGGCCAGACAGGCCAATGCATGCCATACCCTGCAACACAGTAGACGAATCGCCTTCTACTTCGCCAATGATGGCGAGATGGACCCTAAGCCTTTGGTTGAACGTGCTTTGCGTACAGGAAAACACTGCTACTTTCCAGTTTTGAGATGCCGGCCTGCAACATCACTCTGGTTCGCCGCATACAAAAAAGGCCAATCACTAGAACCAAATCGATTCGGGATCCCTGAACCTTCGGGTCACCACAAGCAGGTCACAATGCCTTGGGGACTCGACCTGATCATACTTCCTCTGGTTGCCTTTGATCGCTCCGGCAACCGGATGGGTATGGGGGGTGGTTATTATGACCGCACGCTTTCCTTCAAAACCCAACGTAGTCACTGGAAGGGCCCAAAGCTCATTGGCATTGCGCATGATTTCCAATACGTAGATTCACTAACAGCCAATCCTTGGGACGTCCCTCTTGACGGGGTCATCACCGAAAAGAAACTCTACCAATTCACCAGGACCTAAACATCCCACATCGCATACAGTCCCATTCATCTCATCACAAGTTGATGACTCACCTTTCACAGGAAACCGTATTCAAGCCGTTTCGTCATCTCTGCATAACCCAAAATATGCAATCAACCATGCGAAACAATCCACTGTACTTCAATCACGAAACCTGACTAATAAAAAATCAAATTAGATACATCAACACCACCACTTACTCGAATAACAGTTGAGTCTTGCAGTCAACAATGTATCTGTTAAGTGATACACATCCGACTAAACAGCTCTATCTGAAACTCGAGAAGTGAAATAGCAACATCGCTCAATTAAATATAACAGCTATAAAGTGTGAACGACTCTAGCGGTAAAATCACGCAAACAGTCTCCACGGTCAGGTCAATTTTTATTCTTCAGGCCAGAGTCTCATTTCGATC
This sequence comes from Gammaproteobacteria bacterium, assembly GCA_030066355.1. Taxonomy (GTDB): domain Bacteria; phylum Pseudomonadota; class Gammaproteobacteria; order Chromatiales; family Chromatiaceae; genus JASJBU01. Next base: position 7,723 of record JASJBU010000062.1, on the reverse strand, counting down.
AACAACCACCTTGTATTAGGTTCTACTTCATCAATGTTTTGTACTCACCATTGGCATACTGCATATAATCGAGCAACAAATTGAATTAAATAAGAAAAAAACAGTTATATCCCTGGATTTTTATAAAAGCTGAATTATACTCTTGACATCTATTGAACAGATCTGCTGGGAGGATCAAGATTATGGTGAAGAAGAAAGCCACAAAAAAGAAAGCTGCTGTTAAACGCAAGGCATCGACAACAAAAAAAGTGACTACCAAAAAGAAAGTTTCAGCCAAGAAAAAAGTGGCAAAGAAAAAAGCGGCGACTAAAAAGAAGGTATCCACAAAGAAAAAAGTCGCAAAGAAGAAAACTACGGCTAAGAAGAAAGTCGCAAAGAAAAAAGTAACTACTAAAAAGAAGGCAGCCACGAAGAAAAAGGCATCGGCAAAAAAGAAAACAGTTGCTAAAAAGAAGGCAGCTACAAAGAAAAAGTCCGCAATAAAAAAGAAAGCAAGCACAAAAAAGAAAGCCGCCACCAAGAAAAGAGCGGCCACTAAAAAACGTCCACTCAGACCAAGAAAGGTCACTCCGAGGAAAAAATCAGCAGCCCGCTGAATACACCGTCAATCATTAAGAACCCCGCCAAGCGGGGTTCTTAATGATATGCATGTCAATCCTGATTGACTCCGGCAAAGAGTCGGTAAGCCGGATTATCACTCTCGTCCCAGTATGGATATTCGAATCCCTTAAGAAGCTTCATAAAGCTGGTTTTCTCACTAGCGGGTACTTGTATTCCCATCAAGACACGTCCGTAAGCAGCACCGTGATTCCGATAATGAAAGAGACTGATATTCCAACGATTGCCCAGGCTGCTTAAGAAGAACATCAAGGCACCGGGCCTTTCAGGAAACTCAAAACGCACCAGCCGCTCATCCTCCAATCCCTTTGCATGGCCTCCCACCATATAACGAATGTGTAATTTAGCAGTTTCGTTATCGGTCATATCGACAATCGAATAACCCTTCTCTCTAAAACGATCCAACAACTCTCCACGTTCCTTGTCACCCTGACGCAATTCGACACCCACGAATATCTGTGCGGTATTGGTATCTGAATACCGGTAGTTGAATTCTGTAATGCTGCGCTTCCCGATCAATTTACAAAAGTGTAAGAAACTCCCTGGACGTTCTGGTATTTGCACCGCAAAAAGCGCTTCACGATGCTCACCAAATTCAGCACGTTCAGCAACATGCCGCAGCCTATCAAAATTGATATTCGCACCACTCTCGATTGCAATCAGATCGACCCCATCCACACCTTGCCGAGCGACATATTTTTTCAAACCCGCCACAGACAATGCACCGGCGGGTTCGGCTATGGTCCGTGTATCATCGAAGATATCTTTGATGGCTGCGCATATTTCGTCCGCACCCACCAATACGACTTCATCGACAACTTTTTTTGCCACCCTGAAGGTCTCCTTGCCTATCTGCCTGACCGCTACCCCATCGGCGAATATTCCGACTTGTTTGAGATTGACACGCCGCTGGGCTTCCATAGCCCGATACAGAGTCGGCGCATCTTCCGGCTCGACACCAATAATCTTCACCTGCGGATAGACATACTTGATATAGGCACCGATACCGGCTATCAATCCCCCTCCCCCCACAGGTACAAAAACTGCGGCTGGCGGCCGAGGATGCTGTCGTATAATCTCCATTCCGATAGTACCTTGTCCCGCAATGACATCTGGGTCATCGAACGGATGAATATAGGTCATACCGGTCTCTTCCGATAATTTCTGGGAATATGCATAGGCTTCATCATAGGAGTCGCCGTTCAGGACAATCTTTGCCCCGAGATCTTTAACAGCCTGAACCTTGATCGCCGGAGTAGTCTGCGGCATGACGATCATGGCTTGAATCTTCAATTCCCGCGCCGCCAATGCCACACCCTGGGCATGATTTCCAGCCGATGCAGCAATAACTCCTCGTTCTCTGGTCGAATCCGAGAGGTTTATAATCTTGTTATAAGCACCTCTCAATTTGAAGGAGAATACCGGCTGCAGGTCTTCGCGTTTTAGAAATACCTGATTACCCAATCGCTCGGAAAGTATCCTCGCAAGATCCAATGGCGTCTCTCGAGCCACATCATAGACACGAGCACGGAGGATTCTCTCTATATAGGTTTGCGGCATCTCTGGACTCCAAACAACAGAATAAACCTGACATCAACCAGGGGCATGGGTATCATTACGCTTAATCTAAGTCATTCAACCAGAAAAATCATTGGCGGCACAGTTTTCAGACTCAGCAATGAACAGTTGATAATTCACGTCATGCTGTAATGCCGTATACCAGCAGGAGTAACCGAATGAATGCAGACGAAATGAAAAAAATGGCCGCAGAGGCCGCGCTCACATATGTCAAAGGCGGTATCGTCGGTGTCGGCACCGGGTCGACGGTCAACCACTTCATTGACTATCTGGCGACCATCAAAAACAAGATCGAAGGCGCCGTATCCAGCTCGGAAGTCTCGACCGAGCGTATGAAGGGGCATGGAATTCCGGTCTTAGATCTGAACGCCGCCGGCGAACTCGATGTCTATGTCGATGGTGCGGACGAATCGGATCACAATCTTTCACTGATCAAAGGCGGAGGTGGGGCCTTGACCCGGGAAAAGATCGTGGCGGGCGCCAGCAAAGAGTTCATCTGTATTGCCGACGGCAGCAAACTGGTGGATGTGCTCGGCAAGTTCCCTCTCCCGGTCGAGGTCATCCCCATGGCACGCAGCCATGTCGCACGTCAACTGGTCAAAATAGGTGGTACACCGGTGTGGCGGGAAGATTTCATCACTGATAACGGCAACGTCATTCTCGACGTGCACAACCTGGAGATCACCAAACCCATAGAGATGGAACAGCAGATCAATAACATCGCCGGGGTGGTCACAACAGGTATCTTTGCCTTGCGTGGTGCGGATGTGCTGATCCTCGGCACAGAGGAGGGTGTAAAAACCGTATTACCCGGCTGATCCTGCAGAATTATGCGGCCTGTCATGCATCTCTAATCAAGGCCTGTTTAACACAATATACCTACAAAACAAAACGGGGCCCGCAGGCCCCGTTTCAGCTTCTATTTTGTCGACTTGGACAAAACTTAGAAGTTGTGGTTAACCTGGAAACTCAGGATGCTGGTCTCAGCATCATCAGAGTCACGCTCGCTGCTGACATAAAGAGCAGATACTTGGGTACGCTTGCTGAAATTGTGATCGTAACCAATACCATAACCAGTATGGGTATAACCACCGAACAGAGGAGCGATGGAGTCATCAGCGTCTACGTCGAAGTACTTGGCCTTGATCATGCCCATACCCACTTTGAAGCCGCCGTTGATGTTCCAACTGGTGGAATCATCCAGAGAGTTCTCGACAGTCGCATAGACACCGCCGACCTTCCATGCACCCGCATCATAGCCAAGACCGAGACGCATCTGCTCATGATCTTCACTGTTACCAACCGCAGGACCAGCGTCGGCTTCAGGATGAATGCTGGTACCAATTTCCGCAGATTCATAAGCGATGGAACCATAGATACCACCGTTGGAATACATGGCAGCGAGAGAGTAGGCATTTGCCAGTCCGTCTGCATTGTCTTCGCCGGCAACACCTTCGGTATCTTCACCTGGGACAATCGCAACAGCCAGGGTCAGTCCAGCAAGACTCGGAGAGACGTAAGCGATAGTACCGTCGGCACGCAGATCATGCAGGTCCTCGGTGTAGGTGAGGTTGTTATCAAGAGCGGTATCAGCGAAGTAATCCAACTTTCCGGTGGACATCTTCAACGGGGTGTCGTGACGACCAACCAGCACGGTACCGAAACCACCGGCTAAACCGACATAGGCATTACGAGCGCTCAGGGTGCCGTCACCAGAGAATTCGTTGCTACCGCCAGTGGAGGTTGAGATCTTGACACCGTATTCCAGCTTGTAGACGCCTTTCAGACCGTTACCCAGATCCTCAGAACCCTTGAATCCGATACGGGATACACGGTCATTGATCTGCCACTCGTCATCACCGGTTCTTTCATCATCAACCAGATCCACGGACTGACGGATCTTACCGTAGATAGTGGCGTCAGCCATGGCGACTACAGGAGCGACCATAGCAGCGGCGATTGCCAGAGAAAGTACTTTTTTCATTGCTTTAACTCCAAAAAAATAAAAAAGCGTTGTTGTGTAAAAATCGACTACGAAATGAATACTAGTCAATGGGATTCATGATTGCAAGTATTTTTTGCAAAAAAAACACAAAATTAAGGTATGTATCTATTTTACAACACTAAGACTATGAGAAATAATAATTACAATTTATTCAATGAGATGAAGTAAACATCTAGTATTATTCTAGATATATTACCACATTCTAATGCTTGTTTGATTAAGCATGTCTCGGATTAATCAACAAAAATTTTGGAACAACAACAAATGAAAATTTATATATTATTTTCTTGTATATCAGTATGATATAAAATTAAATGAGAGAGTATTTAAGATTTCACCCACAACAGTCTGGGTTTATTTCGGAATCGATTTTTACAAATGATCTCAGGCTATCGATCCAGGGTCGGCAAAATACGCGTTTGTATGATTTCAGCCAATCCACTGAGTGGCGGATAAGCAGGGTGTATGCTGACGATATAGGTGAGCGTACGAGGAATGTCTTGTAGATAGCCCGGCTTTCCATCCCGCTGATTGAGACGGGCAAAGATACCACTGGCCTTGAGCTGACGCTGCACCCCCATGAGGTCAAACCAGCGTAAAAACTGATCCTCATGCTCCCGTTTCAATACACCCGACTGGACCGCCAACTCGAAGTAGCCCTGGACCCATGCCTCAACTTGAATTCTGGGCCAGCTGACATAACAGTCCCGCAGCAAAGAGACAAGATCGTAGGTCACGGGCCCCAATACCGCATCCTGAAAATCGAGAATCCCGGGATTGTGGCTTGCCGTGTACATCAGATTGCGGGAATGATAATCCCGATGGACACAGACCCGGGGCTGTTGCAGGGCGTTGTCGATGAGAAAATCAAAGGTCTCGTCTAACATGGCGTGCTCGGCGACGGACAGTTTCAGGCCCAATTGCCGCTCCAGCAGCCAATCACGAAACAGCTCCATCTCCTGCATCAGCAGTGCTCGATCGTATTCCGGCAGGCCGGTACGCGGGCCACAAGCCTGAATAGTGACCAAGGCGCCCAAGGCATCGCCATAGAGCCGGTCCACATTCGAAGCATCCAGTTGGTCAAGATAGAGGACCGTTCCTAGATCGCCCAGTAATAGAAAACCCTGCTCGGTGTTCTGAGCATGGATATGCGGCACATTGAGTCCGATCGCTTCAAACGCATTAGCGATGCTGATGAATGGCGCGGTATCCTCCTTGCCCGGCGGGGCATCCATCGCAATGTAACTTTCGCCGTTCATGCCAACACGAAAATAGCGGCGAAAGCTGGCATCCCCCGATGCAGGTTCGAGAGTGAATTCGCTCACCCCGGGCAAAGACCCGAGCCAGGCTTTGAGACGTTGGACGCGCTGTGGCATGAAGCGCCTACGGATAAATCAGACTAATCATCTGGCGTGCAGTATATTAGAGAAACGTGATGAATAACAGAAACTCTACCCACTAACCTATACAGTCGCGGTTTTTTTCAAAGCGCTGTGGTTTGCCTGATAAATCGAACCCATGAGATTTGGTTTTCACCATAGTAGAATGATTGGCTTGGGTTAATTGCGACATCGACGTTGTACCATTCTGTCAGTCAATGTGTACACGTCGCTCAGTCCAGATATCGAGAGTCATAGTCAAGAACATGTCACGGCTGAGCCTTAACCACTGTCTCATCCTCATCTACCTACCCGCCTCCTTGTCTGCCGGAAACCTTGCCACGCATGAGCCGCGCCTGAATGAGGGGCTCGACTGGGGACCGGGATGCCATACCGCAGCCCACTCCCAGCACAGACATCACCCGACCATTCCCGCGGGTCGCCTTGATTTCATCTATCTGGAATCCGATGCCCTGGAAATCGATCAAATGCAGGACAGAATGGATCTGAGGGGTAAAGGCATGCTGCGGAAGAACGACACCTATCTGGAGGCCGATGAAATCATCTATCATCGGCAACCAGGTAATGTCTGGTTGAATGGTGCCATCTACCTGGAACAACCCGGTATCCGACTCACGGCAGATGAAGGTTTCTTGAAACCGACGAATGATCAGGGCTGGCTATCGAACGTTGAGTTCCGTCTCCCGGAACACCTGGCAAGGGGCCACGCGGAACGAGTCGACATGCTCTCCCAAGCCAGATCCCGCTTCGCTGATGCGCGCTTCACGACCTGTCCGCCTGGCAATCATGATTGGTCCATCGGGGCCAGTGAAATGGAAATCGACAGGGAATCCGGCTGGGGCAACGCCTATCATGCGGTCTTGAGGTTTGGCGACCTGCCGGTTTTGTACACCCCTTACATCAGCTTTCCCGTGGACGACCGGCGCAAGAGCGGACTGCTGCTGCCTTCTTGGGGCAACTCCAATGACCTGGGTGCCGAGTTCACACTCCCTTACTACCTGAACCTTGCGCCCAATTACGATGCCACCTTGACTCCACGCTGGATGAGCCGTCGCGGCCTGATGCTGGGCGGAGAGTTTCGTTTCATGACCGCACACCAGCGTGCCACTCTGAGCGGCGAGACCCTGGATGACAAGGTCACCAGCGACGAGCACGACAGCCGACGCAGCGCCTTCAGGATTCGTCACACCAGTCAGCCCTTCATGGGCCTCAACACTCGCATCGATTACAAGGAAGTCAGTGACAGGGATTACCTGGATGATTTCAGCAGCGGACTGGAGTTCAGCAGCACTCGGCACCTGGAGAGAATCGCCGAGGCGAACTATGTCAGTGGAAATTGGCGATTGAATGGCCGTCTGCAGGATTTTCAGACCGTGGACAAGAGCATTGCTCCCAACAGCTATCCCTATAGCCTGTTACCTCGTCTCACCCTCAATTACCAGAAACTGCTCGATCGTTTGAATACCGACCTGAGACTGGACAGCGAATATACCCGCTTCGACCATGACACCGAACTCACTGGGCAACGGCTGCGCCTGGTGCCTTCCGCCGGTCTCAAGTGGAGTCGGCCCTGGGGGCACCTGACTCCCCGCTTGAGTCTGCAGCATGTCGCTTACCGGCTGAGTGAGGCCGCGGATACAGAAACCGAATCTTCTCCCTCCTTCACCGTGCCCACCTTTAGCCTGGACAGCGGCCTGGTGTTCGAACGGGATAGTCGTTGGTTCGGCGAGGCCGCCACCCAGACCCTGGAACCCAGGCTCTTCTATCTCTATGTCCCATTCCAGGAGCAGGCCGATGCCCCGGATTTCGACACCGCCGACCTGGAGCTCAGCTTCGCCAATCTGTTCAAGGAGAACCGCTTCACCGGCGGCGACCGGGTGGGCGATGCCAATCAGCTGGCCCTCGGCATCACCAGCCGCTGGCTGGAGAACGACAGCGGCCTCGAACGGCTGCGCGCCAGTATCGGTCAGATTTTTTACTTGAGGGATCGAGAGGTGCAGCTCACCGGGGGGACCGAGGAACAGTCCGAATCCGCGGTTGTCGCTGAGCTGAGTACCAGGCTGGGCTCGCACTGGCGTACCTCACTCAACCTGCGCTGGGATCCCCATAAGGCTGAGAGACA
>JASJBU010000061.1 GCA_030066355.1 Gammaproteobacteria bacterium | reverse complement strand
ATGTGTTAACTTGCTCCCTCAAGTCGCGTGAGTGCATTCCGTCACCCACTGGGCTTCAATCAGAGGATCGATGATGGTGGATTTTGTTGTACGATTCCTGCGTCCGGCTGACTGGGCCGAGCCTGTCATGGTCTACACTTGGACCCCGGGCAGTGGCGGTGATCAGGGTAACTGGCCCGGGGTGCCGATGGCCGCAGATCCGGATGCTCCGGGCTGGTACCGGCTCCGCCTTACCGGCGCGCCAAGTTTGCATCTGTTGTTCCACGACAACCGGGGGCGCCAGACACCGGACCTGGAGCGGGACCGGGATGGTTGGTTCAGCCTTCAGGCCGGTTGGACCGATGTGCCGCTGGATGCTGCACTATCACCATCATCGCTGGAATCGCCCATAGCTCCTCACTCTACCCCAACCGCCGTGCAACTCGAACCCAGACCGCTGCAGGACCGGCTGGACTTCCGTGAGGAGACCATCTACTTCCTGCTCACCACCCGTTTCTATGATGGCGATCCCTCGAACAACTTCTTCTGTCGTGACCGTATCCAATTCGATGACCAGGGCAACGCCGTCGATCCCCACTGGCGCGGCGACTTCAAGGGGCTGATCCAGCGCCTGGACTACATCTGCGACCTGGGCTTTACCGCCATCTGGATCACCCCGCCTATCGAGAACCGCTCCGGACTCGATTACCACGGCTACCACGGCTACGACTGGACCCGCATCGACCCGCGCCTGGAGTCGCCGGACGCCAGCTACCAGGACCTGATCGATGCGGCCCATGCCAAGGGCATCAAGATCATCCAGGATGTGGTCATCAACCACTCCTGCCAATACGGCATCCGTGGCAAGGTGCACATCGACCATCTGCCGATCAAGTACTACGTCGCTCAAGGTTCGGAGCAGGGGCGGGAAAATCACGGCCCCTACCAGGGTAACCTGGGTAACTACGCCTGGCCCAACCGTGATGACATAGACAACCCGGTCGCACCCGGCTGGTACCGTGAGTGCCACGAGCGCGATCCAGAGGGCATCGAGCCGCTGGTCGACCCCAAGACCGGCGAGACCGTCCCCAAGTCAGGCTACAACCCGGGCCGCTTCTTCGGCATCGACGCCGACGACCTGGACCCGGAATGGTACCACCAGGACGGCTTCATCTGCGGTGGCGACTGGGAGAGCGCCCACCCGCTGCAGCAGAGGCACATGGCCGGTGACTGCATCGATCTGGCCACCGAGCGGCAGAACGTCAAGGACTACATCATCGGCTCGGTGAACAAGTTGCTGGACCTGGGGGTGGACGCCCTGCGCATCGACACGGTCAAGCACATCGAACGCAGCAACCTGCTGGAATACGTGAACGCCTGGAAGGACCATAAACCAGACCTTTTCGTGTTCGGCGAAAACCTGGTCAAGGGCTATGGCTGGGGTGACCTGGGCGGCGGCGACAATGGCCCCAGCGAGATCCGTCCCTGGTGGTACACGCGCCTGGGCGATGATCCGTGCGACCCGGTATCCGGCGGCGACTCCGGCTTCCCTCAACTGGACTTCGGCCTGTTCTCCACCTTCCGCGACACCGTCAGCAAGGGTACCTATGCCGGCACCGGGCAGATCCTGTCGATGGACTGGATCTATGGCGATGTCACCCAACTGGTCACCTTCCTGCAGAACCATGACGTGGGCCCGGACAACGACTTCAAGTACCGCTTCAAGGGCGACCAGTGGATGGCCGCTGCGGCCTACAATCTGATCTGGACCGCCCGGGGCATCCCCTGCCTGTATTTTGGCGAGGAGATCGAGTTCATGAAGGGTGCCCCGCAGGACGTAGAAGGGGAGAAGGACACCCTGGATACGACCGGCCGGGCCTATTTCGGCGACCATCTTACCGATGAGCGGATTGCCGAGACCCAGGCACATCCGATCTACCGACACATCCGTCGCCTCAACCTGATTCGCCGCGCCGTACCCGCACTACAGAAGGCGCGCATGACCCAGGTGAACGAATGGGGCAGTGGTATGAGCTTCGTGCGCGATCTTATGGAGGAGGGCAGCTATGCGGTGATCGGCCTAGCCATCGGTTCCGGCCAGCAGCTGTCCGTCAGCGGCGTTCGACCCGGCGTCTACCGCGATGCCATCACCGGTGCAGAACAGCACTGCGATGGCAATCTGCACTTCCCCGTCAAGGCCAACTCTGCCGGCATCTGGGTACTGAACGGGCCGGGAAAAATCGGCGAGGATGAGGTTTATCTGCGTTGAGCCAGCGGAGCCGTTACGACATAGATCATTGCCCTGCGTGGGCTTTCATCATCACGATGTGTTTGCCCAGCAACTGGATTTGACCTGAGTGCTTGTATAGCTCGAGCCGTGGAGTGGTTTCATGAAATTCGGAATCGACCGTCTGTTACAAGAACCTGAGTTGCGCCGGTCTCTCAATGGACAGCGGGTGGCTCTGCTGGCCCATCCCGCTTCGGTGACCGAGAACCTCGTACCTTCCCTGGACGCGCTGGCGGGTCTGACCGATATCCGACTGAGCGCCGCCTTCGGCCCGCAGCACGGTCTGCGCGGGGACAAGCAGGACAATATGATGGAATCGGAGGATTTCACTGATCCACTGCTGGAGATACCGGTGTACAGCCTGTACGGCGAGATGCGCCGGCCCACGCCAGCCATGATGGACAGCTTCGATGTGCTGCTGGTGGACCTGCAGGACCTGGGTTGCCGCATCTACACCTTTATCACCACCCTGCGTTATGTGCTGGAGGCGGCTGCGCAGTTCAACAAGCGGGTGTTGGTGTTGGACCGTCCCAATCCGGCCGGACGCCCGGTCGAAGGACTGAATCTGCGCCCGGGCTGGGAGAGCTTTGTGGGCGCAGGTTCTATGCCTATGCGTCACGGCCTCACCATGGGCGAACTCGCGCGCTGGTTCGTGCGCTCACTGCAGCTCGATGTGGATTGCAAGGTGGTAAGCATGAAGGGCTGGAAACCGGAGCAAGGGCCCGGTTATGGCTGGCCTCTGGGTGAACGATCCTGGATCAACCCCAGCCCCAACGCGCCCAATCTGTGGATGGCGCGTTGCTACGCCGGGACGGTGATGTTGGAGGGGACCACCCTATCCGAAGGGCGGGGTACCACACGGCCGCTGGAGCTGTTCGGTGCACCGGATCTGCAACCGCGCAAACTGCTAACGGAGATGCAGCAGCTCGAACCCAGGTGGTTGCAGGGCTGCCGGTTGCGGGAATGCTGGTTCGAGCCCACCTTTCACAAGCACATCGGGAAGCTATGCGCCGGGGTGCAGATTCACGTTGAAGATGGTGCTTACGACCACGGTGCATTCCATCCCTGGCGGCTGATGGCCCTGGCTTTCAAAGCGCTGCGTCGGCTGCGGCCGGATTACGAACTCTGGCGTGATTTTCCCTATGAATACGAAACCAACCGTCTGGCCATCGATGTGATTAATGGCAGCGAACTGTTGCGCCAGTGGGTGGACGACCCCGAGGCCGTACCCGGCGATCTGGACGCACTGACAGTGCCGGATGAAGTGGCTTGGCGGGATCAACAGGAAGCGCAGCTGCTGTATCGTTGAGCCTACCAGCGAATATTCGGGTGGGCTGGTAAGCTTGGGGGATCAGTGTAAAAAGAATGGATGCTGTGACGGTTGTGTCTGGTAATGCTACAAGGCTAGACCCTTTGCCGCCAACTGTCTGATTGTACTGCAGGAGTATGCGCCTTACGGAGAAGATTTCTTAGATGTGGACACTGTTCTCACCGTTGTACGAAAAGGAGTTGCGTTCATTTAACTGGGGCCATAGACTTAATCAAGGCTTTGAAATTTAAATGCTTTTAACTATGCTGCGGTGATTGACAATTAGCTTGGGTGGCCTATCAATGCGCATATTAGAACAGTCGGATCTACCTCACTACACTTACAAGGACTATGTCCATTGGGATGGGCGATGGGAGTTGCTGGACGGGATCGCATACGCGATGACACCCGCCCCCTCAATCGATCACCAGCGTATCAGTCAGAAGATCGCTCGATTGCTGGAAGAGGCACTTGAGAACTGCGAGGCGTGTGTGGCCTTGTTACCGGTTGATTGGAAGATCACCGAAGATACCATCGTGCAACCCGATAACCTGGTGGTCTGTTACCAGCCATCAGGGCGCTACCTGAGCAAAGCACCTGGGCTGATTTTCGAAGTCTTATCACCTTCCACTCGAAGCAAAGATGAAAATATTAAATTCCGTCTCTATCAGGCGGAAGGTGTTCTCTATTATTGTCTTGTCGACCCTGACGAGAAAGTCATCAAGATTTTTCGATTGAATGATGGTCAATACATCAAACGAGCGGATGCGACGACAAAGACCTTCCAGTTTGATTTGGCAAAATGTCTGCTTAACTTTGATTGTTCAAGGGTATGGGATTGAATTACATAATCCTGATCTAAATATAAACGTTACAGTGCTAGAACCTCGGCATTTGTTAGCGAGGGAACTTGGTATCAACTGTTATTGGTGACCTGATCCCAATGCCAACAGTACCGGATGAAGCAGCTTGGTGGGATCAACAGGAAGCGCAGCTCTTGTATCGTTGAGCCTACCAGCGAGTATTTGGGTGGGCAGGTAAGCTTTGGGGATCGATGTAAAAAGAATTGATGCTGTGACCTTGGTATCTGGCAATGCTACATGACCAGACATGGGTAATATCCAACGAGGCTTAATGATCCCACACTGCTTCTATACTTCCTCTCTCGCGCTATCCTCCAAAAGGAATTTACGTAACTCACGTTCAACGCGCATGACATAAAGTATGTAGATTGTCTTCTTCTCTACAGGATAAAACAGCCTGCATGGGCCAACTATGATTACCTGATAATTCGTGTCATCTAGTTCCTCAGGTCGCGTATCCGACTCAGGGAGTTTTTTATCAGCAAATAGATAAACATTTACCGAGTTTAACTTGATGCTACAAGGCGTAAGATCATCCTGGTGTTAGTGGATTGGGTCATCCTTTTGTGTAACATATCGTCTGCCCGTATACATGCGGCGCAATGCCCTCAATTTATTGCGCCTTACAAGCGCTGTTGTTATTTCGAGAGTATTTTTTCAACCGCCAACAAGCCCGCTATCGAGATCACATCGGTAATCTCTCCCAGCTCGATCATCTTAAGGGCTCTCATTAGAGGAATTTTTTTGACGACGAGATCGCTCTCGGTATCGTCCAGAGCCTGGCTGCCCGGTTTTAGATCCCTGGCAAGAAACAGATAACCCTCTTCGTCGGTGACGGAATTCGATGTGTGCAGCCGCATCAGTTGCCGCCACTCGCCGCCGTGCAGTCCGGTCTCCTCCTTGAGTTCCCGTTGCGCACAGATCAATGGATCTTCATCCAGGGCGCCACCGCCCATGGGTATCTCCCAGCTGAATGCATCCAGGGTATAGCGGTGCTGTCCCACCAGGATGGTGTTGTGGTCATCGTCGAGAGTGACGATGCCGATGGCGCGATATCTGAAATGGATCTTGCCGTAGATACCCGGCTTGCCGCCCGGTGTAATGACCTCCTCATGAGTCAGGCGGATCCAGGGATTGGCATAGACCTCCAGTTGCGACAGCCGTTGCCAGGGACCGATTTTTACGGGGGTGGACATAGGGCTTTTCCCGTTATGGTTTTAAGTCCTCATCGTTCTCGATGGCGTCAACCGATACGGTCAGAAACGATCATTCCATCGAGTTTGACAGCGTAAATTGAAGCACTTTCAAAGCTTGCGCCAAAGCCCCGAATGGGAAGGTATGCCAAAGATGTCCCGGCTCGGATAGTCAGTCTTCCGCTGCGTGATGGATTTTCCCTCCAGCTTCTTCATTCTCTCCACCAAGGCGTGATGTAAGTCTCTGAAAGGCTTGCCGCCTTCAGCATAGCTGGAAAGCCCTGCAACATAGTCAACTTGATGCTCGTAGGCCAACCGTTGAAAGAATTCATGGGAGGTAAAACGCACATTCATCATCTGGATGATTGAGTCGAAATGCGATTCCAATGTATCGAGTGTTGCCGAATTGTTTGTCATGCTGATAACCGCCGAAAATTAGTTGATCGTTGTTTATGATAAAGGCGATAACAGTCTATCAATAATCTATTCCTCAGTCCCTCTTGGAATCCTTCGGCGAAACGCCCACAGGTAATTTTACCCTGTGCTAGTTGCCGTATCCCTGTAACCTAACTTTCAAAAACTTATGCAAATTCGAAAGTGCTTATCCAGTGAGTAGACACTACATTGATGCTGTTTGGCGTTTTGAGCGATGATCAAATCAGGGATGCCGATACCATTCGCGTCGCTTTTTAGACACTTGACCTGAAAGTCGATGATTTCATTCCACTGAATATCCAAAGGAAGTCTTTTCATCTCTTTGAGCAGGTCAATGAGTTTGATCTGCCGCTTGATCTTCAGATACGGAATCAACTCCGTGAGGATGAGATCGCTGGTGACGATCAGGTTCTCATCGATCAAGAAATCGAGGTCATCTGAGTTGATGTTATCCTAAAAATAATCGATCCATACCGATGAATCGGCCTGGATCTCTATCAACGTCGATCTCTGGTTTTATCGATGTCGATTTCCAGATCGATCTTGCCTTTATATTTTTTTCAGGTTGGATATTTTCGATATTCTGACCAGTTCTTCCAATGCCTTGATGATCACGGCGGTCTTGTTATCGGAATGGGCTGCCTTCATTGCCTCATTCAGAAGGTCTTCGGGAAGATCCAGAGATGTTCGCATGTTCGCCCCCAGGATTATGCATACGAATATATTAAATGATGCATAAGGTATCAAGCGTATTTACGCTGGATCATTCATCTGACGTTCCAGTATGCCTCAGAATTGCATAAGAATTGTTTGATTCTAAGAGGCTTGATCTGAACCTGTGCTCCGAACGTGCATAAAATGAGTATTGTGTCCCCAGAACTTCCCCCCAGAACTTCCCCCCAGAATTCCCCTTTACGGGGAGATACTATGCCATGCGGGATGCCCTATGCGGGCTACATGCCCAAAGAAAATAAGTGTAAATGGTAAGATGTCACCGTAATTCCCGTTATTGGAACTGGAGTAGGGCGCAATAACCGCAGGGCATTGCGCCGTATTTGGAATCCCCCACTATACTCCGAATATGCCTGACTATCGACGAGCCTGGTATCCGGGCGGCACCTACTTTTTTACGATCAATTTGCTGCAAAGACATGGTAATGACTTGCTGGTTCGCCATATCGAAGCATTACGGGAGTCGGTACGATGGGTTAAAAGTCGTCATCCCTTTGTGATCCATGCCTGGGTCATTCTCCCTGAGCATCTGCATTGCGTGATGGAAATGCCGCCTGATGATGCTGATTATGCTCTGCGCTGGCGATTGATCAAAATGGGTTTCTCAAAGTCTCTCCCTATAAAAGAGAGGCGATCAAAAGTTAGACAAAAACGCGGTGAACGAGGTATCTGGCAGCGACGATACTGGGAGCATTTGATTCGCGACGAGGCGGATTACCGAGCACATATGGACTATGTGCATTTCAATCCGGTCAAGCATGGCTGGGTTTCAAGAGTATCTGATTGGCCTCATTCGACTTTTCATCGGTTGGTCGAACAAGGCGTCTATCCACCTGACTGGGCAGGCAGCAACGAGAACCTTCTTACGTACGATGATTGACATACGGCGCAATGCCCTGCGGTTATTGCGCCCTACGCGGGCTGCAATCAGTGATTATTGGACGTTTACTAAATCGAATGGACCACTGTATGCGATCAAATCGATGCCGTGGCTTGTAGGAAACAACTTAAGATAATCGGGGAGCAATATGAAACACAGGATCAGATCGCTTATATACATAATATTTCTTGCCTACGGGATTCATGGCATTTCATCGACAGCCCATGCGGTTTTAATTTTTGAAGATGATTTCGAGAGTGGTACTTTCGATAGTTGGACAATTGGAGGTCGTCAACTTGCGGGTATAAATCTGGCTAATACGGTTGAGCGGTATGGCAGCTTGATGGGACATCTTTACAAGACCTCTTTTACGGAGATCACTTTAGAAAAAGACTTTGCCTATGATCCGTTACTCAATTTCATGTTTGACATTGAGGTCACATCGAATGGAACAATAATTTCACCTAACTACTATGCGTATTCCGGGGTAGATTTCTATTTTTACGATGCGGTGGGAGCCATAGTCGGCCGGATTCTTTATGGAACCGCGTCTACAAGCTACCTCTCTGATATAGCGGCTTCTGACCCAACCATTTACTACAGTGCACTAACAGAAGGAGCATTGATAAATTTTGATTTAGGGATGGCTGAGATTCTTTCAAATATTACAATCGATGAAAGTAGTATCGATTATTTTAATTAAGATTTCGTACATATACCTCTTACTACGGAACTGCATGGGCGGAGCTTTGGACGGACAATGTCTGCATCGATCAGGGAGATGTATGCGGAGGTACTGTATCAGTTCCCGAACCTACTGTTCTCGCATTGATGGGACTCGGTCTGGCTGGTATTGGCTACAGGCGAAAAATCATCATGAAGCCTAAAAACGAGAACTGAAGATCCATCTCGGAACCCGGCCATGGTTTGCCCTAGCCGGGTCTTCGAAAGATGACCAGCCCGCGTAGGGCCCGATAAGCTAAGGCAATGCGCTGTATATATCTTAATCTTGGTAAACCACCGCCTCTGGCGTCAAGTCTTTTATTTTGCACCAGCTCTGTGCTTCCAATAACCTGGTTCGCGATGAAGATGATTACAGTGACAATGTATATCCCTTTTAATCTACTGTTTATAGGACGCCATAAGGAAATCGACAAACAGAAGACTGCCTGATTTCTCCTTCAAATGAAGCCCTTGCCTTCGGGAACTTGAACGATAAATAGACCTCCACAACAAAGTTATAGACAAGTCCTGGCTTTATCTCATCGTAATATTCGATGGTTGCGTTGAATTCCTTTTCTGTTTTCAGATGAAATGGAAAGCTCAGTTGTCGAATCTTTCCCGTATTGTATTGAGCACTTCCTCTTCTGAACTTGCTTCGGTATATCCCGAACGAAGTTCAGTGAGGCGGCGTTTGGCGGCTACAGCACACTTTTTGTCGATTTCAGAATCTGGTTAATTCAGACTGCGAAGCAATGAATCTACCACTAAGGCGTGCTCTGCTATTAGAAGAGACACAGCTTCGTCTATAAGTTCTTCGGTATTCATTTGGTAACCTTGCATGTCATCTTCCAATGAAATGAGTGATTCTGTGGCTTCGTCCATATCGGGAACCACACCGGTTCAACAATAATTTAGGTCAATAATTAATGAATACACTAGCTCATTCAGCCTCCGTAAAACAAACCCTTTCCGCATGTTCCGCCTTCTTCCCATGATTGAAGGCGGAAACCGGCCGGTGATACCCCATCACCCGCGTCCATACCTCGGTCGCCTCCCCACACTCCGGACACTCATGATGCTCTCCGCTTAGATAGCCATGCTTCGGGCAAATGGAGAAGGTCGGGGTGATGGTGATGTAGGGCAGGCGGAAGTTTTCCAGTGAGCGTTTCACCAGCCGTATGCAGGCTTGTGTGCTGCCGATGCGTTCGTTCATGTAGAGATGCAGTACGGTGCCGCCGGTGTATTTCCGCTGCAGGGGTTCCTGTCTGCTGAGGGCCTCGAAGGGGTCGTCGGTGAAACCTACTGGCAGTTGGGACGAGTTGGTATAGTAGGGCTGGTCTTCCGTACCGGCCTGCAGTATATCCGGGTAGCGTTTACGGTCTTCCTTGGCGAAGCGGTAGGTGGTGCCTTCCGCCGGGGTCGCCTCCAGGTTGTACATGTTGCCGGTGGCTTCCTGGAATTCGATCATCCTGGCGCGGATGTGGTCGAGAAAGCGGCTGGCAAACTCCGCACCGAACTCGGTGGTGATGTCGTCGTGGTCGTCGGTGAAGTTGCGGATCATCTCGTTGATGCCGTTGACGCCGATGGTGGAGAAGTGGTTGCGCAGGGTACCGAGATAGCGCTGGGTGTAGGGGAACAGCCCGGCGTCCATGTGGCGCTGGATAACCTTACGTTTGATCTCCAGGCTGTTGCGGGCGAGCTGCAGCAGTTGGTCGAGCCGCTCGAACAGTTTTGTTTCGTTGCCTTTACTGACACGACCCAGACGGGCGCAGTTGACCGTGACCACGCCCAGGGAACCGGTCTGCTCTGCTGAACCGAACAGGCCATTGCCGCGCTTGAGCAGTTCCCGCAGGTCGAGCTGCAGGCGGCAGCACATGGAGCGGACCATGTTGGGGCTGAGCTCGGAGTTGAGGAAGTTCTGGAAATAGGGCGTGCCGTACTTGGCGGTCATCGCGAACAGCCGCTCGGCGTTTTCGCTTTCCCAGGGAAAATCCGGCGTGATGTTGTAGGTGGGGATCGGGAAGGTGAAAACCCGGCCCTTGGCGTCGCCCTCGGTCATCACCTCGATGTAGGCCCGGTTGATCCGATCCATCTCCGCCTGCAGCTCGCCGTAGCGGAAGGGCATCTCCTCACCGCCGATCAACGGCACCTGTTCGCGCAGGTCCTCCGGGCAAACCCAGTCGAAAGTCAGATTGGTGAAGGGGGTCTGGGAGCCCCAGCGGGACGGTACGTTGAGGTTGTAAATCAGCTCCTGAATGCATTGCTTGACCTTTGTGTAGTTCAGTTGGTCCTTGCGCACGAAGGGTGCCATGTAGGTGTCGAATGAACTGAACGCCTGGGCCCCGGCCCACTCGTTCTGCAGAGTGCCGAGAAAGTTGACAATCTGCCCCACCGCCGAGGACAGGTGTTTGGGCGGTCCAGCCTCGACCTTACCCGGCACACCGTTGAGCCCCTCGTTGAGCAGGGTGCGCAGGGACCAGCCGGCGCAGTAGCCCGCCAGCATGTCCAGGTCGTGGATGTGTAAGTCCCCCTCCCGGTGGGCCAGGCCGATCTCCGGCGGATAGACATGGCTGAGCCAGTAGTTGGCGATCATCTTGCCCGAGGTATTGAGGATCAGCCCGCCCAGGGAGTAGCCCTGGTTGGCGTTGGCATTGACCCGCCAGTCCGCCTGCTCCAGGTATTCATTGACCGATGCGGCCACGTCCACCAGGGTCTTGCGGTCTTCCCGTAGTTTCTTGTGTTGCTCCCGGTAGACGATATAGGCTCGCGCGGTCTGCTGATGGTTGGCGCTGATCAGCACCTGCTCCACGATATCCTGGATGCGTTCGATCTCCGGGACCTGCCGGCGGTAACCGGTATGGGTCAACACCTTGACCACCTGAGCGGTGAGCAACTGAGCCTCGCTGTCGTCGAACTCCCCGGTGGCCTGACCGGCCTTGAGGATCGCGGCCTTGATCTTTCCGGCATCGAACGCCGCTTCGCTGCCATCGCGCTTGTATACCTTGACCGGGAGATAGACGGGGGTGGTTTGGAGATTCTTCACGGCTTCACTGATTCCGGTTGTTTATTTTGAAGCACAATATATAGACCAAAATCAAAAAACAATCACAACATATTGTGTAAATGTCATGCTTGATTGATCTGAATCAAATAGATTTGGGGAGTCATAGCGAATCTTGGGAATTAATCGCGTCAGTGCCGAAGAAGATCGGGTTTCAGACGCCGTCGGCAACGAAGGGGTTGTTGCGGCGTTCCTCGCCAAAGGTCGATTCAGGGCCATGGCCGGGGATGAAGCGTACATCATCGCCGAGTGGCCAGAGCTGTTCCCGGATGGAGTGGATCAGCTGAGCATGGTTACCGCGCGGAAAGTCGGTGCGTCCGATGGAGCCCCGGAACAGGACGTCCCCTACCAGAGCCAGGCGAGCGGACCGATGGAAGAACACGATATGACCCGGGGTATGGCCTGGGCAGTGGTAGACCTCCAGGGCCTCCTCGCCGAAATGGACCGTTTCGCCGGGTTGCAGCCAGCGGTCCGGCTCGCACAGCTGCAGTTCGGTTTCTGGAAAACCGAACATGCGGGCCTGTTCGAACAAGGCGTCGAGTAGAAAGCCGTCATCCGGATGGGGACCCTCGATGGGCAGATTCAGCTTTTTGGCAAGGGTCGCCGCCCCGCCGGCATGGTCGATATGGCCATGGGTCAGCAGGATCCTCTCGGGAATCAGTTCCTTGGCGATCAGGGTCTCGGTGATTTGCTGGATATCCCCACCGGGATCGACGATTGCGGACTTGTGGGTGTTCTCGCACCAGAGCAGGGTGCAGTTTTGCTGGAAGGGCGTGACGGGCAGGATCTGGTACTGCATCAATTGATCTCTGTCAGAAGGCGTTCGAGCTGTTTTTGGGATCTGGCCCCCAGCATGACCTCTTTGATGACATGTCCCTTTACCAGGATGGTCGTGGGAGTGGCGTTGACGCCATATTTCTGGGCCATGTCCGGGTCTTCCGATACGTTGATTTTGTTCACTCTATCGTCCTCCCGGGAGAGCCGATCGATGACTGGCGTCATATTTCGGCAAGGGCCGCAGTTCACACTGTAGAAATAGAGCAAACCGTCTCTGCGGTTGTATTGGTCCTCACTGACCTTTTTACCGACCATGCGACGGCTTGAGAGGTAGGTCAACAGAGGGACCAGGATTAGAATCCCGCCGAGAATCACGATGATGATAATTTGCCAAGACATCTTGCCCCTCCGCTCACCCGATCCTGCCAATACGGGTCTGTCGCATATCTGTTTTTTAAAATAATTCTAACCAGTGCCGCCAACAATCACCAATGATAAGGCGAAATTTTGCCGTCATACGTCCCGGGGATCTCCCAATCGGCTGATCCAGCACTGGCTGACCGGGAGTTGCCCGAATGCCTAACTTGCAGCCGAAATACACAGCCAAAATGGAGCAAACCAATCTTTTTATTGCCCTTGCCGCCCTGTTGATCATCACTTTGATGTTGGCCAGTACCGTACGACGCTATCAGGAGCTCATGGCGGAGAAGCGCGCACGAATCAAGCGTACCCTGCGGGGTGTCGATCTGATTCAGGCCCTGTGTGACCGGATTGCCGGTTGCCCCCTGCCGGTGGAGTTGGAAAGGCTTTTGCAGCAGGATATTCTGGTCCGATTTCAACGGGTCAAGCAGATCGATGCCCGGTTCGAGGGGGTCGATGCCTTGATCGCGGATGCGGAACATGCGATCAGTCAGGTTGTAGAGAGCCAGCATTTCGATATTCAGAACAAACCGCAGTTGCAGAGGATTACCGGGGCGTTGGGTGAGTTGATCGAATTTCTGCGAAGTGGACGGCTCTTAACCCCACTCACCGCAGAGCAGGCTGGTCAGTATGTCGAGCAGGTCGCCACCCTACGTGCTGAGTCTGTCTACCGCTATCACATGGAGCAGGCGAGACACTTCCAGGACGAGGATAAACTGCATGATGCCCTGGGGCACTGCAACAGTGTGAAGACCTTCCTCAACGAGCATGGGCCTGATAACAGTCAGGTAAAAGCCTGGTATGCTGAGGCCGAAACCTTGAGAAAGACGTTGAGTGAAGTGCAGGATTCGTCAGCGTCTGCGACGTGATCCCTTCTTGCGGGGTATATCCTTCGTCACATAGATCTGTCGGCCGTCCTGTTCGCTGCCGTCCAGCGCTTCGATGGCAGCCCGGGCTTCATGGCCTTCCATGTCGATGGTCGCAAAGCCCTTGCAATCACCGGAAAAGAGGTCTTTCGCAAGGCTGAGTCCTCTGACGGTTCCATACGCTGAAAAGAGATCCGTCAGGCTTTTTTCAGTGGTTGAGCGTGGCAGGTTTCTGACGGACAGTCTGATCATAGGTTTTTCCAAGACAATAAATGATCGGAGTGGCAACGGATCGACCATGTCGCCACCAAGTAGCAATGTATGCGACCGGCCCGCATGGGGCCGGACTTCAGCGGGTATAAGCCGTTTTACATCGGGACGACGTTATCGGCCTGTGGACCCTTCTGACCTGCGACTTCGTTGAATTGGACCTTTTGGCCCTCAGTCAATGTCCTGCGACCTTCGCCTACGATGGAACGGAAGTGGACAAAGAGATCGGCACCGTTTTCTCTTTCGATAAACCCGTAACCCTTTTCATCGTTGAACCATTTAACGGTGCCTGTTTGCTGTTCAGACATAATAAAATTTAACCTCGTTTAGTAGAAAAATGCTCT